>JALHHH010000071.1 GCA_022837485.1 Bacteroidales bacterium
TGTTAGAGAGATACTTACGCGCTGCGATTACAAAAATGTCAAAGAACTAAATCTTAACCAGTTAAGAATCAGCGGGTTTTAAATGCCCACTAATGATAAAATTTTTATAATCTGTTAATTTAATGAAAAGTATTGATATATAGTACAATACAACAGTTCGGAGGGTTTTTTGAAGGCCTTTGCCGTTGCATTGGTATGGTGCAGGATTTCATATTTCAAAAGATGGATGCAACGTATTGTTTTTCTCCAATATGTGAAAAATAATTTACTTATTATGAAAAATAATTATTGTTACCGGTATAATGCTGAAAAAAACTTTGCAGCTGGTGCGGATGCAGTTGCCGTCAGTCCTCGTTTTTAAGATTGGAAGGGGGGGGTGTGCGGAAATGGGTAGTCGTTTTCCGGATCAGTGGATGACAAACAATTCCGACCGTTTCCCTCTTGGCAGGGCTCGTATAATGGTATGTGGGGCAGGCCGGTTACCGTGGCGGTTGAAGGCATCGTCGAGGGTTTGCAGTGCTAAGGACGGGGTATTGTTTTCCGCGCTCAGATGGCCGAGCAGGATATGGCTGATGCCGTGGTGGTAGTTCTGTGCCAGGAAGTTGCTGGCGTGGGCGTTGCAAAGGTGACCCATTGGTCCGTGAACCCTTTGTTTCAGGTGTTCGGGATACCGGCCGCTGAGCAGCATTTGCTCGTCGTAATTCGACTCCAGAACCACCACATTTGCTTTCAGCAGATAGCTGGCAGCATCCTCGCCTATATGCCCGAGGTCGGTGGCCAATGTAAGGCTGCGTTCGCTGTTGCGGATGTGATACCCAACGGCATCGGGGGCGTCGTGCGACACGGCAAAGGCTTCCACACTCAGTGTTGCGATGCGGAAGGGCGTTTTCGGTACTATTTCCACAAACATATCCCGGTCCAGGTCGAAGGTAGTACGGTTGCGCAATATACCGGACCATGTTCCTTTGGTACAATACACCGGCAGTCGGTGTTTTTTCGTCAGAATTGTAAGAGCCTGGATGTGATCGATGTGAGAATGCGTTATCAGAACTCCTTTAATTTGCTCAAATCCAAGCCCGATCTCTTCCAGCGTTTTCCGGATACGCCTTGCACTGATTCCCGC
Organism: Bacteroidales bacterium; assembly: GCA_022837485.1. Lineage (GTDB taxonomy): Bacteria > Bacteroidota > Bacteroidia > Bacteroidales > Lentimicrobiaceae > Lentimicrobium. The sequence continues at coordinate 1,124 of JALHHH010000071.1, forward strand.
GTCAACCAGAATGCCTTCCTCACTGCTGCCGATGTAATAACAGTTCCCGCTGCTGCCGCTCGAAAGACTGCAAATCTGAAAACCGGCCGGAAAAAGGGTAGGAGTCATAACGCAAAACAATTCAGATAAATAGTTCGGCAAAGTTAGTTTTTTTCGGGTTAACGACTGCTGGGCTGCGCGATGTGCCGGGTAATGTAATAATTATGAAAATTGGGCAATGTGAAAATCCGCATCGGTGAAAGCATGGAAAGGGCTCTTCCATAGCCTGATTACGCATCGCATACAAATGCACCGGAAATTTTAAAAGTCTACAATAGAAACCCCGGTCTTTCCGGTATTCCAATGCATCCAAAATCCGCAACCGCACCTCACTTTTTCACTACTTTTGTTGTTCAATTCCACCTTATGACCTATCATTCCCGTGTAGTTCAGATTGGCATTCTTCCCATGGGGGGAAGTCATCCGGTTCGTGTGCAGTCGATGACCAACACACCGACCCTGGATACGGATGCTACGGTTGCGCAGTGCATACGTTTGATAGAAGCGGGATCCGAGCTGGTGCGTATCACTGCCCGCGGACCGGCAGAGGCCCGTCGTCTGGGGGTTATTCGCGAAATCCTCCGCAGCCGGGGCTATCTGCAGCCCGTCATCGCCGATATCCACTACAGTGCCGAAGCTGCCCTGATTGCCGCACGCCTCGTGGAGAAAGTGCGCATCAACCCCGGCAATTATACCGATCCCAGACGCGAACGCAAGAGCGAATGGACGGACATGGAATACAACGAAGAACTTGATTTCATCGCCTCTCAGCTTGCGCCACTGCTTGAGGTTTGCACGCAGCACGGCACAGCCATACGTATTGGCGTCAACCACGGTTCCCTCAGCCGCCGTATCGTCAGCCGTTATGGCGATACCCCTGAGGGAATGGTTCAGTCGGCCCTTGAATACACTCGTATCTGCCATAAGCTGGGATTTCATAACCTGGTGCTTTCGCTCAAAAGCAGCAACGTACGTGTGATGGTGCATGCATATCTCCTGCTGGCCGGCTGCCTTACAGCGGAAGGTCTTAATTACCCCCTGCATCTGGGAGTTACCGAGGCGGGCAACGGCGACGACGGCAGGCTGAAGTCGGCGGCCGGTACCGGTGCTCTGCTGGCGCGCGGCATAGGCGACACCATCCGGGTATCTCTTACCGAGGCTCCCGAACGCGAACTGCCGGTTGCAAGAGCTATCATCGGCCGGTATCATGAGCCGGTAAACGGCATAACCCGACGTATGGTGCGTCCGGATCTTGTCGCAGGTGAGGAGGTACGTTTCCCGTTTCCTTCCATAGCCCCGCCGGCACCGGGAAATCCGGCAAGGGTGCTGGTGAAGAAGGGAGAGGATTACCTGCTGGCCGGCGAAGACGGAAGCCTTGAACCCGCGGGGTACAGGGTGTGCAGTCCTGCCAGTCTGCATACCAAAGGCAGCGTCGGTAAACCCCCGATGCTGTTGCTGGACGAAGCGGAATGCGATGGAAGTCTGCCCGATTTATCCGTTCTGGTGCCGGCAGATCCGCAGATGCCGCTTCTGGTAAAAGGCAGCATCCGCTGGCTCTCTCAAATTGCCCTGGGGCTTTTCCGGCACGGGCTTTCCAATCCTCTGATACTTCAGGGGGCGGTGCATACGAACAACCGCGACGAATTGCTTATCGAAGCAGCCCTGAATCCGGGGGGATTGCTCACCGCAGGCTGCGGCAACGGCATATGCCTGGATGCCGGAGATCTGGACGCTCCGGAGGTCGCTGCTCTTGGATTCGGCCTCCTTCAGGCGACGCGCATGCGCATCACGCGAACGGAATACATCTCCTGTCCTTCGTGCGGCCGTACCCTCTTCGACATAGAAGAGGCACTCCGGCGCGTTAAGGAACGAACATCCCATCTGAAGGGACTCCGGATAGCCGTTATGGGTTGCATCGTCAACGGTCCGGGAGAAATGGCAGATGCCGATTACGGTTACGTTGGTGCCGGCAAGGGGAAAGTAACGCTTTACAAGGGCCGGCAGGCAGTGCGGCAGGGCGTGCCGGAAGCCGAAGCCGTGGAATCGCTGGCAGAGCTTATCCGCTCCGGCGGCGACTGGAAAGAACCGGGAACAGGTGCACTAAGGCATATAGATACATCAACCGGATCCCTGTAATCAGTATCCAGTAATGGGCACGGATGATTGCGCCGGAGGTGCAAAAAAAAGGAATAACCACGGGCGCAGCCATGCGAGCCCACAGGTTTGCGGATCCCGGCGATCTTCCAGCCCTGAAAGGGTTGAATTTCCGTCCGGATGTGGTTCGCCCCCTTCGGGGAGGTGTGGGATTGGGTGGGTTTCGTCTTCCGCGGGTTGGCACCCGCGGTTATTGTTGTTTTGCCACTGTCGTGGCTATTCCTGGTCTTCGGGGAGGTGGGGGGTCGTGGCGGAGCGGCAGGCAGCTGACGCAAAAGTTATACGGAGGCGGTTTCCGGGGGTTTGCTCAGCCGGATGTTTTGTTTGTGCCGTTCGGCATCTCTCAGGGTCTTCTTTTTCAGATTGTTTTCGAGGGCCTTGGTCAGATCGGTGCCGGTTTGATTAGCCAGGCATATAAGCACAAAAAGCACATCGGCGAGTTCATCGGCCAGATCTGCGTTCTTGTCGGACTCTTTTTCCGACTGTTCGCCGTAGCGGCGTGCCATGATGCGGGCAACTTCGCCCACTTCTTCCATCAGGATGGCGGTATTAGTCAGCTCGTTGAAGTAGCGCACTCCGGTGGTGTTGATCCACCGGTCTACCTGTTGCTGTGCATCTGAAAGGGTCATACGAAGAAAAGTTTCAGGTAAATACAGGATTTATGCATCCTCTTTCACCTCCAGGCGAAAGCCGGTACCGTGTACATTCTGAATGCTGACGGCGGGTTCATGGCGCAGGTACTTGCGCAGGCGGGCGATGAATACGTCCATGCTGCGGCCGATAAAGTAGTCGGCATCGCCCCATATCTCGGTGAGGGCCTGTTCGCGGGTGAGGAGGTTGTTCTTGTGCCGGCACAACAGTTTCAGCAATGCGGCTTCTTTGGCGGTAAGCTGCTGTTCCGTTCCGTTGCAGTGCAGCAGGAGGTTGGAGGCGTCGAAGCGGCAGTTTCCAAGCATGAAAACTTCGGGTTTGGGGCGCATATCCAGCATCATACAGCGTTTAAGGATGGCTTCGATGCGCAGGGCAAGTTCTTCGCTGCTAAAGGGCTTGGTGATGTAATCGTCGCATCCTGCCCTGAAACCGGTGATGCGGTCGTCGTTTTTTCCTCTTGCCGTAAGAAAAATGATCGGAATGCGTTCGTTGTGCGTGCGGATGTCGGCAGCCAGGGAAAATCCGTCTTTTTTTGGAAGCATCACATCCAGAATGCAGAGATGGAAAGATCCCTCGCTGAAAGCCCTGAGGCCAAGCTCGCCGTCAGCTGCAAGTGTAGTTTCGTATCCCAGGAGTTCCAGGTAGTCCACAAGCACCATGCTCAGGTTTGGGTCGTCTTCAACCAGTAAGATCTTCGCTTTGGGAATCATTGTTATGACGGATTGGTTCCTTACTTGGGGTTAATGGTAAATAAATAGAAAAAGTACTGCCTTTGTTCAATTCACTGTCCACCTTTACAAAACCTCCGTGCGCTTCGGCCAGGGTTTTTACGTAATACAGCCCTAGTCCGAAGCCTTTTACATCGTGCACATTGCCTGTGTGTACCCGGTATAATCTGCGGAAAATATGTTTCAGATTTTCCTGGCTGATGCCGATGCCTTTATCCTTTACGGATGCAATAAAGTACCCGTCGGAAACCTGCGTCTCTACCCTTATTTCGGGATACGAACCGGAATATTTGGCGGCATTGTCGAGCAGGTTGTTGATCATGTTCACAAAGTGATGTTCGTCGGCATGCAGCATTACGGGCCTGCCAAGTGGCTTGTAGGTGAGAAAACCGCCCTTGTCGCGAACGGTAAGCTCAAAACGCCGCACGCAGCTGTCAACGGCTTCGCAGGCATTGAATTCGCGGGGTTTCAGCCGGTAGGTGCCTTTTTCCAGGACCGCCATCTGCAGCACCTGATCCACCTGATGCTTAAGACGGACGTTTTCGTCGCGGATAATCCCTGCATACCGTTTTATCCGTGCCGGGGATGTGCTGATCCCTTCGTTCAGCAGCATATCGCTGGCAAGAGAGATGGTGGCAATGGGCGTCTTAAATTCGTGCGTCATGTTGTTGATGAAATCGTTTTTCATCTCCGACAGTTTTTTCTGGCGCAGAATGGTCAGGATGATAAATGCAAACGCCGCAACTACCATAACCAGCAGCAGCAGGGCAAGCAGCAGATAGGGGAAGATGCGGTGCCGCAACGCTGATTTTTCGGCCGGAAAATAGACCCCAAGCAACAACTGCTCGCTCTGGTAAAGGCAAAGCAGAGAAACGGCATGCGACGACCCAAGCAGCTGATCGTGGTATTCTCCGGGTTCTCCGGCAAAAAGGCGCCCGCTGGCGGGATTGTAAATGCCCCAGGCATAGGTACGGGTAATCTCCATTCCACCGAATTCTTCGTGCAGCAGCGAATCCATGGTTATGGGATTGATGGCAGACAACACCTGGTAGGTATGATGATCGCAATGCGGTCCGCACACCGTGGGATCGGGAGCGGTAGTATCGCGACTGTCGAACATCCGGTTGACAACACTCTTCAGCGTAACCTGAACCTTGTTGTCGAATTGCTCCTCCTGAAGGTTAACGGCATTCTGCATCCAGTAAATCTGGATGAAGATTATCCCCGCCAGCGCCATGGAGGTGATGATAATCAGTAAGATAATGGTTGATCTACGCATTCGTCGGAATTGTGAAATGCAAAGATAAGGTATTTGAGGTTGAGGTGGAGTCGGGTGGGGACAGGGGGATGGAGTTGGATTTGTTTGCTGTTTTACCGAAAGCTGGGAGGCAGAAGTAAGAAAGCCCGGGAAACGATCCCGGAACGGCCGCTGAAATCATAACTCTTCAAACCTTTAAACGCAATGGGAAAGAATAATGCACCCAATGCACGGCCGGGCACTTTTTCGTGTCGTGAAACCAAAAGGAAAAAAACAAAGCCCCCCCCTTTGACCGGAATCAAAAAAACTTCCTGCCTTCGCGGCGTAAAAAAACAATGCTTTGGTAAATGTCGCTGGATATATAATTTCATTAACATCTCCTTAACACTAATTAACGCTTCCTTAACAGACTGTACCGGAATGAAGGATTAAGTTTGCAATGAAACAATTTTAAACCTAAAACCTTTCAACTATGAAGAAGACGATAATTGCCTTCACGGTATTTGCTTTTGTTTTTGCCTTTGCAGGGATGAGCGTCTACGCTGCGGCCGATGGCACAGTTAAAACGGAACAGACGGCGCCGGATAAGGATCCCAAATGCGACGGAACCAAGAAAGCTGCCAAAGCCGGATGCGGCGATGCAGCGAAAAGCGACTGCAGTCCGACCAAGACTGCAAGCGCAAGTAAGGGCGACTGCAGCACCAAATGCGACAAATCGGCCAAAGCATCTGCAGGATGCGATAGCGGAAAGAAAACCATAACCGCTGAAGCTGCACCGCTCAAGCCAGAAACCAGGTAATAGTTTTTCCCTCCCCTGTTATTTTCCTTTGTGTTAAAAACATCAGCCACGGTTTCCCTCCGTTGCTGGTAGCCATTATCTGGTTAAAACCCCGCTGCTCCTTGCGGGGTTTTTTCTGTTTTACTGTTTTCAGAAAACTTTGGACTGAGTCGTTGTGTAAATTAAACAGAAGACCTTGCATAGTTACAATGAGCCCCGGCACACCATTCCGCCAATGTTCTGTAATCCGGCATCTGCAAACGTTACTCTTATGGTTTAACAGCATACCTGCGCACGGCGGGATAGAGGACAGACAATGCTGCAACCGGAATTGCGTAAAAGTAGATGGAAATTTCAGGTTTTAATACAACGGCTATTACCAGGCCGTTGATTAACAGCTGTATCCCGGCAAATACAGCGGATACGGCGATGTGTGGCCAGCCTTTTTCATTGGCCAGCAACTGGTACAGATGGGTGCGGTGGGGAGTAAAGATGTATTCGCCTCGCCTGAGCCGGAACACTATGCTGAAAAGGGTGTCGGTGAAATAAACCATCCCGAAAAGGATAAAATCAACCCTGCCCGTTCGCGATATCAGAGCGGCCACCAGCCATACCGAAATAAACCCAAGGCTGATGCTGCCGACATCCCCGGGAAAGCAGACAGCATTCTTTCTCAGGTTGAACCACGCGAAAACCACGGAAGAAAGTGCGGTAATGGTCAGCATGTCGGTTGGGAACAGATTATAGATGCTATTCAGAACCATAGTGGAAACAAGGGTTACGCCGAATGTCAGTACGCTGATTCCGTTGATGCCATCCATAAAATTAAACGCATTCACATACCCTGTTGCCATAATCACTCCCGGAATAAGCAGAAACCAGGGAAGGGAACAGGCTCCGCAGCTGCAGAGCAGGACAGTAAGAGCCAACAGATGGATAATTATTCTGATTTCCTGTCGGACGGTGAAAAGATCATCCATAAAGCTGATGAATGCGATGCCAGTTAAAGCGATAAGGGGAAGCATCTGCAGCGATCCGCTGTGCAGGGAATGGGCAAGAAGGGCAAGAGGGAAAAGGATGCCGGCACCTCTCACCGTAACCCGGGTATGTGAGCTGCGCCCGTTGGGAATATCGGTAATGGAGAACCTGCGTGCAATGGCGAGGTACAGGAGCATAAATGCTGCGAGCAGGGCGAGTGTTGCGAGGTGCAGAAGCATCTGCAGAGAGTGTTGAGTCGGATCGCAAAGATAATCACAGAAATGGTTTTTCCAATACCCCTGCATTTAAGGTGATCGTATGCCCGGAAGACCGATAATCGTTGGCGAAAAGGGCAAAGGAAATGTACGCTTCCGGATGCGATTTTATACTACCGGCCCCAGAAAAATGCAGTATATCCCAACCTCAGCCTTAGCCTCAAAACCCTGCTTCATCCATCATTACGACAGCCCTGGCGTGCAGCAGATGCCTGCGCTGATTCATGGCTTCGCGCAGCAGATGGTAGCGTTCGCTTTCGTTCAGGCGTTCAAAGGTTTTTTTATGCATATAGCGGTCGAGCATTTCCATCCCCACCACCAGGTCGTGCCATTCGCCCAGGGTGTCGTTTGCCTTCTCCAGTGCCTCAAGAATACGGCTAAGCCCGGGCAGCTGCGGGTCGTTACGCCGGAAGACCGACAGCAGATAGTTGCACTGTTTCAGCAGTCGCCGGATCTCGTGCATATGTTCGTCGTGTTCCTGGTCGGTTTTCAGTTTTTTTGCCAGCTCTTTAAGCTCATCGGTAAGTGTGGTGACGGCTTTCCTTACCTGTTGCCCGCTGAACGGTGCCAGCGTTAGCGCCACCAGGCCGGTAAGTCCTGCCGTGACGTCTTCGGGCTGATGCCCGCCGGCATACCTGCCAAATTTCTGAATGGCTGCTGCCGCGGTGGTTTTAAGGTAAGCGGCATATTCCCCAAAGCCCGTCTCCAGCCGGTCTTCCATTTTCTGCAGCAGCAACTGCTGAACCTGAGCGTCGCGTATCTTCCCCGACAGCTTGAAAACCCGGTTGATCGCTTCAACCGGAAGGTCTTTGCCAAACGCCGGATCCAGTATCGGCAACAGCCTGAAAACAGCCCGGATCCTTTTTATGGCAACACGCATATCGTGAACGGCATCGGTGTTGTAATTCTCGCGAACTTTACGGAAATTTGCATTGAACGTTTCCGTTTGCTTCCTGAAATAGTCGTTTAGCCTTTGATTCATCCGGTAATTTATTCTTAGTGTAAAAATAGCGATCAATTGGCATTTCAGTCGGATTTATTCACCTTGCCCGAAAATTTCTTAATCCTTATCTGCCGATTCCGATGGTATCTGTTTCAAACACTAAAAACTTTCGTATGCGACACAAACTTTTCCGTACCGTCGTGGCGGGAGCTCTTTTGCTGCTGCCACTGCTGCTGCCTGCCCAACTCCACACCATTACCGGCAGGGTGAGCGATTCCGCTACGCTTGAACCGCTGGCTTTTGTCAATATTGTTATCAACGATGGCCGTCAGGGCGGCATGACGGATATCGACGGCCGCTTTAACCTCGAGAGCTGGGAACCCATTCGCTTCCTGCGCTTCAGCTACGTTGGCTACCGCCCTGAAGTGGTGAACGTTACGGGCTCCAGCCTGCAACTGCGCATGGTCAGCCTGGGCGTTGAACTTACGGAAGTGCTTATTGAAGCAGGAGAGAATCCTGCTCACCGTATCATCAGCAATGCCATCGCCAACCGCAAACGCAACGATCCGAAGAACATTCCGGCATACTCGTTTACATCCTACGATAAGATGCTTTTTACCGTCAACAAGGATTCTCTGCAAAAGCAGGCAGATGCTGAAACCGATTCTTCAGGTATACGTCTGATGAAGTTCCTGGAAGACCAGCACCTCTTCCTGATGGAATCGGTGGCCGAACACCGCTACGAACGCCCTGGTAAGAGTACCGATAAGGTCATTGCCACCCGGGTTTCCGGACTGCGCGATCCCCTTTTTATCTTTTTGATTTCTACCATGCAGTCGGCTTCTTTTTACGAAGAAACGATCAACATTGCCGGATCCGATTACATAAATCCGGTGAGTCCCAATGCCGTATTCCGCTATTTTTTCGGGCTTCAGGATACACTTTTCGGGGAGACTCCGGGCGATACTACGTTTGTGATTTCCTTCCGCCCCAGGCCAAACCGCAATTTCGACGGATTGAAAGGACTTCTGTACATCAGTAACAACGGCTGGGCAATACGGAATGTGATTGCTGAACCCTCACGTCCGGGCGAATCCATGAGCATCCGCATCCGCCAGATGTACGAATTTCTGAAAAACCGTTACTGGTTTCCGGTACAGCTTGAAACCGAGATTACCCTCAATACCATTGTCGTTAACCGGGCCCGGCCGGTCGGACTCGGTAAAAGCTACCGCCGCGACATTGCCTTCGATTCCATTCCCCGCCGCACCATTCCTGCAAATATTGCCGTGGAGCTTGCCCCGGGGGCAGGACACCGCGACGAGATGTTCTGGAGCCGCTACCGTGCCGACTCATTAACCCGTCTGGAGGAAAACACCTACAGGGTAATCGACAGCCTTTCCAAAGAGGGAAAGCTGGAGCAACGGCTGAAAGGTCTCACATCCCTGGCGTCGGGACGGCTCCCGCTCGGATACGTCGATCTCGATCTGAACCGCCTGATTCGGTATAACCGGCACGAAGGTTTGTATGCCGGCCTGGGTATTACTACATCGAAACGCCTGAGCCGGGTGGTGGAAGCGGGTGGTTACTGGGGGTACGGTTTCGGCGATAATATTGCCAAATACGGAGCAAACCTGGGACTAAGGCTTCAGCGCCAGGGTAATGCAAGACTGTCGGTCAGCTACAGCAACGACCTGGCCGAATCGGGAGGCACGCGCTTTTTCGACGATGCCGTGAAACCTTTCGACCCTATGAACTTCCGGAGTTTTTACATCGACCGTTTGGATATGACGGAGAGTGCCGGTGCATTGTTCTCGTTCCGGATGCTCAGATATGTGTGGGCCGGTGCTGGCATACGCCGGGAAGACCGTAAACCGGTATACGAATACTCTTTTGCTCCGGACGGATCAGAAAGAGCCGTGCACGCAGGGTCGTTTGTAACGGGTACCTTTATCGCCGGAATCCGGTTTGCCTATGGCGAGAAATTTGTCCGCAGCGCCGGAAACCAGCTCTCCCTCGGAACCCGGTTTCCGGTACTCTGGCTGCAATATACCGGAGGTAGAAAGGATTTTCTGGACGGCACCTTCCGCTTCGATCGTCTTGATATGCGGATGAAGTGGTCGTTCAAAACCCGAATGCTTGGAACAACAACGGTGTGGATAACGGGAAGTGCGGTCGACGGCAGGGTTCCCGTTTCGGATCTGATCGCCGGAAGAGGAAGCGCAGGAGGCGGATTTTCACTCTGGTCGCCGGTGAGTTTTAGTACCATGAAGCCCTCGGAGTTTGTAAGCGACAGGGAAGGAGCCTTATTTTTCACCCACAGCTTTGGTAAACTGCTGTACCGTGCCGGGAAATTTGAACCCGAGCCGGCACTGCTTTTCAATGCCGGTTTCGGAAGCCTGAAATACCCCGGCGATCACAATAACATCTTTTTCAGTACCATGGAAAAGGGCTATTATGAAACGGGTGTCGCCATTAACAATATATTTACTACCCCCTTCTCGGGACTGGGCATTGCAGTGTTGCAGCGAATCGGACCATATCGTCACCCGGAAGCCCGCAAGAACACCGTTGCAAGGCTTACCTTCAGTTTTGCTTTTTAAATATTCCGGAGCGGCGAAAGTACAGAGCGTTCACCTTTGATGTAAACGGATTCAGATTACCTTTCCCGTTTTCGGGAATGAATAGTATATTAGCTGAAAAATTGCGTAAAATGAACCGCACTGTAAAACTTATCGCCAGCAGTCTGCTCGCGATAGCCGGATTATTGTTTGTCTGGCATTTTTCAAACATTGTGTTTTATGTCCTGACTGCAGCCGTAATTTCGGTGGTGGGCAGGCCGCTGGTTCACTTCTTCGACGACATCCGGATTTATAAATTCAAGATGCCGCATGCCCTGAGTGCATTGCTGGCACTGTTGATAATTCTGTTGCTGGCCGTTGCTTTCGTGGCGGTTTTTGTACCATTGATTGCACAGCAGGCGCGAGTGATTTCTTCGATAGATACCAATGCCCTGGCAATTGCGTTTCGCGAACCTCTGGTCTATATCGATGAGGGCTTGCGCCAGCTTAACGTACTTGAGCCGGGGCAGGGAATCCAGCAGGCGCTATTGATAAAGCTGCAGTCCATAGTAAATCTGGCAACATTCTCCAACATCTTCAACTACGTGATCTCCTTCACGGGAGCATTTGCCATGGCGGTATTCTCCATCCTGTTCATCGGTTTTTTCTTTCTGAAGGATGAGAAACTGTTCTATAATGCATTTATGCTGATGGTTCCCCTGAAATACAACGAATCGGCAGCCCGGATATTGAGTGAGGTAAAGCGTTTGCTGACCCGTTATTTTCTGGGACTTTGCATGGAAGTGGCATCCATGATCACACTTATTACCCTCGGCCTCACAATTTTCGGCGTTCAGAATGCCCTGCTGATCGGATTTATCGGAGGACTCATGAATATCATCCCGTATCTTGGTCCGCTGATCGGCGCTGCCATCGGAATTCTTATCGGAATCATCGGCAGCCTGTCAACCGGTGCATTTACCAGCATCCTGCCTCTCAGTCTGACTATTGCCGGAGTTTTTGCCGCTTCCAATATTGTCGATAACATCCTGTTGCAGCCGGTGATCTATTCCACAAGCGTAAAAGCGCATCCCATCGAAATCTTCCTGGTAATCATTGTTGCCGGCAGTTTGTTCGGCATCACCGGCATGATACTCGCCGTTCCGTCTTACACCGTCATCCGTGTAATCCTCAAGGAATTCTTCAGCGAAATGCGGGTAGTGAAAAAGCTGACGGAAAAAATGTAAGTACTTTGCAATGTGGAAATTGCGAGGTGTGAAAGTGTGGTAATGATTATTCCATACCCTGGATACAAACCCTGTTCGGATGCCCTGGTAATTGGAACCGGAATTGCCTGAGCGGGAGAGCTGACGGGATTCGCAATAAAAAAGAGCCGGCAAAATGCACCGGCTNNNNATCTACACTGTCATAATATCTTTTTCCTTCAGTTCGAAAAGCTTGTCAACTTTCTCGATGTACTTATCGGTAAGCTGCTGAATCTCTTTTTCCAGCTGTTTGATCTCATCTTCCGGGACGCCTTCTTTTTCCAGCTTTTTCCCGCTGTCGAGGGCACTGCGGCGCATATTCCTCACGGTAACCTTGGCGTTTTCCACCTCGGCTTTTACTTTTTTTACCAGGTCCTTGCGTCGTTCTTCGGTAAGAGGGGGAACGATGATGCGCAGCACTTCGCCGTTGTTTTGCGGGTTAAAGCCCAGATTGGCAGCCATTATTGCCTTTTCGATGGGTGCAAGCATGCTTTTCTCCCAGGGTTGCACGATAATCTGCCTCGGATCGGGAGTGTTGATGTTGGATATCTGGTCGAGGGGCGACATGGTACCGTAATAATCAACCCGCACTCCTTCGAGCATGGCGGGACTGGCTTTTCCAGCCCTTATTTTATGAAATTCCTTTTCCAGGTGGACGAGGGCATTCTGCATGCTCTCTTCGGCTTCATCAAGAATAAATCTGACTTCTTCGTTCATTGTGTTTCGCTGTTTGTGCTTATCGCAATGCTATTATTCAGCTTTTGTGGTGCAAATATACAAAAGCAGCGCTTTTATGTTGCATCTGCATCCAAAATCCGTTCTAATCTGTCACCAGGGTTCCTGCATTTTCACCGTCGAGGATGCGTTTGAGGTTTCCCTCCCTGTTCATATTAAACACCAGAATGGGCAGGTGGTTTTCGCGGCAAAGCGTTATAGCGGTAAGATCCATGATGTTTAGTCCGCGTTCATATACTTCGGTGAAAGTGATGGTATCGAATTTTTCTGCAGAGGGATCCTTTTCCGGATCGGCAGTATAGATGCCATCCACCCGCGTGCCTTTCATGATTACATCCGCTTCTATCTCCACTGCTCTGAGTGCTGCTGCCGAATCGGTGGTAAAAAAGGGATTTCCGGTGCCCGATGCAATAATTACAACTTTTCCTTCTTCCAGGTATCCGATGGCGCGTTTCCGGCTCATGGCTTCAGCAATGGGGTCGATGGCGATGCCCGACAAAAGCCGGGTGGATATTCCTTTTTTTTCCAGTTCGGCCTGTATGGCCAGACTGTTAATTACCGTTGCCATCATTCCCATATAATCGCCCTGCACGCGATCCATCCCGCGTGCAACGCCCTGCATTCCCCTGAATATATTTCCGCCGCCGATTACTATCCCTACCTGAACGCCTCTGCGGACAGCTTCGCTGATCTCTCCCGTATACATTGCCAGGCGTCCGGGATCTATTCCGTATTGCAGTTCGCCCATCAGGGCCTCACCGCTCAGTTTTAACAGTATTCTCCTGTATTTCATGATTCTTCTGAATTTACCGGATTATAACCATCTGTTTTGTCTGACTGAAACGCCCGGTTTCCAGGCGGTAGAAGTAGGTGCCGGGAGTAAGCTGACGGAGGCCGGCAACGATCAGATGCTTCCCTGCCGTAAAACGCCCGGATGCCAGTTCCGCAACCTCCTGCCCCATGGTGTTGTATACCTTAAGACTGACCTCCGAAGGTGCGTTAAGGGTAAAACCTATAGTTGTGGAGTGATCGGCCGGATTGGGGTAGTTCTGTGCAAGTCCGCTGGCGTCGGGTCCTTCCGGATCGTTCACCGATGTAGACGGATCGTGGTAGAGGATTTGCAGGCACCATGAATTCAAAGTTCCCGTGTTTCCTGGCTGTCCGTCGTAAACCCGCATCGTCCAGGTGCCGTTTGACTCCTTGCCGTTGTATGCAGAGAGTGCCATCTGAGGCCTGAAACGTCCGGTATAGGGAGGGGTGGACTCGGTAATGTTCAGCTCAGCCTGATCGTCGAAAAGGGTGTTGGTAAAATTGTCGCCATCGCCGCCAATCATATTGGCTAGCAGGGTTGCAGTGCCGTCGGGACTTGTCAGTATAAGCCTCAGGTCGCCGGTTCGCGTATGGGTAATGTCGATATTTACGTTCACGTCAAGAATGCTGCCCAGTTCTTCCACCACAATTTCATCGTAGGTATTCTGAGCATCCCCGAGCGCCAGGGGCGTATTCGGCGAGCAGGTGTTGACAAACAGCACATCGTCGATTGAATAGTGATAAAACACGCCGGGAGCAATGCTACCCGGAGGGTTGATTCCCCTTCCGCCGGAAGGCAGTGTAGCAATAAACCGGCCTGCAGAATCCTGAATTGCAAAGTAGTAACGTACCTCCGATCCGAAGGCCGCTCCCGGAATCTGAAACTTGTAAGCCGAACCTTCGGCCGCATACGGAAGCACAAAGTCAAACGCCCCCTCATTTACCGAATACCAGAGCCTTGGCGGGTAGTTCCCGGTATCGGGCTTCTGGGGACCGCTTACCAGCAGTTCGGCCTCACGGGGTTCGGTTGAATTACCAGGAAGTACCGGATTGTGGGTCAGAATAAAACGCTGATCCCATGCCTGGGCTGCAATGTTTGCAATGGATGCCTGAACAAACGTTACATAATACGGCATGTTCAGTATGTCGATGTCGTCGCCAGGAGTATGATAGTATGCATTGAAATCGTACCAGTCTTCTATGGCAAGCATGGCGGGATAGCCAAACTGCCAGAACGATGCATGATCGCTTGCTGTAGTATAGTAGAAGTTGTGGTTAAGCTGGGGGGTGTAATAGGCACTGGTACGGATAAAATCGTTTGTGAACGACTGCGACAGGGTATTCGTCGCAATAGAATAGGTATTGTCGTTGTTCGAATCCCAGGCGATCATATCGAGATTCAGCACGCCAAGGATCTGTTGCCCCTGGTTTTTGGCACGCTGGGCATAGGCATAACTTCCTACCAGTCCGATCTCTTCCTCATCCCATGCAGCAAAACGTATAGTGTAATCAAAATCGAATGGTGCCAGCAAACGGGCGGCTTCCAGCACGGCAACCGTTCCCGAGGCATTGTCGTCGGCTCCTGGTGAGTTCGATCCCGAAGGCATATTGTCGTAATGACCGCAAATGATAAACTCCTTTTCGGGATGTTTAATTCCGGTTTTGGTGGCAATAACGTTTTCACCCCTGCCGTTGCTGAAGAGATGCTTCTCGGGAGTATATCCGTATTCGGTGAATTTGTCGAAAATGAACGCTGCTGCCCTTGCATTGCCCTGGTTGTTGTAATGCCTCGAAGAAATGGTAACGGTTTCACCGTTGATCACTACTGTAGTATCGCCTGCCAGCTGCCTGGTAAGTAAAAGCACTGAGTTGTGATCGGCCTGCCGGATCAGGGAATCGATAAAGGGACTGAAGGCCAGCTGTGCCTTCAGCGTTGACATTCCGGTAATAAGCAGGATGACTGCCGGAAGTAATAAGCGCAACGTTCGGTTCATGGTTTTTGTTAAGTGTAGTATCGAAAGCAAATTTGCGTTTTTTATTCGGTCTGACCGTGACAATTTTTATATTTTTTGCCACTGCCGCAAGGACAAGGGTCGTTTCGCCCGACTTTTTTCTCAACTCTGACGGGAGCCGTAACCTGAGGTTGCGATGTGCGGCCGATCTGACTGAGCATGTCGGTGCGCTCTTCCTTCAGCTTACTGGAATCGGTGCGCTTTGGCAGATGGGCTTCCTTTACCTGCGAAGGTTCATGCACCGGAAGGTTGGCTTTGATAATAAACGATGTAATGTCGCGGTTGACCTTCTGTATAAGCGTCTTGAATAATTCAAACGATTCGAATTTATAAATCAGCAGAGGGTCTTTCTGTTCGTACGTCGCATTCTGCACCGAATTGCGAAGTTCATCCATTTCGCGAAGGTGATCCTTCCAGGCATCGTCGATAACGCCCAGGGTAACCCCTTTCTCGACCGACAAAATTATTTCACGGCCCTTGTCAAGGTAAGCTTTTTTCAGATTTGCCACCACCTGCATGCTCTTAAGCCCGTCGGTAATGGGAATTGCAATGTTTTCATAACGCGGATGGTTTTCAAATACATCCTTGATTACCGGATAGGCACGCTCGGACAGGTGATCGCATTTTATCCTGTAGTTGGCGTATACCCGGTCAAACAGCTCTTCTGTGGTCTTCTGCGGGTTTGCCGAGAGAAACTCATCGGCTTTGATGCCGGGCTCGGTAGCCAG
Source organism: Bacteroidales bacterium (assembly GCA_022837485.1). Classification (GTDB taxonomy): domain Bacteria; phylum Bacteroidota; class Bacteroidia; order Bacteroidales; family Lentimicrobiaceae; genus Lentimicrobium. The sequence continues at coordinate 17,039 of JALHHH010000071.1, forward strand.
GGTTTTTAACAGCGAAAGGGTATAGCCTTCATAGTCGCGATCCTCGTAATGACTGGTAACGATGCTTTCGCAAACGTCGTAAAGCATGTTCGAGATGTCGACGGCAAGCCTTTCGCCATAAAGGGCATGACGACGCTTGCGGTAGATAACTTCGCGCTGGGAGTTCATCACGTCGTCGTATTCAAGCAAACGCTTACGGATGCCGAAGTTGTTCTCTTCCACTTTCTTCTGTGCCCGCTCAATCGACTTGGTAATCATGGAGTGCTGGATTACTTCGCCTTCTTTCAGTCCGAGGCGGTCCATAACTTTTGCAATACGCTCGGAGCCGAACATACGCATAAGGTCGTCTTCCAGAGAGACGAAAAACTGTGAGCTTCCGGGGTCTCCCTGCCTTCCCGAACGTCCGCGCAACTGCCGGTCGACGCGGCGCGACTCGTGGCGCTCGGTTCCTATAATTGCCAGTCCGCCGGCTTCTTTCACACCCTTGCCCAGCTTAATGTCGGTACCACGGCCGGCCATGTTGGTGGCAATGGTTACGGTTCCAGCCTGCCCGGCCTCTGCAACAATATCGGCTTCTCTCTGATGGAGCTTGGCATTCAGGACGTTGTGCTTTATTTTGCGCAGGGTGAGCATACGGCTGAGCAACTCGGAGGTTTCCACGGAAGTGGTTCCAACCAGAACAGGCCTGCCGAGATTGATCATACTTACAATTTCGTCAGCAACCGCATTGAATTTCTCGCGTTTCGTTTTATACACCAGATCCTCGCGGTCGTCGCGGACAACGGGACGGTTGGTCGGGATTACCACCACGTCGAGCTTGTAGATGTCCCACAACTCACCGGCTTCGGTTTCAGCGGTACCGGTCATACCTGCCAGCTTGCGGTACATCCGGAAGTAATTCTGCAGGGTGATGGTGGCATAGGTCTGCGTGGCCGCTTCAACTTTAACGTTCTCCTTGGCTTCAATGGCCTGGTGTAATCCGTCGCTGTAGCGTCTGCCCTCAAGAATACGGCCGGTTTGCTCGTCCACGATCTTGATTTTGTTGTCCATCACCACGTATTCCACATCCTTTTCGAACAGGGTGTAGGCTTTTAAAAGCTGGTTAACGGTATGAACGCGCTCCGATTTCACGGAATAATCGCGCATCAGCTCGTTTTTCTTTTCGAGTTTCTCCTCTTCTCCGAGTCCCGATTTTTCGAGTTCTGCTATTTCTGCTCCTATGTCGGGAAGTATGTAGAATTTAGGGTCCTGGTATGAGGCAGTAATCAGGTCAATCCCTTTTTCGGTAAGTTCTACGGTATTGTTTTTCTCATCAATCACGAAGTAAAGCTCATCGTCGATGATGTGCATATTTTTATTTTGTTCCGCGATGTAGAAGTTTTCAACTTTCTGCATAAGGGCACGCATGCCGGGTTCGCTAAGGAACTTGATAAGTGCCTTGTTTTTTGGCAGTCCGCGATACGACCGGAAGAGGCATTCTCCGCCCAGCTTTTCGTTTTCGGCGCTGGCACCTTCCGTCAGCAGGGTTTTCGCTTCGGCCAGCAGCTTTGTTACCAGAGCGCGCTGTGCTTCGTACAGCTTTTTGATTTCAGGCTTAAGCTGTTCAAATTCCTGGTTATCGCCCCTGGGAGTAGGTCCGGAAATGATGAGAGGCGTACGCGCATCATCGATAAGTACCGAGTCAACCTCGTCAACGATGGCATAGTTGTGCGGACGTTGCACCATCTCTTCGGGATTGCGTGTCATATTGTCACGTAGGTAGTCAAAACCAAATTCATTGTTGGTGCCGAAGGTGATGTCGGCCAGGTAGGCATTCCGGCGGGCTTCGGAGTTGGGTTCGTGCTTGTCGATGGTGTCGACCTTCAGTCCGTGGAATTCATACAGTACACCCATCCATTCCGAGTCGCGCCTGGCCAGGTAGTCGTTGACCGTTACTATGTGCACTCCCTTCCCCGAAAGGGCATTAAGATAAACAGGAAGGGTTGCAACCAGTGTTTTTCCTTCACCGGTGGCCATTTCGGCAATCTTACCCTGATGCAGTACCATACCTCCGATCAGCTGAACGTCGTAATGTACCATATCCCAGGTAATGGTATTGCCTCCTGCCGTCCACTGATTGTGGTAGTAGGCTTTGTCGCCTACAATCTCAACGTGCGATTTCTGCGCGGCTATGTCGCGGTCCATATCCGTAGCGGTTACTTCCAGAGTCTCGTTTTCGGTAAAGCGGCGGGCAGTGTCTTTGATCACGGCAAAAGCTTCCGGAAGAATTTCCTGCAGCACGGACTGGGTTAAGGCATAACTCTCGTTTTCC
>JALHHH010000072.1 GCA_022837485.1 Bacteroidales bacterium
TTCCATCAGGCGGATCTGCGCTTCCTGCTCAACGGGCTGATGCGTTGGACCGTCTTCTCCCACCCTGAAGGCATCGTGGCTCCATATGAATTTCACCGGCAACCCCATAAGTGCCGATAGACGTACAGCCGGTTTCATGTAGTCGCTGAACACGAAAAAGGTAGCACAGGCAGCCCAGACACCGCCGTGAAGGGCAATACCGTTGCAAACGGCAGCCATGGTAAGCTCACTGACACCAGCCTGCAGAAAGGCGCCACTGAAGTCGCCCTTAGAAAATGGTTTTGTATTTTTAAGAAATCCGTCGGTCTTATCGCTGTTGGCGAGGTCGGCCGATGAAACAATCATATTCCCGACGTTTTGGGCCAGATAGCCAAGAATTGACGATGAAGCTGCACGGGTAGCTATTCCGGATTTATGGACAATACTTCCAAAGTCGAGAGAGGGAAGTTTTCCGGAAAGGTACTGTTCAAGTTTTGACGATAGTTCCGGATTCAGCTCTGCCCATTCCTGCTGCTTTTTACGTCGCTCTTTTGCGGCTTCAATTTTAGCTTCCCGCATTTGGGTGTAATATTCCTGCACTTCCGGGAAAATTGCAAAAGGGTCATCCGGGTTACCTCCGAGGGCGCTGATTGTCTTTTCAAACGAAGCACCTGCCTCGCTCAGAGGCATGCCGTGGGTGGCGGTTTTGCGCTCATAACTTTCGCCGGAAGCGGTAAGAGCTCCTTTTCCCATCACCGTTTTGCCGATAATGAGAGTCGGACGTTCTGTTTCTACCATTGCCCGGCCGAGTGCCTGCCGAAGGGCGGAATGGTCGTTTCCGTCGATGGTCATTACATTCCAGCCCCATGCCCGGTATTTCATGGCTGTATCCTCACTGGTAACGGCATCCGTTTCGGTGGAGAGTTGTATGTCGTTGGAATCGAAAAACAAGATGAGATTGCTAAGCCCCAGGTGACCGGCCAGGCGACCGGCAGGCTGCGATATTTCTTCCTGGATGCCCCCGTCGGAAATATAGGCAAAAGTCTTATGCGACATCCACTCGCCAAAGCGGGCACAAAGGAAGCGTTCGGCAATGGCAGCACCAACGGCCATCGCGTGTCCCTGCCCCAGAGGTCCTGAGGTATTCTCAACCCCGCGGGCCAGGTCAAGCTCCGGACGGCCGGGGGTAACACTACCCCATTGCCTGAAATTTTTCAGATCGTCGAGACTGTACATCCCCGAAAGAGCAAGCACCGAATACAGCATGGGCGACATATGACCCGGATCCAGAAAAAAGCGGTCGCGCATGTGCCAAGCCGTATCCAGAGGATCGTACCTCAAAAATTCGGAATAAAGAATGTGGATAAAATCGGCTCCACCCATGGCTCCGCCCGGATGTCCCGAACGAGCTTTCTCTACCATAGCGGCAGATAGAATCCGGATGTTGCTGGCGGAGGCAATTGCTGGGTCTTTTTTCATATGATGTTTATATTCAAGGTTGTAATAAAGGTTTCCCGGGCAAGTTTCAATTGGCAAACTTAAGGCATTTGATGCAAAATCAAAAACCTGCTTTTCATCAAAATATCCTACAACCCGGCATGGGCTTCCGGAAACCGGATATCGACCGGGCTTCCGTGCTGCCAAACAGTCCTTTGATTTCTACAGACTGAAAAAAGCCATTTAACCCATACCTTAAACAGGTGACGATGACATTTATCCGGCAAATTTGCTGTATACCCTCGAGACCATCAGCAAAGAAAAGGATTCTAAGAAAAGGCTTTCGTCTGTTATTCCGGTTTTGCCGGACAGAAATACATGTCAAAAATTTTAATCGGATATTTTTGTCCGATTAAAGAAATATCATAGATTTGCATAAACTTAATCGTGTAACATGTTTTCGAAAGCCTGTGAATACGGAATCAGAGCCTGCGTATATATTGCCGGGAAGTCACTCACGAAGCAGCGCACCTATTTAAATGAGATTTCGGAAGAGATAGATTCTCCGGTGGCGTATACATCCAAAATCCTACAAACGCTGTCGAAAGCTGGTATTATCAAATCGGTCAGAGGGCAAGGCGGAGGATTTGAGATGGATTCGGAACAAATAGATGCGGGACGGATTTCAGACATAGTGACTGCCATAGACGGGAATGCCATATTCGTGAATTGCGGTCTGGGATTGAAACATTGCTCGCATACGCAGCCTTGTCCGGTACACGATAAATTTAATGTAATAAGGCGGGAACTGAAGCATATTCTCGACACCACAACCATTGGAGAACTGGCAAGAGGACTGAAGGACGGGAACACGTTTCTGCGCCGGGAAACAAACGTAAGCAAATGAGAAATGCCATAGACTCTAAAGGACCCGGAGAGTTAAAAACCGAGAAGCCCGTATACCCCTCCCCTGCCTGATCCGGCGGTGGAAGTAAAACTAAGTCATTTACCGGAAAACCGGAAATGATAATCAATACAATAATTCACACTTAATTTAAACACCAGCAATATGAAAAAAGAGAAAAAACTCTGGATTGGTTTTGCCCTCGTTGTTATTATTTCCTTTGCCGTATTGGGTTACTATGGGTATGAAATATACCAGCAGGCTCCGCCCGTGCCCGAAAGGGTTGTTACAACCGACGGCACGGTGCTGTTTACCGGTCAGGATATCAAGGACGGGCAGAATGTTTGGCAAAGCATTGGCGGACAAGAGGTCGGGAGCGTTTGGGGTCACGGTGCCTACGTTGCACCCGACTGGTCGGCCGACTGGCTTCACCGCGAGGCAGTGTACATTTTAAACAAATGGGCCGGACAGGAGTACGGGCAGTCTTACGACAATCTGACTTCCGAACAAAAAGCCGGTCTTGAAAGCCGGCTTCAGGGAGAACTCAGAAAAAACACCTACGATCCTTCCTCCGGAACCATAACCGTATCTCCCCTGAGGGCCGAAGCCATAGAAAGCCTGGGACGTCATTACCAAAGTCTGTTTATGGACGATCCCTCTTATCAGAAGCTGAGAAGCGATTATGCCATTCCTGTCAATGCCATCAGGGATCCGGAGCGTATGCGGATGATGAATGCATTCTTCTTCTGGGCTTCCTGGGCTTGCATTACAGAGCGTCCGGGGCAATCCATCACCTATACCCACAACTGGCCGCCCGATGAAATTGTTGGCAACAAGCCTACGGGCGACCTGGTATTATGGACGGGGTTCAGCGTAATCATGCTGCTTATCGGAATTGGCATTCTGGTGTTCTATCACGCCAAAACCACCGAAGAAACGGAAGTGGAAAAGCCGGTTGAAGACCCTTTGATGAGGCAAAACATCACACCTTCGATGAAGGCGGTAGAGAAATATTTCTGGGTTGTCAATTTTCTGATTTTACTTCAGATTGTAATGGGCATTGTAACCGCGCATTACGGAGTGGAGGGAGACGGGCTTTACGGCATTCCACTGGCCGAGTTCATGCCGTATGCCATATCGCGCACCTGGCATGTGCAGCTGGCAATTTTCTGGATTGCGACCGCCTGGCTGGCAACGGGTTTATACATAGCTCCTGCCGTAGCCGGGAAAGACCCAAAATTCCAGAAACTGGGCGTCAACGTTCTTTTCGGTGCTCTTCTGGTGATTGTTGTCGGATCCATGGCAGGGCAGTGGTTGGGCGTAATGCAGAAACTCGGACTTTCCCAGAATTTCTGGTTCGGACACCAGGGGTATGAATACGTTGACCTGGGCCGTTTCTGGCAAATCTTCCTTTTCGCCGGGCTCTTTATCTGGCTTGCTCTGATGATCAGGCCACTGATACCGGTATTCCGCAGCAGAAGCGAAGAAAAGAACCTTCTGATCCTGTTCCTGATTGCTTCAGCTGCCATTGCGCTGTTCTACGGTGCCGGACTCATGTGGGGCAGGCAGACCAACCTGGCAATAGCCGAATACTGGCGCTGGTGGGTGGTTCACCTTTGGGTGGAAGGATTCTTCGAAGTGTTTGCTACCGTAGTGGCCGCTTTCCTCTTTGTAAGGATGGGCCTGCTGCGCACGAAAACCGCAACTTCCAGCGTTCTTTTTGCGACCATTATTTTCCTTTCGGGTGGAATTCTTGGTACGTTCCATCATCTCTACTTCACGGGAACGCCAACAGCCGTTATGGCACTGGGCGCCACCTTCAGCGCCCTGGAAGTCGTACCTCTGATCCTTATCGGATTTGAAGCATTCCACAATTACCGGTTATCCACATCCACCACCTGGCTGCGCGATTATAAGTGGCCCATTTACAGCCTGTTATCGGTGTCGTTCTGGAACTTCCTGGGTGCCGGAATCTTTGGATTCCTTATCAATCCGCCCATCGCACTCTATTACATGCAGGGACTTAATACCACCCCGGTACACGGACATGCCGCCCTCTTCGGAGTTTACGGAATGCTTGGTATCGGGCTTATGCTATTTGTCCTCCGAAGCCTTTACCGCCAGCAGGTATGGAACGAAAAGCTGCTTAGTTTCTCCTTCTGGTCGATCAACATCGGATTACTCCTCATGATATTCCTTAGCATTCTGCCCGTTGGGTTTATGCAAACCGTTGCCAGCGTTAACGAAGGTATGTGGTATGCCCGTTCGGCTGAATTTATGCAGCAACCGGTCTTAACCGTCTTCCGCTGGCTCAGGACCATAGGCGATACCATTTTTGCCATGGGAGCACTTGCCCTGTTCTGGTTTGTGTTCAAACTGGCATTTCAGAAAAAAATCAGATAAAAACCACGACTCATGAATACTCAAAACAACAAAACCATTGGCAGTTACGTAACGGATGACTATCGCACGGCTGCCGTCTTCGAGAAATACGGCATCGACTTCTGCTGCCGTGGCAACCGGCCACTAAAGCAAGTGTGCGAGCAGGAAAACATCGATTATACCGGTGTGCTTGCGGAAATCGAAAATGTAAAACAAGAAGCTTCCACTGAAAATCAGAACTTCCGCTCATGGCCTTCCGATTTGCTGGCCGACTACATCGAGAAAATTCACCACCGTTATGTGGAACAGGCCATCCCGCGTCTGACCGAATTGCTTGGCAAGGTTACTGCCGCTCACGGTGCAGCCCATCCGGAGGTTTATGAAATCGCTGACCTTTTCAGGGCTTCAGCAGGAGAGCTGACAAAACACATGAAAAAAGAGGAGCTCATCCTTTTTCCGGTAATACGCAAACTGGCTTCCGGTTCCGGAAAAACGATGACTGAGCCTGCTTTTGGAAGCATTCAGAATCCGATTTCAGCAATGCTTGAGGAACACGATAACGAGGGAGAGCGCTTCCGCCGGATCGAGAACCTGAGCAACGGCTACACCGCACCCGGCGATGCATGCAATACCTACAGGCTTACTTATCAGTTACTGAAGGAGTTTCAGGACGACCTGCACAAGCATATTCACCTTGAAAATAACATCCTGTTTCCTGCAGCCATTAACATGGAAGCATCTGTAAAAGCCTGATAAAGGACACTCTTAACGCAAACTGTCCCTGCAGCACCGTTTCGGTTGCCACAGGGACAGTTTTTTTTGATTTAATTCCTAATCCGGCGGTTAATCCACCCAGTCGGCAATAAACAGATTGGTATCGCGGGTCCCGCCGTTGTTGCGGTTGGATGAAAAAATCAGCTTTTTACCATCGTAAGAGAACATCGGGAAAGCATCAAACACCGGATCCCACGTAATACGTTCGAGCCCGGAACCGTCGAGGTTGATCATGTAGAGGTTAAACTCAAATCCGCGCGGACTTGCATGGTTGGAGCTGAACAGAATTTTTTCGCCCGAAGGATGGAAGAATGGAGCCCAGTTGGCTTTACCCAGACTGGTAATCTGCCTTAAGTCGCTGCCATCCACGTTGCAGACATATATTTCCATGTTGGTGGGAGCAACAAGTCCTTCAGCCAGCAGTTCCTTATATTCTTTGATTTCGGCCTCGGTTTTGGGACGCGATGACCTGAAAACCAGTTTTGTGCCATCGGGAGAAAAGAAAGCACCACCGTCGTAACCAAGTTCAAATGTGATCTGTTTAACATCGCTGCCGTCAATTTTGCAGGTATATAACTCCAGATCGCCCGAGCGGTCGGAAGTAAACACGATAAGATCGCCTTTCGGGGAAACCGTTGCTTCGGCATCGTAACCGGGAGCTTTAACCAGGGTGTCAATCAGTTTTCCGCTCAGGTTTGCCACATAAATATCGAAATCGGAATAAATAGGCCAAACGTAACGGCCATCGGCTCTGCGCACCGGCTCGGGCGGACAGGCATCGCTTCCAGAACGGGTGGAGGCATACAAAATGCTGGTATCTCCGGGCATGAAAAAGGAACAAGTAGTCCGGCCAACACCCTCACTGATAAGCTGAGGAATATGATTCTTCATATCCCCGTCGCTGAACGGAAAGTAGTAAATATGATCGCAGCTGGTGCCCCAGGCCTTGTTTTTGGCCTGAAATGCTATCATCGAATTATCGAAACTGAAATATGCCTCGGCATTGTCTCCGCCATAGGTAAGCTGACGGATATTTTTTATACGCTTTTCCTGCGGATAGTGAATACTTGAGTCAGGCGCTGAAACGGATGATCCTGGCACGTCGTGCGTGCACCAGCTGCATGGACTTTCAAAGGATCCGGCTGCAAAACCGGCTGTAAAAAATGCAAATGCCGCAATCAACAGCATAGTTTTTATTCTCATCGCAGTAGAAGTTTAATTAAGTTACACAAAACTTTAGTTCGGATTTGTCATCATCTCCTCCTTCCCGGTATGTTACAGAATACAAATCCGGAATTCGAAATGCATCATCGGATTACGAGGATGGCCCGGGTTTGAGTCCTGTCGTTTGTTTTCGCGTTAGGAACAGAATTGACAATCTTCATGTTTAAACCTGTTTTTTAGTCTAAGGTTCAATCCCGATGCACCATTCTTTCATTTTTGCGGAAGCAATGATCTTAAAAATTAACTTTACCTCGTTGAACAAGTCATTAATCCCATGAATATTTCAGCAGGCATTCTTATTTTTCGGGAAGGATGTGAATTCAGGCAATGGCTGGAATCCAACCACCACCTGGCTCCTGAGGCATGGCTAGGATTTCTGAAAAAGGGCAAAAGCAAGCACAATACAACATTGTTCGGATATAAGGAAGCGGTTGAAATTGCACTTTGCTACGGCTGGATAGACGGTCTTACCAAAGCAGTTGACGAGCAAATCTACAGGGTAAGGTTTACGCCCCGTAAACCGGGGAGCACCTGGAGCAGTTTGAATATTGCCAAAGTACTTGAACTTACGGAGGCCGGACTGATGCATGAAGCGGGGATTGCAGCCTTTGAACGAAGAAACCAAAAGGCGACGGATGAACACAACGAGTTGCGGAAGAATCCGGCATTCCCTGCCGGATTGGAAGAACTTTTCAAAAAAGATGCAGCAGCCTGGCAGTGGTTCAGCAATTCATCGGAATCGTACCGCAGAAACTGCATATTCTGGATCGCCGCGGCTAAAAGGGAAGAAACCCAGCTTAAAAGGCTGAATGAAGTTATAGACTGCTCACGCAACCGGCAGCGCATCCCGCTTATGCGCAGCGATTCGGGCCATAAACAGAGTCCTGGAATTTAATTCCATCAGCAAAAACGGATAGCAGGCAATAACCAATCCGATTGTATGAAAACCTGGATTACACATAAAGGAACACGCATTACCCGGATACTGCCTGGCAGAAGCAATGTTTTCATGATAGAGACCGGCGGAAAGCGCATCCTTGTGGACACATCGGCAGCTTTTACCCGAAAGATGCTGCACCGCAGGCTTCGGAAAACCGGAGTTTCGACGCTGGATTTCCTGATACTCACCCACACCCATTTTGACCATTGCGGAAACGCGGAATATATACGAACGCTTACCGGAGCAAAAATCTGCGTACATCCCGCGGAAGCGGAATTCCTGGCAAAGGGCAGCGGGCCCCTTCCTGCCGGTACTGTATGGCTTACCCGTACACTCCTGCGAATTCCGTTACCATCCGGAGCCGCATTCTTTAAAACCTCACCCTGTAAACCCGATTTCCTTACGGAGAACAACCGGCTCCCGGAGGGATTTCCTACCAACATCGGAATAATTCATACCCCCGGGCATTCACCCGGATCGCTGTGTGTGACCGTCGACAATGAAATAGCCCTCACGGGCGATACCCTTTTCGGAGTGTTCCCCGGAAATTGCTTTCCCCCGTTTGCTGATGATACAAAAACGCTGATTAAGAGCTGGGAAATACTGCTGCAAACGGATTGCAGACTATTCCTTCCTTCGCACGGGATGGCACGCCCAAGAAAAACTCTGGAACGATCGTATAAAAAATACAGCCGAAATTAATCCGGGGGTGGGAAACCCGTTTAACAAAAGATTACAACATCCCGATATCAGCAGAAATTCAACGTTCTGGGGATAAATTACACACCTGAAATTTTTATAAGTTATTTTATTTTTATTGATAATCAATACATTAGATAAATATTTAAATTTTTGGTTTGACATTTGAACATAGCGGCACAAACCTAAAAACTTTATCCCATGAAAAAATTATGGCTATTACTTCTTGTCTTACCCGTCGTCCTGATGTCGTGTGAAAACAAAAAGCAGACGGAACAAATCAATATGTTATCGATGGAAAACCAGAGGATCCTGGGTGAATCTGCGGTTAAGGACTCATTGGTTAACGACTTCCTTATGACCATGAATGAGATAGAAGCCAACCTTGCAGAGATTAAATCGCGTGAAAAACTGATAAGTTCGCAAACCGGGCAGGGCCGTGAGCTCAGCAAGCCGGCAAGAGAGAGGATAAACGAAGACATCCGGTTGATTAATGAACTGATGCAGGAGAATAAAAATAAAATAGCGGATCTCAACAGGAGGCTGAAAAACAGCAATATGAAAATTTCGGAATTTGAAAATATGATTGCACTCACCAATCAGCAGATTACCGAAAAAGATGCCGAGATTTTAGTCCTCAAAGAAGAACTAAGCAATTTGAATTTCTCCATAGCCGTGCTTTCCGATACCATTTCGCGCATGAAAGACGAAAAACGTCAGCTTGCCGGTGTTATCCACGACAAAACAAACGAGCTCAACACAGCCTATTTTATTGTAGGCGACCGTAAAGAGCTGATTGAAAAGCACATTCTGAACAAAGAAGGCGGATTTCTCGGCATCGGACGTTCCGAAAAAATTGCCGGTGACGTCAACATCACTGAATTCACAAAAGTTGACATCCGTAACCTGAACTCCATACCTCTTGGTGTGAAAAAAGCCACCCTGGTATCGGTACATCCGGCCGGTTCGTACGAAATCATTGTGAACGAAAAGAAAGCAGAAGAATTGGTAATTAAAAATCCCGAACTTTTCTGGGAGAAATCACGGATGCTGGTTGTATCAACCGAAAGCTAAAAATAATTCCGGCCGATAAGGCTCCTTCTTACCTATCCGATGCGAAGCCCCTTTCCATGCAATGTCGAGGGGCTTTCGCTTTCCGGATGTTGCAACCGGAGAAATCAAAAAAAGTTACGGCAGAAAAGCTTTCGCGATCTTTCGTAATTCCGGCACTAAAACCTTTATCTTTTACCCTAATTTTGCATATAGTCGCAAAACGTAATATACGCTTCCCATTTTTCCTCAATCAGGCAGAGTATTAACTCAACATAATACAGAATTGCCTGTTGAGACGAAGGATAATAAATTGTATAACGCATTTCCAAATCTGCGCAAGCGAGTGTAAATATTTGTAAGGCAACCTTTCCGTGATGAAAAAAAATAAAAACAGGGAGCGGATTAAAAGCAAGGTTATCACAGGGTTTATCTTGATCCTGCTGTTATCGATGATCGCCGTATTTGCCGTTATCCAACTCGCAACGCAACTAAGTCTTCCCGACACCGGAACTTCGCAGCCTGTCGTAAAACTCACGCTGATCAGCAATATGCTGTCGCGCCTTATTGATGCCGACGGGCAGGCAAGAGCATACATCACTACCGGACAGAAAAAATACCTTACCCGTTACAGGGAAGACGAAATGGCCATACGAATGATTGCCGATTCGCTCAAATACACCAGTGTAAACCAGCCCGAGCAGTACAGGAGGATGAAGACGGTCGACAGTCTGCTCGACCTGAAGCGGGCAACCCTTGAAAGCTATTTCCGGATCAGCAGGGCAGGAACCGGACCTATTCTGAGCGATGAGCGTTTGAATCAAATGCTCGACCACTTTATGGATACTATAACGTATTCAACAAGTACGGTAAGTGATAACTCCCTGCCTGTTGCGGCCGAAAAAAAAGAACCGGAACAACAGAAGAGAACCGGACTTTTCCGCAGGCTCTGGACAGGAATCACCGGTCGGCAGCAAGGCATTGACAGCGTTGCGGTTGCAGAGGAACTGAAGGGATCCGTACCCGACACCATTTACACCTTCACAAGATTACCCGACACCACCATAGCCCGGGTTAAATCTCAGCTTAAGCAGATGGGAGAAGAAGAGCGGCTGGAGCGGCAGATGGCACTTGAAAGGGAACTAATGCTGCTGAGAACCGACCAGGTAATTCTCGACGAAATCCGGAACGTACTGATTCTGTTCGAAAAAGAAGAAATCAACCGTGCCATTGAAGGTTCCGAGAATGCAAATATCCTGGTAAAACGGCTTTGGAATACAGCCCTTATTCTTGCCACGGCAGGTTTAATTACAATCATCGTTTTTATCATACTGATATGGAAAGATCTGGCACGAAGCGCATATTACCGGCGCGAAACGGAAAAAGCCAGGGCTCTTGCCGAAGAATTGCTCAAAGTGAAAGAGATGTTCCTTGCCAACATGAGCCATGAAATTCGCACCCCCATCACAAGCATTATCGGATTTACCGAAAAACTCTCGTCCATGAAGCTGGGCAAGGTGCAGACGGAATACCTGAGGTACATAAATAATTCATCCGGCCATCTGCTGGGGCTCATCGACAATCTATTGGATTATTCCCGCATCGGAAGCGACAAATTTACCCTCGAATCCCATCCATTTAAACCGGAAGAACTTCTGAATGAGGCCTTTGAAACCTTAAAGCCCAGAGGGGAACAAAAAGGCCTGAGAATGAAATTCGTCTCATCCGGCGAACCCGGTCTATCCACCCTGGGCGACCCCCTTCGCATAAGACAGATTATTTTTAATCTGCTTAACAACAGCATTAAATTCACGGAAACCGGTGAAATTGAATTAGCTCTGGACACAAAACGGGAGGGAGATACGGTGCAAATCGAAATTTTAGTTTCCGATACCGGAATTGGAATTCCGGAAGAGAAACAACAGGACATTTTTCGGGAATTTACACAGGTTGACGAAGGAATCACACGCAAGTACGGAGGTTCGGGACTCGGGCTCGCCATCTGCAGCAAACTGGCCGCTCAGATGAATGGCAGCATTTCACTGAAAAGCAATCCCGGCGAAGGTACCCGCTTCAGGGTTGTTCTTACGCTGCCCTGGTACAATGGTGAAATCCCTGAAAAAATTTCAGAAACTGTCAAAGAACGCCCCGATTTATCCGGACTGAGCATTCTGCTGGCGGAGGACGATATAACCACTCGTATTTTAATTGAAGGCCTTCTGAAAGAAATGGGGGCAAATGTGGATGCTGCAGGCGACGGTGCGGCCGCTTATGAGTTATTCATCCGTAATAAAGGCAATTACGGTCTTATAATGACCGACATTCAGATGCCTGGAATGAGCGGACCGGAGCTTACCGTACGTCTTATCCGGCAGGCGGAGGAGCAGAGAATGCCGCTGCCGCCCGTTATGGGTCTAACCGCACATGCCACCCGGTCCGATCTTCACAGATACAGCGAAGCCGGGATGCAGTACTTCCTTATAAAGCCTTTCCGGCAGGCAGAACTATTTAAAATCCTGATGACCATTCCGGGCATAGTAAAAGGAAGCGGAGATAAGGCCACACAGAATACGGTAAAACCAGAGATTACGGTTAGGCTGGAAGCATTCACGGCGTTCAGCGGTGGCGATCCGGAATCGCTGAAGAAAATACTAATTTCGTTGCGCGACAACCTCAGAAACACAATGGAGGCGATGCAAAACGCATTCACCGGGGAGAATTACAAACAGCTGGCTTTGCTGGCGCACCGAATTCTTCCCAACATTCGTAACCTGGGCGCGGAAAAGGAAACATCCCTGCTGCTGAAACTGGAAGCATTGCGCGATGCAGCAGTTCACGACAAGGAGGAAATCAGGGAAGTAATATCCGAACTCCTTCCGGGGATGGAAAAGCTGGCAACTATTCTGGAACAAAAAACAGAAGATTACTGAAGCGGGATGCCGTATTGCTTCATTTTATTATAAAGCGTTTTACGATCCACATTCAGAAGACGGGCTGCTTTCGATTTATTAAACCGAACCTT
>JALHHH010000002.1 GCA_022837485.1 Bacteroidales bacterium
ATAGAACTAAATTTCAAAATGACAAAGAACGTTTTAGGCTTAATGAGCCAAATTTGTTTAATTTTTAATAACGTCCCAGTTTTAATGGGACACTAGTGATACTATATACCACATTAATGGACCTGAGAGTGCATTTCCCCGGCATATTTCCCGCAGAGATCAAAGCTGCTGAGGCTTTGGTACATGCGCTGAATCTGAAAAGAGTCAGATTTCTTGTAAAAACCGGACCGGATTCTGTCCCATCAGAATTTTATACCGCATATACCATCGCGGAAGCCGGCAATAACCCGAAAGAACAGTCTCATGAAACACAAACCCAATCCTTCCTGCATTCGGAAAGCCACACTGCCACACTATCCGGTACGCAAGGGATTGATAATCCTGGTCCTGACATTTCTGCAAAACCCGGCTTTTTGCTGAAGCATCTGCTTGCACTGGATTCGCAGGATGTTTTTGTGCTTTTCGAATCGCGTCTTCAAGCCTTTGCTCATGAAACCATAACGTATTTAGAGGGGTTCGCCGGACTTCTAAAAAAATCCATGGAATCCGGTATTGACCGGAGTTTTCTTGAGATCGAGCGGACAAAGTACATGCATTTGTTCTCCTCGGCTCCCGAAGGTATTGTGATGCTCGACGGTGAAAACCGCGTGCTTGAAGTAAATCCGGAGTTTGAACGTATGTTTGGTTACTCCTCAGCCGAACTTCTGGGCCAGCGCCTCGATGAGCTTATTGCCCCAAAAGGAATGATAGTCGAAGCCCGGGAGTTTACCCGGCGCAACTGGATGGGGAAGCAGGTTGCCGCTGATAGCCGCCGCAAACGGCGCGACGGCACTCTGCTCGATGTTTCTATTCTGGGTGTCCCGTTCGATGATCAGTTTGGAGCAAAAAGAATTTTTGGTATTTACCGGGATATCAGCAACAGGGTTAACAGCGAAAAGCAGCAGCGAGACCGCATTGCTTTTATCGAATACATCAGTCGTCTTTCGTCCGACCTCATTAATATGGAAGCCGGACAGGTTGACCATGCCATCGAAGAAGCCCTGGAAAGAATCGGAGTCCTCGTTAATGCCGAGAGAGCCTATATTGTTGGCCTTTCCGGTGACGAGCGCACCATCCTGATTACGCATGAGTGGGCCTGCGATCCCCGGTACGCCCACGGGCTTCGTCAGCCGGGCATACGGATCGAAGAGATCGGCTCCTATTTCGACCTTCTGAAATCGGGAAGGAATACCGTTTTACACCGCGATTCCATTGCCGGTGAACCGGAGTTTTCCTACCTCGCTTTCTACCTTGATATGCTTGAAATTGAAAGCCTGGTAAATATTCCTCTCTTTGCGGATAAGTCATTCATTGGTTATATAGGGGCAGATACCTACAGCCGGCCAGCCCGTTGGGATGAACAAACCCTCAACAACCTGAGACTTGCCGGTCAGATAATTGCCAATGCGCTTTCGCGGAAGGACAGGGAGGAGAAACTGAGTGCAGCACTTGCACGTGCCGAATCATCCGACCGGCTGAAATCGGCATTCCTGGCCGGAATTTCGCATGAAGTAAGAACCCCCATGAACCATATTATGGGATTTATGAACCTGCTGAATGAACCGGATCTGGTTAAAGAAGAAAGACAGGAATACATCTCCATTATGAAATCTAGCGGCAAACAGCTGCTCCGGATTATCGACGAAGTAATTGAACTGGCCATGCTCGATGCAGGGCAGGTTATGCTTAAAGAGAATCCCTGCCATATTTCACGCTTCCTCGAATCCCTGTACGCCGAATTCAGGGAAATCATTGCGGAAAGCCGTAAACCGGATCTGAATATTACTTCGGATATCCCGGATGTGTTTGCAGGAAAAGTAATAGTTACCGATGAGGTTAAACTCAGGCATATACTGTGGAACCTGCTTTCAAACGCCGTTAAGTTTACTTCTGCCGGCAGCATACGCTTCGGGGCAAGAATGATTGCTGAAAGCAGGCTGGAGTTTTACGTAAGCGATACCGGCATCGGCATCGATCCGTGTTACCACAGCGAGATATTTGAACGCTTCCACCGGCTCGACTCAAGTCTTTCGAGTCGATTCGGAGGTACCGGACTCGGACTTCCGGTAAGTCAGAGACTCGCTTCTTTGTTTGGCAGTCGAATTCACGTTGAATCCACCCCCGGAAAGGGATCCCTGTTTACATTTTCAATCCCTTATCTCCTTTATGCTGAACAGCCGGCTGCAGGAAAAGGTGCATTGCTGCCCGATTCCGGATCCCGGCTGAAAGACAAAACCATACTGATGGTGGAAGACGATCTGGTTAACCTCCGGTTTCTAACGGCCATTCTGATGAAAACAGGGGCTGAACTGTTACACGCTGCCAATGGTGAAGATGCTGTAAGGCTGGTCGGCTGCAATAACATCGACCTGGTACTTATGGATATGCAGCTGCCGGTAATGGATGGCTATGAGGCAACCCGAAGAATTAAGGCAATTAGTCCGGATCTTCCGGTTATTGCGCAAACGGCACAGGTACTAACGGGCGATCGCGACAATTGCCTGTCTGCAGGCTGCGACGATTACATCCCCAAACCCATTGATAAGAACCTGCTTTATACTAAAATCAGCAGCCTGATACTCCCTGAAGAAAATAAAGGCTTTTAACGGCTAAGATTGTCCTCGGCATACCATTCGGCATACGAAGTTACGGTCTCCCTCAACTTCAGACTGTGCAGGTTTATACCATCGGGCAGTGCTCCGGTCAGGCGTTCGGCAAAATCGCACAGAAGATTTTCAGAGCTTGGCTGGTAGTCAACCAGTTTTAGTCTTCCCACAAACTCTCCGAGAGAGCTTATTTCTTCGGGTGCAGTTACTTTACAGAGTACCAGCGAATGATCAAATTCATCTACGATCCGGCTTCGCACAATTTGTTTAAGCTCTTTAAAGTCCATTACCATCCCGAAGATGGGCGACCCGGGATCCTGCACCGGTCTTCCGGTAACCGTCACCAGCAATTCATAGGAGTGGCCGTGAATGTGCCGGCATGGTCCATCGTATCCCGAAAGGGCATGGGCCATTTCAAATTTGAATTCTTTGGTCAACCTGATTACAGACATGATAAATCCGTTTATTTAATGATTCTGACAAATGCCGGCATCTTACCTGCCTGTTGAAGCGAAATTATGTAAAAACCCGGTGCCAGTGAGCCGGTGTTGATGTTTACGGAATATTCATCCGCTGTGCTGCTTGCGGTATACTGTCTGCCCGAAAGGTCGGTTACGCTGATGCTCAGATCGCGGGAGGTATAGTACCCGTTGTGATCAACGATGCAGTACTCTGAGGCCGGAACCGGATATACCCTGATGTTGCTGTTGATGGCTGTAAAATCAACGGCCGTCGGATTCCCCCATATCTGAAGGGCGTATTCAGGATGGTCGATAAAAGGATTCCGGTTGTTTTGCAGTGCATATACCGCCTCGTTGCGTTCCGTTTCTTTGGTGCTCACCGGGTCGTTGGCATGCCACTCCAGCATCATGGCCAATGCCCATGGCCTCAGCTGCGAACCCGTTACCTGATCGCTTCCTGGCCAGCCGGCATCTTCACCGTAATAACGCACCGACATGTAAAAATAGGTCCTGGCGAAATCGCCCTTGTATTCATTAAGCGGCTCAAAAACCACTCCGGAGTACCCCGGATAACTGCAGTTGCCAACACGGCTTCCGTTACCCGATACGTACGTTGGATTTGAAACCGTGCCAAACGGATAATTCCCGCGCTTGTTGTTCACCCATCCGTCGGTAGGGTAGATGTGGAACAAATCGGAATTCATGGGTGCCTGGTCGTTAAACCAGCTTTTGGGCCATGAGTGCTCGCGGTTGTAACAGTCGCATTCGCTGTTGTAGTTGCCGCACTGGTCGGTAACAAAGGTCCAGGTGCAGTTAGAATACATATCCCACACCCTTCCGTTGGGCAGGTCGTCGGTTGTTTGAAAAGCACTCCATAAACCAGAATAACTGATAACGGTGTGGTCGTCGATGATGCTATGGAGTGCCGACTGCAAAGCCGTTCCGCTAAGGCCCGACGCTGCATTGTAATATCCTGAAGGAGGCTGTGTGGCAGCCTGAAGGGCAAATAGTACCGGTAATAAATTGAGAAGTCGTTTCATTCGGTAATTTTTTTACTCCGGATTCATCACGGGAAGTGTCCGGTTCCGGAGTGATCTTTTGTTAAACAGTCTTTTTCGTGGATATGGGCAGTTTAATTTCTCAGATAAATTGCAGTATGATAAATCGGATTGCCAGCACCATAAGTACAAATCCCGACCATATTGCAAGTTTCCTTAAAAATGGCTTCATCCCCCTTTTCCGGCCAAAAAGCAGCCCTCCGGCTGAAGAAAGTATGAGCAGCGCGAAGAACAGCAGAAGAAATACCGGCGGCAGGGACATGCCCAGACCTGCTCCCATCCCGGCAAGGAACAAATTAAGCGCTCCCGACAGCGACAAAAGCAGCAGTGAGCTGAAATTATCGACAAGTATCACCCTGGCTTCATCGTGAAAACGGTAATTTTCGTACATAATTTTCAGACTGACGATGAGGATGACAGAAAAACCAAGATTTGCACTATATACGGAAGCCAAAGGTTGCATGGCGACTCCGGCAAAGAATCCAGCCAGTAAGGCAAGGGTACGCAGCAAGGGCAGAACAAGAGGCAGCAGCAGGGGCTGCCTTTCATTCAGCCGGTGATGCAGGGCACCTGAGTACCATGCAGCCGTCAGGCTTTCAACGGAAAGCGCCAGTAAACCGATTATTATTGCTGTGTAATTCAAGACAATTGCTGATTCAAGGCCGCAAAAGTACATAAAATAGCAATCCGTTTCTGCCCGTACATTTTGTTCTGGTAAGGGTTTGGTGCTGAAATTCATCGATATGCGGCTAATGTGTACGGCTTTTCTAAACCCGTAAGCCTCCGGACCATACCGGGACAAATTCTCCCTTTTTTAACGTAAATTTGCCAATACACCGAAATTCCGATTATCATGCGCAAAACCAGAATTATAGCCACCCTGGGCCCGGCATCCTCCTCCGAAACAGTTCTTAAACAGCTTATGACCGCCGGTGTTAATGTTTTCAGGCTCAATTTCTCGCACGGTACTCACGAGGGGCACGCCCGTGCAGTTGAAACCATCAACAGACTGAATGAGCAGCTTGGAACGCACGTGGCAATACTGGCCGATCTTTCAGGGCCAAAAATCAGGACCGGAGAGGTAGAACATGGAAGTATGGAACTGGTTCCGGAAGAGCTGGTAACAATAAGCTCCAGGCCGGAACTCTGCCGCAAAGGCAGGATCAGTGTGAATTATCCCGATTTCGCTTCGGATGTTATGGAAGGCGAAGAAATACTGCTCGACGACGGAAAGATTCTTCTGAAAGCCGTTTCTTCGGATGGAAAAGAATCGGTTACTGCCAGGGTAGTACAGGGAGGGACGCTTCTGTCCCGTAAAGGAGTAAACCTGCCCGACACACGCCTTAGCCTGCCCAGCCT
This sequence comes from Bacteroidales bacterium, assembly GCA_022837485.1. GTDB lineage: Bacteria > Bacteroidota > Bacteroidia > Bacteroidales > Lentimicrobiaceae > Lentimicrobium. The sequence goes on from JALHHH010000002.1 coordinate 5,524, forward strand.
CTCGGAGAAAGATCTTTACGACCTTGACTTTATATTAAAGCAGGATATTCAGTGGGTTGCCCTTTCGTTTGTCCGTACCGCGGGCGATATTGAAATGCTGCGCAAGCGAATAGCGGAAGCCGGCCTTGAATTTCCTCCGCGTATCGTTGCAAAAATCGAGAAGCCGGAAGCTGTAGCCAATGCTGCCGCCATTATCAGGGCTGCCGATGCGGTAATGATTGCACGGGGCGATCTGGGAGTGGAAATTCCTCAGGAAAAGGTACCCATCATCCAAAAGAAAATCGTCCGGATGTGTATCGCTGCATCCAGACCTGTTATCGTTGCCACCCAAATGATGGAAGGGATGATCGCGAGCATGCGTCCTACTCGTGCCGAAGTCAGCGATGTGGCTAACTCGGTACTCGACGGCGCCGATGCTGTAATGCTGAGCGGTGAAACATCAATAGGCAGGTTTCCGGTGGAAACGGTAAATACCATGCGCCGTATTATTACGGATGTTGAATCGGGCGAGATCATCTATCCCGACGTTGTTCCGGAAGAAACCCGGCAGGAACGCCGCATTTCGGATGCAGTGATTATGGCTGCCGCAGATCTGGCACGCAAGGTGAACGCCCGGGCACTCATCGCCATGACGCATACGGGGTACTCGGCATTTAAACTTGCCAGCCATCGTACTCCTGCAGGTATTTATATCTTCTCCGACAACCGGCAACTCTTGTGTGCATTAAGCCTGGTATGGGGCGTGGAAGGAATCTGGATTCAGACATTCTCAAGCACCGATTCTGCAATGCCTGAGATGCGCAAAAAACTGATCGAAAGCGGATTTATTGTCAAAGACGATTACATTATTTACGTTTCAAGCATCCCTATAGGCAAAGCCGGTAAAACCAATATGCTGAAACTCAGCGTAGTGTAACAGACTATTTTACCGCGCAGGCAATGGAAGCCACGCTTACTTTTATTCCAGGTATGGTTAAAAGGGAATGCCCGGCAGCTTCCAGTGTCGATCCGGTAGTAATTACATCATCAACCAATAGTACGTGCTTTCCTGCATGCCGGTTAGTGTCGGTGATACGGAAGATCTCCTTTACATTCTCCCACCGCCGGAACCTCGACTTTCGGGTTTGCGTTTCCGATGCGTGAATACGCACAAGTGTGGTAATGTCGAGCTCAACCTGCATCGATGCAGCCAGTCCCAGGGCAAACCATTCGGCCTGGTTATATCCCCTTAGGGCAAGCTTTCGCGGATGAAGCGGTACGGGAATAACTGCACTTATCCCGTCAAAAAGCGGCGACTGACGGAGATCCCGCCCATAAATCCGTCCCAGATATTCTCCGATCTCTTTGTATCCCTTGTATTTTAGCTGATGAACCAGATGCTGTACTTTGCTGCCTTTTGTAAAGTAGTACAGCGATGCAGCCGAGGCAAAGTAAATCTTGCCCCAGAATTGCCGCGCCACCGGATTTTCTCCCTGCAGATGAAAACCGGTTTTGGGAAGTTTGTGCAGACAACTGAAGCACAAAACATTCTCGTTTTTGAAAAGTACATTCCCACACGAAAGACAAACCCTGGGATAGAAAAGGGATATCAGATCCCCTGCAAGTTGTTTCAGCATTGCGAGCGAAAGTTTAGTTATAATTTTTCACGCTTCACCGGTAGCACCCGATTGCGTCGTGACCGATTTTTTGACCGGATAAAACAATAAAATCTGCAAGCAAAGAGGAGGGTATAGCGTGAAATGCAGATCCAACAATAAATCTTCAAACAAAAAACTGCTGATTGCAGAAATTCCCGGCACAAGCATAACAAGCAGTTCAGTTTGAAAGCTGAACTGTACGGGAATCATGCCTGCAATTTAGGGAAAAGAGAAGCAGCTTAGCTCACAGATGTGGATGAACCGGGCAAAGTAAACGTTTAACCGGACCAGAGGTTCCGGATTGGCATCAACAAGCAGGAAAGCGGATAGAGACTGCCGGATATCAGGTAAAAAAAAAGGCTGCCGGGTTTACTCCGACAGCCTTTGAAAGGTATTTTCAGATTCTAATAGAACACCAGCCTGTTGTCTTTGATATCGGCTTTGCGTTTCAGAGCTTCTGCAGCTTCACGCTGGGCACGGGTGGCAAATGCATTTTTGATCATTCGTTTTTCGGAGGTAAAGTCATCCTTTGGAGCTGCCGGTGTAAGGGCTTCATTAACTACGACAAATACGGCCTGGTTGCCTTTGATGGGTTTCGACATCTGCCCGGCCTCCATGGTAAATACGGTTCCAATTACCTCATCTTCTTTTCCGTAACCGGGAAGGTTTGAAGCGGCAAATGCAACTTCATTGGTATCGGCCTTCATACCCAGAGCATGATAACCCTTATCGATATCGGCGATGGTTTTGATTTCCCTGTTAATTTCAGCGATCAGCAATTCACCTTTCTTATCTCTGATTACAAGCGGTTCAATAAACTCCCGGATCTCTTCAAGCGAGGGGATTCCCTTTTCACGTTTTTGTTTCAGGATGGCAACAACGTAGCGGTTATCCACATCAAATACCTGAGATACTTCGCCAGTTTCACGTTTTTTGTCAAACGACCAGCGGATAATTTCGCGTGCCTGAGGAATTCCGGGTATGGAATTCATATCAGCGCTGATGCGTTCAGCGAGTCTTTTGGTATAGCCTTTTTCTTCGATAATCCTGTTGAAGCCTTCTTCATTGCCCGATTCATTGGCAAACTGGCTGGCCAGGGTATAAATGTCCTGCATAGTCTTTGAGCTGGGCTCGATGGCCAGTTTAACCATGGCAACGCGAACTTTTTTGCTCGGGTTGGTTTTGCCGGTGATTTTTACCACATGATAACCGAACTGGGTTTCAACGGTAAGTACATCGCCGACTTTTCCATTTAGAACGGCATTGTTGAAAGGTGCTACCATGGCACCATCGGGGAACCATTCCAGATCGCCCTTGGTGGTAGCAGCGGTTTTATCGTCGTTGATGCTGCTGCTGGCAAGTTCGTCAAATTTTGCAGGGCTTGACTTAACAACAGACAGGATGGAGTCGGCTTTTGCTTTAGCCTGGTCTCTGGTAAGAGTAGTTGCAGGGTTTACATTGGTACCCATATAGGAAACCAGGATATGGCTGGCCCTGAGTGAGTCGGGACGGCTTTGAACGTCAACCAGACGGGCCATCTGGTACATGTTGTTTTCAACATAAGGTCCGAAGGTGGTTCCAACCGGAGCGTTGAACATCAGAGAGTCGAGCTGGTAGGGAAGAGAGCCTCTTTTAATCCAGGTACTGTCGTAGCGGACGTCAGAGGTTGAATTTACAAATGCGGCCACATTTTCAATGGTTGCGAACTCGTCGTAAATTTTGCGGGCTTCCTGGCCAATCCTCATCCGGTCGTCGTCGGAGGGCAGAATGTCAAAAGCAACGTATTCCAGATCCCTTGAAGCTTCCTGCTGGTATTTCTGTTTGTTTTTGTCGTAAAATGCCTTGAAGTCGGCATCGGCAACCTTTACAAGGCTGTCGGCAATGCTGGAGTAAGGTGCTCCGTAATAACGGATCTTTGCTTTTGTATTGCGTGCCTCGTAGTCGCGTTTGGCGAAAGCCTCAGGCACGTAAAAGCCTTTGGTGATGAGGTTGCGGTATTTTGTATTGAGACGGTCTTCCCTGATAGCCTTTTCGATGGTCAGGTAACGCCTTTTCATTTCAGGATCTACGTTATCGAGATTCTGAAGAAAGTTGATTACGTTGGCAGGGTCAAAAGCACCGGTCTGAGGATCGCTGAAACTCTGACGAATGTACATATGCGGGTTGGCGCCCCGGATCTGGTCATCGAGTTCTGCAGTGGATACGCTCATTCCGAGACGGTCAACCTCTTCCAGCAAAAGGGTTTCATTAACCACCTGCTCCCAGGTTGACTGACGTACCTGAAATTGTTCTTCGGGTGTGAGGTTATCGCTTCCAGTGTTCATCTTACGGGCTTCCATACTTTCATCAACTCTCAGGTTGAAGTCGGTAGCCAGAATCTGCTCACCGTCGATCTCACCTATGGTGTTGATGCCGCGCCTTGGGCTGCGGTTCGACAAAAGGTCTCCCAGTACAAAGGCAGCAAGTGCAATACCAATGATGGTAACAATTAACCCGGAACGTTTACGAATATCTCCGATTAAAGCCATTTTAATAGAATTTTATTAGAGGGTGCAAATTTACAATAATTGTTCAAGGATAAAAATTATTTTAAGCGCCACCTAAAATTATGTAAATAAACAGGATAGCAATTCTGTCGCATTCGCTTTCGTATCCGGGGATACTGTATGCTCAGGACTGGTTTATTTTCAGCAATACCTCCTCAATCCGGGTTTCCGTGGCCCGAACAATGGTAAACAGGAAATTGTCGACCTGTATCTCTTCGCTGGTCAGTGGTATCTCTTCCTGATGGTTGATGATGTATCCTGCAAGCGTCTCATAATCATCCGATTCTGGAATATCGAACCGGTATTTCTGATTCAGGTAATCAATTTCGTGCCTGCCCGACAGAAGATAGGTTTGCTCATCAATCTGTCGCTCAACAAGCTCTTCCACATCGTATTCGTCGTCAATTTCACCAAAAATCTCCTCAATGATGTCCTCAATAGTAAGCATACCTGCCGTACCTCCAAATTCATCCACAACCAGGGCCACACTCTTGCGCTCTGTTATAAACATATTAAGGAGGGTATTGGCTGGCATGGTTTCAGGAACAATCATCACAGATTTCGTGATTTCGCTGATGGCTGCCGGTTTCCTGAACAGGTCGTAGGAGTGGGTATATCCGATGATGTTATCAATGGAATCCTGGTATACTAGAACTTTTGAATGTCCTGAGCCGATAAACAGATCCCGGAGATCGTCGATGTCTCCGTCGCGGTTGATGGCAACAATTTCATTGCGCGGCACCATGCATTCGCGCAGTTTGATGTTGCCCAGATCGCGGGCATTCTGAAACATTTTTATCTCCTGCAGGCTCTCGCTCTCTTCGGCAGGTTGCGAAGCCGATTCACTAAGGTAATGGTCGAGGTCGATTACGCTGAAACTGTAATCGGGCTGTGTGATGTGAATTTTGAACAGAAACTTCAGCAGAACTTCAGAAATCCCTATAAACAGGAAGATCACCGGGTAAAAAAGGTAGTAAAACAGAGCCAGTGGAATGGCAAAAAACTTCAGGATCTGATTGGGATTGATACGAAACAATACCTTGGGCAGAAATTCGGCGAAAAGCAGGATAATCAGTGTAGATATAAGAGTTTGTATTATCAGGAGTACGATATCACCGGAAGCGCCGGGCGGGATTATCCTCAGCAGAGGGGTTTCAAGGATACGGGCGATGTAAATACCGTAAATTACCAGCGCAACATTGTTGCCAAGCAAGAGGGCTCCGATAAAGCGCGACGGCATTTTTGCAAAACCGGCAACGATGCGGGCAGCGTAACTGTCCTTGTTCTTATCAATCTCTATTCTGAGTTTATTAGCCGATATGAAGGCAATTTCTATACCTGAGAAAAGAGCTGAAAACAGTACGGATATAATTACAGGAATAAGCAGTTCCATGAATAAGCGGAGATCGTTTATGCAAAAGTAATGATTAATAGCGGTATATGACAGAAATCAGCGTTCATCGTTTACATACATCTCGCCTCTGGGCTTTTTAATAATCCAGTTGTTGAATTTCTCATCCGATTCCATCCCTTCGCCGTACAGTATTTTGTCGGGAGTGGTGATGGTAACCAGCTTGTCGGATGTAACTCTCCGGGTGTTCTGATTCCAGATCAGGTGTTCGGTATTTAGTTTTTCGTTGTTGATGAAGTTGGTGACAACCACATTTTTCCTGGCTTCCATGGTACGTTGCAGTTCGTCGTTGACGCCGTATTCGGCAACAACTTCGGTACGCACAAGGGATGGATTCAGGGAGTCGTAAAATACCACACGGAAGCCTTCCGGGAATTTGATTACAGCTCCTTCCTTCGATTCGTACCGTCGCAGCAGGGGAGCCGTAAGGGTATATTTGATACGGCCTTCCTCGCTTTCCGACAGCTTCACATCCCTTGCATACATTGTCGGAATGGTATCGGGCCGGTTCAGGCGCGCGATCTCTTCAGGGTCGTTTTTACAACCCGGAAGCGCTGCCACCAGTATAAAGGCGGCAACGCTTCCAAAAAGTTTTATCCGTAAGTGGTTAACCACAGCGATGAGCTATTTCGAGGCTCTGATGGTCGTTGTTTCGTTGATCCAGCAGCCGACGGTGTAACTGTTACCTTCGAGCAGGTCGCGGAAGAAGAGGTCGCTTGCAGCCGGGAAGTGCCTGGAGTATTGTCCGATCTTGTTGCTGGCCTCTGCCTCAACCGAGGAGTCGACGCTGCGGGCTTTGGCATACTTGTCGATAGCTGCCCAGAATACCGTTTTTCCGCCCAGATCATCGTCGCTGCACATGGAAACGCTGGCTGCATAAAGGTCGCCGATCAGGATGTATGCCTTGCCGTAGTTAGGATCGAGCTGCAGGATCTTATAGGCAGTTGAACGTGCCTGTGAGAAATTGCGCTGGTTGAAGTATATGTTGGCAAGCAGATTCAGAGCTTTGATTTTGTCGGCCTGATCGGTGAACAGGTTGGCTGCTTCCTCCATATAAGTTGCCGCACGGCTGATGTTGTTGCGCTCCAGGTTCAGGCTTCCCATAAGGTAGGCCGACTGAGCTCCGGGCTGCAGTTTGTGAAGCTTTTCGGTAGCCTTGAAGAATAACTCCGAATCGGTGCATTTTTTCCTGTCGAGTACATTGGTGATTTTGGAGAGAAGTTCAACATCGTCGGGATTATCGTTGAATTTCTTCTCGTAAATGGCAACCAGATCGGGGCAGGTGGCAAAAGGCTCAAAGGTTGATTCAATGTTAGCCTTGATGTTTTCCCAGTTTGCCAGAGCTTTGGCATTTTCCTGGTTTGCTTTGATATTGTGGTCAATGATTACACTGATCTGGTCGTACCCGTCGACGATGGCAGATTTTTCCAGTTTATTCAGATCAACCAGTGAAATGATGGATCGGAAGTAGTAAACCAGAACGGCACCCTCGGATTTATTTCCGGAGAGCTCAACCGATTTTTTGAGTACGGGATAGATCTGTTCAACCTTATCGGTGCGGTAGGTGTACATATCAATGGCTTTGCGGCCGAGTACGTATCCTTCGCGGTTGAAGTAGGTAATACGCTGATCGTAAACCATCAGAAGGGTATCGATCAGCTTTTCACGCAGTGCAGGGTCTTTGCACTCATCAACTCTTGCGCTCATGATCTTGGCTCCGTCGATATAGGTATTCTGACTGGCCAGAGGGCAGTTGTTGAACACCCAGCGCCAGTGCGGCGTTGCATCTTTTATATTTTTCTGTTTGAAAAACTCGCGGTACAGCGAAAGGTGCATCACGCAGTTTACCGAGTCGGCTCCGTATTTTGGACCTGTTGCCACTGTTTTTTCATCTGCTTCATCGTCCGTCTGAGCCCATGATACAGTGGCAGGAACCAGGCTGACCATCAGGAAGAAGATTAATGCTTTGATACCCTTTTTCATCTCATTCGGTTTTTTAATTGTTAATCGTATTTTCTGATGATGAACCACCTTTCGAAGATTGAAAGTCCCAGTGTAAACCGGATGAAGTTTTCTTTTATCAGATTTTCTGTTGTTGTTCCCCTGGTTCCGATCTCCGCTGCAAGGTTTACAGTAGATCTCGTTCTGGGGAGCGGTAGTCCAAGACCAAAACTTATGCCAAATTCGTCAAGTTGTTGTCCGCGAAGCTCCAGGAAGCTTGTAGAATACCTGAAACCAGCCCGGTAGGTAACCCGTTGAAAATATCCCGATACGGTTGATACGGACGGGGTATATTGCCCTCCAACGGATACCCGCATGCTGTTTTTAAGCGAATCCGGTTGATCAAAGTAAGAAAATTTTTCCCAAAGTTGCAACTGATAATCTGCTCCAACCAGCCATTTATCGGTTTTTGATAATGAAAAGCCGGCTCCAAGATTCGCGGGAAGTATGAAATTTCCTTTTACCGAGGGCTCATTCAGCAGGGTATCGATGACGTTATCAACCCCTAAGCTGCTGATGAAATACCTGTAGCCGAGCCTGTTCTCCGTTACATTAATGCGCGTATCGTTGCTGAATACCAGTCCCGCGCCCACATTCATTCCTTTCTTTGTAGTTCCTTTATAGAAAAGACCGTAATTAAGACTGAAGTCATGGATTCTGGTGGATGTAATCTCCTTGTAGTTCATACGATAGGCCGAGTCGGGGAATGTGTTGGCGCTAATGCGTTCGATAGTGCCGAACATCCAGGCAGCATTCACTCCTATGCTGAAATTCCGGTTCAGGGCAAATCCGTTGGCAAAGAACACCTGGTTTATTCCCCCGTTGCCCTGAAAGTCGCGGGTAACGCGACCCAGATCCTCGTCCACACTGATGTCTTTCATGTGGTACCCTGTACCACTGTAGGGCAGTAGTCCGAAACTGCTGCGCCACCACCGGGTTACCGGGAATCCGAAGGTAAGGTATCCCAGTGAGGTAAAGTTGGCTGTTTCGCTCAGATCACGGGTTGTCAGTTTCGATTGCCGGGTGTAGGCTCCCAGGTCGAATACAAACGAAAGAGTGTCGAACGAAACCAGGGCTGCGGGATTTGCACTGTTTACAAAAAACGGTGAGGTTAATCCGTAGGAAATGCCTCCCATAGACATATTGTAAACGTTGTTGCCCGGGAATACATCCCCGATCCCGAAGCGGGAATAGGGTGAGCTGATCCGGTTCTGGCCAATGGCCGGATTGGTGCACAGCAGCAGGCAGAATGCCTGAATCAGAATAAGTTGTTTACTTTTCAAGGTGGTGTTCGAGTATTTGTTTCAATCCAGTCAGCACCAGATTCGGGGCTGCAAAGATGTTATTTTTCAGTTTTTTTTCAAAATAAAAGCAGTCGCCTCCCGTAAGAATTATCTTCAGGCCGGGACAGGTTGCGCGGTATTCATCAATAATGCCGTCGATTTCGGCCCGTACGCCGTTCATCACTCCGGACCGGATTGATTCCTCTGTGGTTCGGCCGGTAAGATAGTCTGTTTCCGCAGGTTCTATTAACGGCAAACGTTGCGTAAACGTATTCAGCGACCTGAAACGGGTGGTAATTCCGGGTGAAATGGCTCCTCCGGTGTATTCCCCCGTCTGATTCACAAAATCATAGGTTATGGCTGTACCCATATCGATAACCAGCACATTGCGTCCGGGAAACATCCCCACGGCTCCAGCAACGCCGGCAATCCTGTCTTTACCGAGTGTCTGCGGTGAAAGGTACAGGTTTAAAAAAGGGAGGGGCGTTTCGTGCGTGAGAACCAGCCAACTGAACTCCGGAAGTACTTCCGTAAAGGGACGCTCTTCACCTGCAACCGAACTGATGATGGCGTGAGCGGGTGCAAACCGTTTCAGATTCAGTGCCCTGAATTTCTCAGCATCCGGATCTTCCATCACAATAAGCTCCGAAAGTCCGCCCTCCTTAAATACAGCAATCTTGGCCCGGGTATTTCCCAGGTCAACAGCAATAAGACAGGTGCTCTTCAGGAGGCTGGTATTCATCAGGATCTGCTGGAGATCAAATTATTAAGATGCGGGGCTTTGGTGCGCCGTTTAGATACAATGTGCAAATGTACCTGATTTACAGCCCGGGAGGAGATTTTTTTTTAAAATATTTGTTAAATTGAATATTTCTTACGTAACTTTGCAGCCTCAAAACGGGGTATCGTAGCTCAGTAGGTAGAGCAACGGACTGAAAATCCGTGTGTCGCTGGTTCGATCCCGGCCGATACCACCGAGAAGAACCGGCGCAAGCCGGTTCTTTTTTTTTATAGCCTTTTCATTGCCAGCTCTTTAATACCGCTTATCGGATTAAATTCCCGGGTCGCGTACCGGGATATGGTTCAGCTGTGCGGTTTCTTTGTAAATAATCCATAAAAACGGAAGAGAATAATATAAAGCCGGCCGCTGAAACACATTTGAAGGAATACACCGCGCTATGAAAATATTGACCTCACTAATTTTAACTATCTTAATTATGAGTTGTCAGCCCGTCTTAAAAGAAAGGAAAGCGAAAATACTGGCAAAGGATGCAATCAATCGGCCAGAATCAGAATTTTGTTGTTTTGAACCTGCAGTGTACCTCCGTTGATTTCGATAAACCGGGTATTTTTCTCCGGATCCACGATTTTGATTCTGCCTTTTTTCAGGGTTGCGATCATGGGAGCATGGTTGTGCATGATCTCAAACGATCCCGATTTGCCGGGCAGTTGCACCAGCGAAACTTCAGCGTTGAAGAGGGTGGTTTCAGGGGTAATGATTTCCAGGTTCATGGTTGGCAGATTTAAGAGGCCGTATTATTTGGCTTCCATCATTTTCTTCCCTTTTTCAATTGCCTCCTCAATGGTTCCCACCAGGTTAAATGCTGCTTCGGGGTATTCATCCATTTCGCCGTCGAGGATCATCTTAAAGCCCTTGATGGTATCTTCGATGGATACGAAGGTGCCGGGGATGCCCGTGAACTGAGTGGCAACGTGGAAAGGTTGTGAAAGGAACCTCTGAACGCGGCGTGCACGCGATACCACGAGCTTGTCCTCATCGGAGAGTTCATCCATTCCAAGGATGGCGATGATGTCCTGAAGTTCCTTGTATCGTTGCAGAATTTCTTTTACGCGCAGGGCGGTACGGTAGTGTTCTTCGCCAACCACGTCGGGCGACAGGATTCGTGAGGTAGAGTCGAGGGGGTCGACGGCCGGATAGATGCCAAGTTCGGCAATTTTACGGCTGAGAACGGTTGTGGCATCGAGGTGGGCAAAGGTGGTTGCCGGTGCGGGGTCGGTAAGGTCGTCGGCGGGAACGTATACGGCCTGTACCGAGGTAATGGAACCGCGTTTGGTAGAGGTAATGCGTTCCTGCATGATGCCCATTTCGGTAGCCAGGGTAGGCTGATAACCTACGGCAGAAGGCATTCGTCCGAGCAGTGCTGAGACTTCCGAACCTGCCTGGGTAAAGCGGAAAATATTATCGACAAAGAAGAGAATGTCGCGTCCGCCGGTTTTTTCGTCCCCGTCGCGGAAGTATTCGGCCATGGTTAGTCCGGAAAGGGCAACACGGGCACGGGCTCCGGGAGGTTCATTCATTTGTCCGAACACCAGGGTAGCCTGTGATTTCATCAGTTCATCGCGGTCGACTTTGCTGAGATCCCAGCCGCCTTTTTCCATATCTTCGAGGAAGGCGTCGCCGTAGCGTATAACGCCCGATTCAATCATTTCGCGCAGCAGGTCGTTGCCTTCACGGGTACGCTCGCCCACGCCCGAGAATACGGAGAGGCCGGAGTAGCGCTTGGCTATGTTGTTAATCAGCTCCATGATGATAACGGTTTTACCGACTCCGGCACCACCGAACAAACCGATTTTTCCGCCCTTTGCATAGGGCTCAATCAGGTCGATGACTTTAATGCCGGTATAGAGCACTTCGCGCTGGGTGGTAAGGTTTTCAAACTTCGGAGGCTCGCGGTGGATGGCATAGGTCTCCCTGCCCGAAACGGATCCCAGCCCGTCGATGGGTTCGCCGATTACGTTGAAGAGCCGGCCTTTCACATCCTCACCTACCGGCATGGATATGGGCCGCCCCGTTGAAACTACCTGCATTCCGCGATACAACCCGTCGGTAGAATCCATGGCAATGGTGCGTATGGTACTCTCGCCAATGTCCTGCTGGCATTCAAGTACAATAACCTGCCCGGAATTGCTGGTAACCTCAAGGGCATCGTAAATATTGGGGAGCTGTGATTTCTGATCAAAGGCAACATCCACAACGGGACCAATGATCTGTGCGATTTTTCCGACGGTTTGTCCGGTCATAATCAAGGCTGAATTTTTTGAACGAGGGCAAATTTACAAACAATCCTTTGTAACACTATCTTCTTTTGAAGATTATGGTCACCTTATAACAGCAACTTTGGTAATTGGTTCAGAAAATCAGGCATTTATTTCTTCTCTGTTTTACATACCAGTTCACGGTCCTTCATTGAAACGCCAAGCGGTAAATAGTATTTAATTCATTCCGGACCGTAAGGATTAGCCGGGCAGGTGTGAGCCTTTCCGCAGATGTAAAAATGTGTGAGTCTGCACATGACCGCGTTCATCTTCGCTTTTTTTTGTATTTTGGCCGACCCGTCAATAACATTATCGCGGATTTAAAAAACCCTTGAATTTCCAACAAAAAATACAATAATATGCGTAAAAACAGTTTAGTAACAATGCTTGTAGTACTGGGACTTTTCGTTTCGGGTCCGGTACTGGCATGTACCAACTTTCTTGTGACCAAAGGGGCGAGTACCGATGGTTCAACCATGATTACCTATGCAGCCGACTCCCACGTTCTGTATGGTGAGTTGTATTACAGGCCGGCTGCCGACTATCCCGAGGGCACCATGCTTGAGGTTTACGAATGGGATACCGGGAAATACCTTGGTAAAATCAAACAGGCCAGGCATACGTATTCGGTAGTGGGAAACATGAATGAACATCAGCTTGCCATTGGTGAAACCACATACGGTGGTTTGCCCGGGCTGGTCGACACCACCGGAATCATCGATTACGGCAGTTTGATGTACATCACGCTGCAGCGTGCCCGCACTGCCCGCGAGGCCATTAAAGTTATAGGCGAGTTGCTGGCAGAGTATGGTTATTACAGCTCCGGCGAGTCTTTTTCGATTTCCGATCCCAACGAAGTATGGATTATGGAGATGATAGGCAAGGGTTCGCCTCAGATAGTAAAGGACAAGAGGGGCCGTACGCGCACGGTATACAATAAGGGTGCCGTATGGGTAGCGATGCGTATTCCCGACGGGTACATCTCGGGGCATGCCAACCAGGCACGCATCACCACCTTCCCGCTCAACGATCCCGAAAACTGCATCTATTCGCCCGATGTCATCAGCTTTGCCCGTGAATGGGGATTATACAGCGGTGCCGATAAGGATTTCAGCTTCTCCGACACCTATGCACCCCTCGATTTTGGAGCAGCCCGTTTCTGCGAAGCCAGGGTATGGGCCGGATTCAACAGAGTTAGCAGCGGCATGGATAAGTATACCGATTATGCAAAAGGGTATGATCTGAAAAACCGCATGCCTCTGTGGGTTAAACCCGATAAAAAGCTGAGCGTTCAGGATGTTATCGGAATGATGCGCGACTACTATCAGGGTACCGATTTGGATATGACCAAAGACATAGGAGCTGGTCCCTATCAGTCGATCGTACGCTGGCGTCCCATGACCTGGAATGTGGACGGGGAGACATTCTTTCACGAAAGAGCCATCTCCACTCAACAGACCGGCTTTTCTTTTGTTGCTCAGTCGCGCTCATGGTTGCCCGACCCGGTAGGAGGTATTTTGTGGTTCAGCGTTGACGACTCCTACAGCACCGTTTATGTGCCAATGTACTGCGGCATCACGCAAGTGCCTGAAACATATGCCGTCGGCAACGGATCCATGATGGAATTTTCCGATAATTCAGCGTTCTGGGTATTCAACCAGGTGTCGAACCTTGCCTATACCCGCTATAAGGATATGATTGTTGACATCCAGAAAGTACAAACGGCTCTGGAGGGCAAATTTATTGCCCATACCAGTGTGGTTGACAAAGCGGCAACGGATCTGTATAAAACCGATCCCGCCAAGGCACGCGAATTTCTGACCGATTATTCGGTGAATCAGGCCAACAGCACCGTTATGCGGTGGAAGGAGCTCTACAGATACCTGTTTACAAAATACCTGGATGGAAACGTTAAGGTAAGGGATGGGAACAAGCAGAACCCCAAAGTTAAATTCCCCGGATACGACGAAGGCTATTATCGCATGATCATCGAAAAGACGGGCGACAAATTCAAATATAAGGGAGAATCGCACTAATTTCTCCGGAAACGGATAAATAAGGGGGCGCCGCGATTTGTGGCTCCCCTTTTTCGTATCAAACAGAACGCTTATGAGCGAAGGTTTGCGGACTATTGTAAAATAGTGGTTTGAATGGCAGCAGATTAAGCCCGGGGGGCTATAAATAATACTATGTAAAGTCGCACGAAAACTGTAATTTTGCAGGTGATTTTGCGTTATCACTCTGTAAATCCGTTTAACCCCTTGCAGGGAATTCAATAAAAGGCAAAACAATCCGTTTTATGGCAGAAATGAACGACATCCATGTTGGTAAGAAAAGGCAGAATTCGCGCCTGGTGATCATTGTGATCCTGCTGGCCGCTATGGCACTGCTCCTCTGGCTTTATTTATCCACCCGCTCCCGGCTTACCGGGCTTCTGAATGAAAAAGAGATGCAGCGCACGGAACTTCAGGCTGAGCTTGACTCCCTGCTTACCGAGCACAACAACATCAAACTGGAGTACGGCAACCTGAGCGATTCGCTTACATCGAAAGACAGCGTTATTCAGGCCAACGCCGCAGAAATCAGGAAGCTGCTCGATACCCAGTATGAATTCTACAAGGTGAAGAAGAAACTTGACCGCCTGCGCGTAATCTCCCAGGGATACCTGAAGCAGATCGACTCCTTGTATACGGTTAACAGCGAACTGAAAGCCGAAAATGAGCAGATACGTTCAAGCTATCAGAAAGAGCAGCAGAAAACCAGTATGCTTCAGAAAGACAAGGAAGCACTTACCGAAAAGGTAAGTATGGCTGCCGTGATGAAAGCATACAAGATTGTAGCCGCCGGTGTACGGGGCAGCGGCGACCGCGAACGGGAAACCGATAAGGCCAAGCGCGTCGAGAAAATCAAGGTTTGCTTTACCCTTGGCGAGAATCCCCTGCTTTCAGCAGGAGCCAGGGATATTTACGTGCGCATTGCGCGACCCGATAAACTGATTCTGGCCAGAGGCAGGGGCGATGATTATTCCTTCAGCTACAAGGGAGAAATTCTTCAATATACCATTAAGGAAACCGTAAATTACCAGAACCAGGCGGTCGATATCTGCTCTTACTGGATCAACAGACTTACAAAGGAAGACCTGCCTACCGGCGTTTATGTGGTTTCGGTTTATACCGATGATTTTGAAATAGGACAGAGTTCTTTTGAACTAAAGTAAAATCTGACATTATTATTTTCTCTGACAGCCATCCCCGGGGTGGCTGTTTTTTTCTCCCTTCTGTCTGACAGGCATTCCCGGCATGATGATTTACATACAGTGCGAACCAATGGGCGGATTGTTTTGTTATAATTCTCCGGCCCTTTTGGTTTCGGCGTATGCGTTTTATCAAATGAGGAATAATGTTTAATACCACCCGTTTAGGTAAGCACAGATTGTATCTGGCGTGGATGCTCGTTTTTCTGCAATTCACACTGATCGGCATCCTTGTGCTTACGAGTCCGCTTTTTAACCTGAAAATGTGGGTAACCGGTTTTGTGCTTGCAGGCATTGCTCTGGGGCTTTATTCCATATACACCATCCGGATTGGGAACTTTAACATCACGCCGCACGTGAAGCCGCACGGGCAGATGGTTGCCCACGGGCCGTACCGCATTCTCCGGCACCCCATGTACACCGCTATTCTGCTTACCGTATGGCCTCTGGCGGCAGGTCATTTCAGCTACTGGCGGCTGGGGGCTGCACTGGCTCTCACGCTTGTGCTGGCAGTAAAAATTCAGCTGGAAGAAGGGTACCTGAAACGGGCTTTCCTGCCTTACCTGGAATATACACGCAACACCTATAAACTGATCCCTTTTGTCTGGTAACCGGATCCGGATGAATATCCGCGGAAGCGCAGACGAATAAGCCCGAAAAACAGCATCGGGTTCCTGTGAATATCCCAAATCGGGGATTTGGATAAACCGGTGCGTTTCTGTTGTTAATTTTCGTTATTTCGTGTAGGTTTGAAGGATGAATTCCGTAAGTATGACTGAGCGACTCCGCCCCTGGTTTACCGTAGTTTTGCTTGTGCTGTTTGCCGTGCTTACGGTGCTGGCGGTTGTTTTTTACCGCGAACGGCTGCTGGTCGATTCGGGATATTACCTGATGCGTATGATCAACTCGGGCTGGCCCTGGGTTGAGCATCAGCGCTATATCCTGGTACTTTCGCAGTTTCTGCCCTGGCTTGGAACAATGGCTGAGCTGCCGGTGAAGGAAGTTCTTTTGCTTTATTCGCTAAATCATATTTTATTTCCGTTTGCAGTGTTCTGTATAGCCCTTTTCCGCTACCGGCAGCCCATGGCCGGAGTGGTTCTGCTGATGCTGCAGACGGGCGGACTGACCACCGGGTTCTTTGTTCCTATGTTTGAATTGTATTATGCGGCTACCCTGTTGGTTCTTTTTTGCCTGATTGCTTTTGTGCCGGGCCGGGTGAAAAACCTGCCGGTGCTTTTGGTTGCCGCGTTCCTTATCCTTACCAGCCATCCCGCAGCCATCGTATTGCTTACCCTTGTGATGGTCATCCACATACTTAAAAACCGCCGGGGCAACCAGACGTTTTATCTGCTGATGAGCGGGCTGGTACTGGTGGTTGCGGTTCTAAAACTTTCTGGTGCATCTTCGTATGAAAGCGAAAAGATTGCCTGGATGACGGAGTCGCTGCTGAACGGAACCTTTAATTTGCAATGGTTCATGCAGCGGGCTGTTTACATGTTCCAGCAGTATGCTCTGATTCTGATTTTGATGCCGATCACCTGGGTTATGCTGATTATGGAACGTAAACCGGTGGAAGTTGCACTGTATGCCGGTATCTTCCTGATTGTTTTTCTGCTCTCGGCATTGAACACCAATACACCCGATCACAGCCGCTACAACGAGCAGGTTTGGTTTCCGGTGGTAGTGCTGACGGTTCTGCCCTGGCTTATTTCGGTGGAACCACGAAATTTTTTACGCGCCGGAGTTGTTCTTACCCTGGCATTTATGTTGTTTTTCGGTTACCGTACCCTGCTTATTGTTAAAGAAGGAAACCGGTATGCCGAACGCAGGAAGACAATAGAACAGCTGAATGAAGCTGCATATAGGGATGGTGGTCAGCATTTTGTGGTGGATGAGGCTTTGGTTTTGCCTGATGGCATTCCGGGTTTCAACTGGTCGCTTCCCATCGAAAGCATGCTGCTGTCGGCGCAGAACGGACCCGCATCAACCCTTACGGTTTGTACCACCGTGGATTACTTTTACGAAGGGATACACCGGAGGCTTGATGGTGATTCCTATCTGTTCCGGAGGTTCGAAACGGAATACTACCGCAATCTGAATCCCGCCTATTTCCTGTTGCAGCCGGGGCTGTACTATATGCTTGAGCCGCTGCCGGACGGATCCGGTTACAGGACATATCCGGCAGGGGAGACTTTGGAAATGGAGTAAACCGGAGGAAATTCCCTTCCAGGCAGATATTGCAATCGCTGCTTTGCGGGATAAAAAAGACCGGAATCCGATTCGGGTTCCGGTCTTTAAGTTTATAAGGCAGGAGCTTACTGCTGCCAGGCCGATTCGAACTGTTGCAGGAAGCGAACGTCGTTTTCGGAGAACATACGCAGGTCCTTAACGTTAAAGACCAGGTTTGTGATGCGTTCGATGCCGATGCCGAAGGCGAATCCGGAATATACACCGGGATCGATTCCGCAGTTTTTGAGCACATTGGGATGTACCATTCCGCAACCCAGGATTTCGACCCATCCGGTGTATTTGCAAAAGCCGCAGCCTTTTCCGCCGCAGAGGTTGCACGAGATATCCATTTCAGCCGAGGGTTCGGTGAATGGGAAGTATGAGGGCCGGAGCCGGATGCGCGTATCGGGGCTGAACATCTCTTTGGCGAAATAGAGCAGCGTCTGGCGCAGGTCGGCGAAGCTTACGTTTTTATCCACGTACAGTCCTTCCACCTGGTGAAAGAAGCAGTGCGCACGTGCCGAAATGGCTTCGTTGCGGTATACCCTTCCGGGGAAGGTCATTCGGATGGGCGGTTTGGTGGTCTCCATCACGCGCACCTGAACGCTCGACGTATGGGTGCGCAGAACGACATCCGGGTTTTCGCTGATGAAGAAGGTGTCCTGCATGTCGCGGGCGGGATGTTCGGGAGCGAAGTTGAGTGCTGAAAACGTGTGCCAGTCGTCTTCAATCTCGGGCCCTTCGGCAACGGTAAAGCCTATGCGCGAGAAGATGTCGATGATGCGGTTGCGGACGATCATAAGGGGGTGCTGCGAACCGGCATCCATAAAGTTTACGGGCAGGGTAAGGTCATGGGAGGAAGCAGCGGCTGTTTCTTCACCGGCAAGGCCCTCGCGCAGACTTTCTATTCTTTGCTGGACCTTTCCTTTCAGATCGTTAAGCAAAACGCCCATTTCGCGACGCTCCTCCGCAGCCACCAGCCTGAAATCGGCAAAAAGCTCGTTGAGGATTCCTTTTTTTCCGGAGTATCTGATCCGGAATTGTTCGAGCTCTTCAGCCGTATTGGCTGTGAATTTCTCTATTTCAGCCAGGTATTGATTGATTTTTTCTTTCATCGGGTTTGGAAATTCTACGGAAGTCCCGGGGATGGTTTATTGGATGATGGAGATTTTCATTTTTACTTCCGTCACCGGACGGTCGCCGGGGCCGGTCTGTACGGCAGCGATTTTATCCACCACTTCAAGTCCCGAAATCACTTCTCCGAAGACAGTATAATCGTCGTCGAGGTGAGGGGTGCCGCCTGCAGTTTTGTAAACGGCTCTGCGTTCGGGGCTGATGCTGCGTCCGGTTTGCATTTCAAACTTATTCAGCTGGGCATCGTTAAGTACCTGTCCCTGTACTATATAAAACTGCGATCCGGAGGATTCCCTGCGGGGGTTTGCCTGGTCGGGTTTGCGTGCTGCAGCCAGGGCTCCCTTTTTATGGAAATATTTCGGAACAAATTCAGCCGGAATGGTGTAACCGGGGTCATTAACCATGCTTTCCTGACCTCCGCCCTGAATCATAAAGTTACGGATTACCCGGTGAAAGATGGAACCGTTGTACCATCCCTGTTTTACCAGTTTTATGAAGTTGTCGCGGTGTTGCGGGGTTTCGTTGTACAGAACGGCAGTGATGTTGCCGTAGCTGGTTTCTATCAGGATTTTGGTTTGTTTCTGCTGAGCGGGGGATTTAACGGGAGTCTGAGCCACAGCGGAAACCGACAGTAAAAGCGCGAGGACTGTTAACAGCTTGATTTTTTTCATGGTTGTTCTTTTTTTCGGGTAACAATTTTAACGGTCATTGGAATATTCTCGACCGGGCGGTCGTTTTCACCGGTTTCTACTCCGGCGATGGCGTCAACAACTTCCATGCCGCTTACAACCTCACCGAAAACGGTATATCGTCCGTCGAGGTGGGGTGTTCCCCCGGTTGTGGTATAGATTTTACGGTGTTCCTTTTCTATTTTGAATGCGCCCTTTGCCTGGAATTCCTTTTCAATCATCTGGTTAAGCGTATCGAGCAGGAAGCGGAAATGGACGGAGTCTTTTTTGGCATCCGGGGCGAAGAACTGGTTACGCAGCAGAATGTTTTCCGGCTGATCCATGATGTTGACAAACAGCTGCTGCCGGATCAGGGAATTCTGTTCTTTTTCAACCAGGTCGAGCTCCGGTTCGGTAAACACCTTACCCTGAACGAGGTAGAACTGCGAACCGGAAGAAAGCCGTTTCGGGTTGATGCGGTCGTCTTCGCGTGCGGCAGCCAGCACCCCTCTGTGGTGAAAGTGCGAAGGCATTATTTCGGCGGGGATGCTGTAACCGGGACCTCCGTTGCCAAGCTCGGCTTCTGGAGCTGCATTCCGTGAGTCGGGATCGCCGCCCTGAATCATAAAACCATTGATGACGCGGTGAAAAAGCGTACCGTCGTAGAAACCGCTGCGGGCGAGTTTCAGAAAATTGTCGCGGTGTTTGGGTGTATCATCAAAAAGCCTGAGGGTGATATCGCCCTTAGGGGTTGAGATAACCACCAGGGTTTCGGTATCTCCTTCCGCTGCGGGCATTGCTGCGGCCGGGATCAGCGACAGCATCAGCAGCAGTATGGTGTATTTGTAAACCATTGGCATGACGATTAAGCGTTTAGGAGTGCAAAGCTACAAAATAATCAATTTTGGGGCCATAAAGTTCCCGCAAGTGTTCCGGCTCTTTGTGCGAGGCGCCGGTTTTTAATCCGGCGGA
Source organism: Bacteroidales bacterium (assembly GCA_022837485.1). Classification (GTDB taxonomy): domain Bacteria; phylum Bacteroidota; class Bacteroidia; order Bacteroidales; family Lentimicrobiaceae; genus Lentimicrobium. The sequence continues at coordinate 25,715 of JALHHH010000002.1, forward strand.
TGGGATCAGGGCGTAGGATTCAGGGTTTCGCGCCGGGCTTTCTGGTAGCAATCGCGGCACAGAGGCTCGTAACTGTCGGTTTCTCCAAGCAGTACCAACCGCTCATCGGCATTTTTGCGGTGCGAGAAATGTGCCAGATTGCCGCAATGCATGCAGATGGCGTGCACTTTGGTGACGTATTCGGCAGTAGCCATAAGGTCGGGGATGGGACCAAAAGGTTTGCCGGCGAAGTCCATATCCAGTCCGGCAACGATTACCCTTACGCCTCCGGCTGCAAGTTTGTTGCACACTGCCACCAGCTCCATGTCGAAAAACTGGGCTTCGTCGATGCCCACCACATCAACATTATTGGCGTATATGAGAATCTGGGAGGAAGCCTGTACCGGTGTCGACTGAATTGAATTTTCGTTGTGCGACACAACGTTGGTTTCATCGTAGCGGGTATCGATGGCCGGCTTGAAGATTTCGACGCGCTGCCGGGCTATGCGGGCACGGTTGAGCCGGCGGATCAGCTCCTCGGTTTTTCCCGAGAACATCGATCCGCAAATGACTTCTATCCAGCCCCGTCGCTGCGCAGGGTTAATGGCACTCTCTAAAAACATTGATGGATCTGTTCAATTTTCTATTACTTTTATCCACTCATAACACCGGCAAAAGGGTGAAGTGCCTTTTTACGGTAATATGAATTCCGGCAGACCGATGTACAAAAATACCATGATTAAGCGTTCTGCTTCCTGCTTTTTGATTTTTTTACTAACATGAACACATTACATCACGAAATCAGCAGTATTCTCAGGCAGATCGGTGAACGTCACTCGCGTTTACGGGATGCCGGAACTCCGGTTCCTTCCATAGAAACCGATATTCTCCTTGGGCTTATCCGGGATTTGTACGTAAAGGTGGAATTCCTGAAGAGTGATTCTGCCACAGTATCAGAGGAGCCTGAATCCGTTCCTGAGAAGGAATTTTCTCCGGCAGTGCCTTTAGTGGCAGCCATCGCAGATTCTGAGCCGGAAATTACTATGCATCCGGAGCCTGAACCGGAGCCCGAACCGGAAATAAGAATCACTGAACCGGAGCCTGTGGCGCCTCCGGCACCTTTTCAACCCGAAGTGCCGGCTCCTGCGCCGGTTCCGGAAGTGGTCGTTCCTGAAAAGGAAGAAGAGCCTGCGGCACCCATTCCCGGTGAGCCGGTTATTGCTGAGCCTCCGGTTTACGCACCGCAGACCATTACCCACAGTCAGGAGAGAAGTGCCGTTCCGCCTTCCGCCGATCTGTTTGGTTTTACTTCCGCAGCGGAAAAGCCTAAGCCATCCATTCCCTCGCTCAACGAGAAAATCACAGCAGGGAAGAGTGAACTTACCCTTTCCGATAAGATAAACCTGAAGCCCATAACCGACCTGAAAGCCACCATTGGCATAAATGAAAAATTTCAGTTCATCAACGAGCTGTTCGACGGTTCTTCGGAACAATACAACGAAGCCGTTGCCAGGCTGAATACCTGCGGGGGTTCGTATGCCGCGACGGCGCTGATGGCCGGGCTTGAAGCCAGGTACGGATGGGACAGGGAAAATGCGGTGTACCTGAAATTCAACGAATACATTACCAGGAGGTATCTGTAACGCCTCATACAAAACCGGTGTATGAAGCCGGCAAAATATCTGTACCGACATGAAAAATTCCGGAATTATCGTTCTTCCCGTTATCCTTTTTTGTGTGACCTTCTTTGCTCCGTCAACCTCAGCCCAGGAGACCGGGTTTGCCCGGTACATTGTTGACAGTATGTCGGCGCCGGGGATGTACGGGAGAGGCTACGTAAATCACGGCAGCCTTATTGCCTCGGAATTTCTGAGCCGGGAGTTTTTCGAAGCGGGGATAATGCCGTTCAGTGACAGTTATTCGCAGGAGTTCAGCTTTCCGATGAATACATTTCCGGGAGCCATGGTGCTGAATGCGGGGGGCAGAGATCTGATCCCGGGGATAGAATTCACCGTTAAGGCCTCATCGCCTTCCGTTAACCGCATATACGAAATAATACTGCTCGACTCCGCCCTGTTTGATAATCCGCGAAAGCTGGAGCGCAGGACAGGGAAAGATCCCTCAGGAAGCATGATAGCATTCAACCGCAGGCAACTGAAGGGCGATGCCGCGAAACTGGCCGACTCCATGCTTACAACGAATTTTACCGGAGCCGGGGGGTATATGATCATCAACCCCGGTGAAAAGCTTATCTGGAGCGTATCGCCGGGAGGCAGACCTGCGGAATATCCCGTTGTGGAGGTTCTTGAACAGGCCCTTCCGCGAAAGCGTGATAAAGCAGCCCTTACGATAGATGCGGAGTTTATTCAGGAATATCCGGTGAAGAATATTGTGGGCTTTGTACCCGGACACAGGAATCCCGATTCCGTGCTTGTGATTTCCGCGCATTACGATCATCTTGGGATGATGGGGCGTACGGCAGTATTTCCCGGAGCTAACGACAATGCCAGCGGTGTTGCGATGATGCTCGATCTGGCCAGGTATTTTGCCGACAGCGCAAACCGGCCCTCCTTCAGCGTTGCTTTTATGGCTTTTGCAGGAGAAGAAGCCGGCCTGAAGGGTTCGGAATACTATACGGAAAATCCGGTTTTTCCTCTCGGGAACATCAAATTCCTGATCAATCTTGATATGGTGGGCACCGGCAGCGAAGGCATAACCGTGGTTAACGGAGAGCAGTTTCCGGCTTATTATGACCGCATGGCAAAGATAAATGCCGATAACGAATACCTTCTTACCGTGAGGAAGCGCGGCGAAAGCTGCAACAGCGACCATTGTCCGTTCTACAAAAAGGGAGTGCCGGCGGTGTTTATCTATTCCATGGGCAAGGAACACCGGGAATACCACACCCTGAACGACAGAGGGGGCCTGGTTCCGTTTTCGGAATATGAAGACATTTTCCGCCTGCTCAGGGATTTTATCTGTTCGTTTGAACCGGAACTGCCGGCTGAAGAAAGTTAGGGAAGCGGAGCGATCGTTACCTCAAAAACAAGAGAAATGGCAAAGCTTTATCTGGTACCAACCCCTGTCGGGAATCTGGAAGACATCACCCTCAGGGCTATCCGTATCCTTAAGGAGGTGAGCCTGATACTTGCCGAAGATACGCGAAAAACGGGTCTTCTGCTGAAGCATTACGGCATAGAAACGCGCATGCAGTCGCACCACATGCACAACGAACACCGCACGGCCGAAGGTATTGCTGCCCGCATTGCCGGGGGTGAATCCATTGCCCTGGTTACGGATGCGGGAACACCCGGTATTTCCGATCCGGGATTTTTACTGGTAAGGTCGTGCATACAAACGGGTATAGAAGTGGAAACCCTGCCGGGGGCGACAGCTTTTGTCCCTGCCCTGGTGAATTCGGGGCTTCCCTGCGACCGGTTTTATTTCGAAGGATTTCTTCCGCACAAAAAGGGCAGGCAAACCCGGATTGCATTCCTGCAAACCCTGCCCTGTACCATAGTGCTTTATGAATCGCCGTTCAGACTGGTAAAGACGATTGAGCAGCTTGCCGTTGTTATGGGCGACGAACGCAAGGCCTGCGTTTCCAGGGAAATCAGCAAGATGTTTGAGGAAAACCGAAGAGGAACCCTGGCGGAACTTGCCAGCCATTACCGTGAACATCCCCCGAAAGGGGAAATTGTACTTACCGTTGCCGGGAACGACTACCGAAGCGATTATATCCCTGAAGAAACGGAGGGATGATTCATTGATCAATATAAAGCCGGACTATGTATACGTATTCCTATCCCCGCCCTGCTGTTACCGTTGATGCCGTTGTTTTCAGAAACGGCAGGCCTGAACCGGAAGTGTTACTGATACGGAGGGGTCGGATGCCTTTTGAAGGGATGTGGGCTGTTCCCGGGGGATTTCTGGATATGGATGAAACCCCGGAACAGGCTGTGCTTCGTGAGCTGAACGAAGAAACGGGACTCGAAGGCGTTGCCTTGCATCAGTACCATACCTTCGGAGCGCTGAACCGCGATCCGCGTCACCGTACCATCAGTATTGCCTATACAGGGATGCTTTACGACGATAAACCGGTGAAAGGCGGCGACGATGCGTCCGAAGCGGAATGGCATCCCATTAACGTGCTTCCGCCCCTTGCATTTGACCACGGGGAAGTGGTGGCCGCCGCCATGGAATTTGCCCGTGAACGGGGATGGTTTTAAATTTCCTTATTTAAGCTCTGCAAGTATCGCCTTTACAATGTTCTCGGCTCCGTCGGCTATGTCGGTGATGCCGGCATCGAGCATATAGCACGGGGTTGTAAAAACCGGGCGGTGCGTGTCGCGTACCACATCGCCGTGACCGGTATTGACGTGAGTGGCCCCGGCCTTTTCAACAGCAGCAGCCGTTGCGGCATCGTCGCCTATGGTGATTTCAACATTTCCCAGCACTTTAGCCAGCAATACGGGGGAGATACAAAGTGCTCCGATCGGTTTTTTAAGGGTAGCCATGTCGCGTATAACCTTCTCTACCATGCTGTTGACCTTACTTCCGGGACCTTCGAAAGCCCATGAGCTGAGGTTTTTGGCTACTCCGAAACCGCCGGGGAAGATAACGGCATCAAACTCCCTGGCATTGAACAGCTTCAGATCGCTGATTTTGCCCCGGGCGATGCGTGCCGACTCAATCAGAACGTTACGGGTTTCGTTCATCTCCTTGCCGGTGATGTGGTTGATAACGTGATGCTGGGGAATATCGGGAGCAAAAATTTCGTATTCAGCACCCAGCTTTTTGATAGCCAGCAGGGTAAGGGTCGCCTCATGAATCTCGGCTCCGTCGTAGACGCCGCAACCCGACAGTATAACTGCAAATTTCTTCATAGCGTTTTGGTTTTATGGGTTAATACCGCACCACCTTTCCCCCATCCTGAGTTATTGTATTGAAGATGTGCCGTGAATAATAACCCGGCCGATGCATAGGGATAAAGGTTCGCTTTGACAAATTTAATCAATTTCGCGATACCCGCGGCCGCAACTGCAGGGGCAGAATGGAAGTCGCAGTTAAACCGTTGGTTCCGGAGTTGGAACCCGAAGCTTTAAATCTTTAATTTTACCCCTAAAACCATTAGTATGTGCGGACGTTTTTCTCTTACCACCGATGAGCAGCGCCTCAACGAGTTCTTTCGTCTGGCGGGGGGCGATGAGCCGTATGTGCCACGGTACAACGGTGCTCCAACGCAGAACCTTGCGGTGATAACCGGCGATGATACGACCAAACTCCGCTATTTCAGGTGGGGTTTGATTCCTTCCTGGGCAAAGGAGCTGCCGCGAAGCAGTCCGGTCATCAACGCACGGGCGGAAAGCCTGGGTGAGAAACCCATGTTTCGCCGGCTGATAGCCCGGCAGCGCTGCCTGGTACCTGCCGACGGGTTTTACGAATGGGTAAGGGCAGGCAAAAAGCAAGCCTACCGTTTTGTGATGGCCGACGGCTTCCCCTTTGCCATGGTCGGCCTCTGGGATGCGTGGAAAAGCCCGGAAGGAAGTATTCTGCGATCTTTTGCCATCGTTACCACCGAAGCCAATGAACTAATGAAACCCATTCACGACCGCATGCCCGTGATTCTGGAGAAGGATCATTATAAAGCATGGATGGGCGAAACGGACGAAAAGCTGCTGCGGATGCTGCTGCGCCCGTTTCCCGGCGACAGGATGAAAGCATACAGGGTTTCAGACCGGGTGAACAAAGTAACGGCTGAAGGACCCGATCTGATAAAGCCGCAGGCGGAACCCGACCTTTTTTCAACGGATTTTTGAAGTTTTAAGATAAATGGAAAATCTCATTCCCGGAATATTAACTGTGGTTCTTTGCCTTGCGGGATATTACACATCGTGGAAATACCAGGCAAGGGATAACTACCGGATGGCGCTCCTGCTGCTGGTGATTTCGGGTCTGTTCCTGAGGATTTACACATCCACCGATTTCTTTCTGCACTACTGGGACGAGCGGTATCACGCACTGGTAGCCAAAAACCTGATGAATCACCCGTTCAGGCCCACCCTGTACGATACGCCCCTGCTTCCTTACGATTACACCAACTGGCCGGGCAACCACATCTGGCTGCACAAGCAGCCCATGGCTCTGTGGCTGATGGCGTTGAGTATGAAAATATTCGGGGTGAACGAAATAGCCCTGCGGCTACCGTCCATACTGATGTCTGTGGCCGGTATCTGGATGACCTGGTTTACCGGGAAATACCTGGCCGGTAAAAAGGCAGGCTATCTGGCGGCATTTTTCTTTTCGGTGAATGGACTGATCATTGAACTAACGGGAGGCAGGGTGGCTACCGACCACATCGACATTGCTTTTCTTTTTTTTATTGAACTGGCCGTTGTGCTTTCGATCGCTTTTGTACAAAGCAAAAAACCCCTGTTTAATATGCTGGCCGGCATGGCCCTGGGAGCGGCTATACTTTCGAAATACCTTCCGGCACTGATTGTACTTCCGGTCTGGCTGCTGATCGTTTACGATTCCGGTTATTTCAGCCTGAAAACCATCGCGTTTCAGTTTCTTATTCTCACGGGCATCAGCGCACTGGTTTTTCTGCCCTGGCAGATCTATATCTTCCGGGCATTTCCCGCGGAAGCGGCATGGGAATCGGGCATGAATTTCAGGCATCTTACGGAAGTGATTGAAGAGCGTACCGGACCGTTTTACTATTTTACCGATAAAATCAGGATCAATTACGGCGAGCTGATTTATCTGCCCCTGCTGTGGTTTTTGTGGAAAACCATCCGGAACCCGCGTAATTTAAAGATGCTGGCCGTAAGCACCTGGTTTCTGATTCCGTTTTTGTTTTTCTCGCTTGCGCGGACGAAGATGCAGGGGTACATGCTTTTTACTGCTCCGGCATTGTTTATTATGACGGCCGTTTTCTGGGTGATGCTTTCGGAAATAAAAGTGCGGAGCTGGTACCGGCATCTGGTGAATGTATTGCTGGTTCTGTTTATCTTACTTCCCGTAAGGTATTCGCTGGAGCGGGCCAAGCCGTTTCAGATCAGCGACAAGAATCCGGAATGGGTAAAAGGTCTGAGGCAGCTGAAGGAGGAAGGTATGGAGAAGGGAGTGATTCTGAATTATGCGAATCCGGTGGAAGCGATGTTTTATACCGGCATGACGGTTTACCCGTATATTCCGGATGAGGAGGCCGTTCGCTCCCTGGTGCGGCAGGGGTATCCGGTAATCGTTAACGACAAGGGCGATGTGCCTCCCGGTATTGCAGCGCTGGAAGGAGTGCGGCTGAAAAAACTGGCAGAGGCTCCGGCACCGTGAGGTATTTTGGGCTATCTTAGCTCCTGCTTACCGGCAGAAACGGCACAGCTTTTGCGCGATTTCACCGTCGTTAAGTTTAAACCATTATGAAGAGGTACCGTTCGCTGATTATTCTGCTGCTTTTGTTTGCCCTGCTCTGGTCGTGCAAGAAATACGAGGACTACCCGGACGAACCGCGGATCGAATTTCTTGACTTTGTGCTGCTGCGCGATGATCAGGGCATTGATCAGAGGGGGGTGTTAACCTTCGGATTCACCGATGGGGACGGCAATCTGGGACTGTTTGATAGCGACACTCTGCCTCCTTTTGATTACAATCTATTTATCCGGTACTTCGAAAAACAGAACGGAACATTCAGGGAAGTCTTTCTGGTGACCCCCGTGTACCTGAACGATACGACCGTTATTTACGATACGGCTACGTTCAACGGTCGCATTCCCAACCTTACCCCTGCCGGCAAAAACAAGGCCATCAGCGGGGAAATCCGGGACACCCTGTTCGTAAACAATCCGCTGTCGCGTTTCGATACCATAATGTTCGAAGTGTACATCAAAGACCGTGATCTAAACGCAAGCAATACCATCCAAACCCCTCCCATCGTTGTGAAAAAGCGGTAAGCGGGGGCAAAATCCGATATCATGGCGAGGAAAAAACGCAAGGCTTTCCGAATTTTTAAGGGACTGCTTATGGTCTCTGGCCTGTTTTTCTTGTTGCTGGTCATTCTTGCGTTTACCACCCTTCCGTTTCATGCCATGCACCGGCTTGCTACACGCGGCAGCCTTTTGCAGCAGCCGCCTGCCGTCATTGTAATGCTTGGCGGGGCCGGAATCCCCAGCGAGAGCGGACTGATGCGTACGTATTATACGGCTTTGCTGGCCTCCGAATACCCCGACGCTAAAATAGTCGTTGCCATTCCAGGAGATGAGGCTGCGGACAGCGACCTGCAGCTGGCTGTTGGAGAGCTGGTGCTGCGGGGCGTTGACAGGAGCAGGATTTCGTTTGAGCCAAAGGGAAAGAATACCCGTGCCCAGGCGCTTAACCTTTCGCATCGGCTTCTGGCCCAAAAACAGAAACCCATAGCCCTGGTTACTTCGCCCGAACACATGAAACGGGCTGTGCTGAGCTTTCGCAGATGCGGTTTTACCGACGTTGGGGGAATGCCCGCCTTTGAATCGCCCCTGGAGACAAGTCTGCTTTTCAACGACCGAGAATTAAAGGGGAACAGAATTGCTCCGCGTATCGGCAAAAACCTGCAGTTGCGCTACCAGTTCTGGAATCACCTGAAATATGAGGTGATTGTGCTCAGGGAGTATTTTGCGCTGGCTTATTATAAACTGAGGGGGTGGATATAAACGCCAAACACCTGTTTAAGACAATTGCAAGCGCCATTTAATTTCCTTTTTATATCAGTCGTTCCAGAAGCCGGTGTTTCCATTCGGGGAAACCGTCGATAAGTCCGGAAGAGGCATTGCGATGGTAAATAACCGAAAAATGCATACCGGGATCCGGGAGTTGTGTATTGTATGTCTGTTTATAGTGTTCACGACCGTTCTCCCGGATGGATGCAATACTGGTTTCTACTTTTCTGAATTGCTGTGCGGCCGTTCCACTGCTCTTGCTGAATGACCAGAGATAGGTGGCGTGACTGTTGAGCAGTTCCCAGCAAAAATGGTTCATGGATTCGCCTTCCGTGAAGAAAACGAAGCCAAAAACAGGCTTTAAAGTAAACCGTATTTTCTGAGCGGGGGATTGAAGTTTGCCGGCGAGGTATTCTATCTGTTTGCGGTTGCGAAGTTCCCGATGTCCCAGGGCCGCAAGCAGTATATCCATTTCCGACTGTTTCAGGGTATTTCCGGCCCTCTCATCGCCGGCATAATGCTCCAGGAATTCTTCGGCAGTAAAAAGGGATTTATCGGAGACCGCCGGCTGTGTTTTTATGTAATGCAGAACCTGAGTCCGTTTAACACCTTCAATCAGTTTTTCGTCAATACTTGCAATCTGAGGAGAATGGGCCGTAATGCTTTCAATGGAATCGTTCTTCCGTATTATGGCTGTATAAACGTCAAATTTTTTCCTGCCTTCGAATGCCTTATGAAAAAACGACTTGACAAGATCAAATTCCGGAAGCAGAAAACTGTTTTCAATGGTAATGGTTACCGGGTCCCTGAACCAATCGAACGATTTCACTAACCGAACGCATCCGGTATCAAAAATGGCATCGGTGTAATAACATGAAAACGATTCCCGGTGTTCGGTGCTTTTTTCAGCACCCGTTTGCGGTGGGGTTTCCGGTTTGTACGCCTCGTGTATATGAAGCGTACCCGGTGCATTCAAACCCGGGCCGATTTTTTCGTCTTCTGACTCATCCTCCGCAAGGAGGTTCTGAAGCTGGCTGTACTGATAATATGCAAGTTGTGGCTCAAGCCCGGCCCAGCTGAGGGGCTCAAACCGGATTACCTCTACGGGCAATTTGATTTTTTGAGTCAAAAAACCGGCAGTTTCCCGAGGGTTGTAATCCAATACTTTTAAAACAATGCTCCCATCGGCACGGTTGTATTGGCAGATTTCAATCAGCCAGTAAAACTCCCTGCCCGGCCGGAACCTCATCGTTTCCGGCTTAAGTGATGTATGCGATAGCGGGATGGCTGCATCCGGAGAGAGGTGGATACTGCCACCTGCAATCCGGATAATCCGCCGATTGTTCTGCACGTTCACGGTCACAAATATAAGTCAGTGGCACCGAATTTCAACTAAATCTTTGACGATGTCCTGTTGATTCATTACAGCGGCGGTTCTGAAACACTGCCGCTTTTTGCCGCAGGCTGCACCATCGGTGAAGGATGCTTTAAGCAGCTATTTTAAGACCGTTATCGATTTATCAGGCCTGCAAACGGTGCAACTCAATGCGGCGATCAGTTTACAAACTGCCCGGCATAGTATCTGGCCGTGAGTTTTTCTCCGGTGGCCTTTTCAATCATATCGTTCCAGTACCACTGAGCGCCGGGCCTGAAGATCTTGTCGGTAAGGTATTTACCGGTTTCCTTGCTTCCGTAAAAGCTCTGATACCTGAAATCATCCGAACCAATGATACGGGCGGTGATGTAATGGTTGAGCTGCGATGCCAGGAGTTCGCCCAGCAGGTAGTTGTGGTAATAGCAGGGCACGGTGGCGATGTGTATTTTACTTGCCCAGTCGGGTTCGTTGCGTCCTTCGGGCTTCCTTATCATCTGGTATTTCTCAGCCAGGTTCCACCACAGGGCGTTCAGGTCCTGGTCCGGATTTTCGTACATTGCTTTTTCGAAGCGGTACATCACCTGCGCCCAGCGGCTGAAGGTGAGCTGTTCGAGGCGGAGCACCCTGTAGGTATCTTCAGCGATGGCTGCTCTTTCTGTGGAATCGATAAGCCCCATATCCTGCATCCAGGCCGGGTTGGCTGCCATACGCCCGAAAATCATGGCAATGGCCTCCGTAGTGAAGGTATGTGCCGGATTCCGCAGGCTGAACGGCAGATTGCGGTCGATGTACTTATCGTAAACCCCGTGGCCGAACTCGTGCAGCATGGTGTTCATCCAGCTGTAGTTGGGCTTGATGTTGCAAAGCACGCGCACATCCCCGGCATTGTCGATGTCGATGCAGTAGGCATGCTGGTTCTTTCCCGGCTTTTCGTAAAGATCGCTGTTGTTCAGGATATCCGAAATATCGAGCCCTATGCTTTCGTAGTATCCGGCCGTGAGTGCTTCGATGTTCCTGTCCTTGTAGTATTTATCCATATCCACGCTGTAGATGGCGGGCGCTTCCTGGAAAAAGCGGTTCTGGTAATGCCAGGGCATCAGCTCTTCTTTGGCGATTTTCAGCCTTGCTGCGAGAAAGGTGTCTATTTCATCCTTCAATCCCGCAAAGGCATCGCGGGTAAGCTCGTCGAGTTCGTCGAACAGTTTGCTGATTTCTTCCGGATCCTGTTCGCCCAGCTCCAGGCTCATGGCATGGTAGTTCCTGAAACCCAGGCTTTGCGCGATTTCGTTGCGCAGTTTCACCAGCTCAATTACATCGGCGGCCACAAGGGTGCCGATTTTCTTATGCCCTTCCCAGGCGGCTTTCAGCTCATCGCTGTTGAGAGAGGTTTTCAGGATGTCTTCCACATCGTTGTCGCTCAGCTGTTTGCCATTTACTTCGGCCCTGAAGTTGGAATATTTCTTTTCAATTTCCACCTCCATTTTAATTCTTTTTGCCAGCAGGGCCGTATCGATCTGGTTGCTCAGGTAGGCGGAGTAAAGCACTTCCAGCTGCCTATTTAGCAGGGTATCCTGAATGGCGCCCGAATCTTTCATTCTTTTTAGAAGGGCAAAGTCGTCCTTGCTGGTGTAGATGCTGCTCAGTTGCAGCTGCAGCTGTTCGGAACGGGCATAATCTTCGTCGCGGCCCGTGATGGAGGCATTCCAGTAGGCGGTGTATGCTTCTTTCTGGAGCGGCTCCACTTTCTGTTCCCAGGTGGTGATAAATGTCTTGAGTTCCTGTTCCATTTTTTCGGTTTTGTTGCTGCAGCCCGCCAGGAACAGGCTTGCTGTGAATGCTGTGAGCAGCAGGTTTACAATTGATTTCATGCAAGGGTTAATTTATGTGATGTTGTATGAAAAGGGTTTTCCGGTAACCGGTAATCACTCCCGGCTCCATACTGCCCCGTCTTTGGTGTCCTTCACTGCAATTCCTGCACGGGTAAGCTCGTCGCGGATTTTATCGGCGGTGGCGAAGTCTTTGGCCGATCTGGCATTTTTCCTGAGTTCCAGTATGAGCTGCATCAGATTTTCCACCAGCCCGCTTTCGCCCGATATGGCTGCTTCGGTTTTAAGTCCCAGAATATCGCCCGTGAAGGTGTTGAAGGTTTCCTTCAGCAGCGCCAGATCTGCTACGTTAAGTTTCTCCCTGCCGTCGTTTACCAGGTTGATGATCCTGGCGGCTTCGAACAGGGCAGCGATTACCACCGGACTGTTGAAGTCATCGTTCATGGCATCGTAGCAGGACTGCCGTATAGCAGCCACATCCACGGTGCTTGCTTCGGAGGCACGGAGTTTTTCGAGGGTCTGCCATGCACCCATCAGTCGTCCCAGCCCTTTTTCGGCACCCTGGAGCGCTTCGTTGCTGAAGTCGAGCGTGCTGCGGTATTGTGCCTGCAGGATAAAGAAGCGTATGGTCATGGGACTGTAGGCACTGGTCAGGGCTGCATGGCTTCCGGTGAAGAACTCGTTGAGGGTGATAAAGTTGCCCAGCGATTTCCCCATTTTCTGCCCGTTGATGGTGATCATGTTGTTGTGCATCCAGTACTTTACAGGTTCGGTGCGGTTGGCAGCCACGCTTTGCGCGATTTCCGACTCGTGGTGGGGGAACAGAAGGTCCATACCACCTCCGTGTATGTCGAAGCGTTCGCCCAGGTACCTGGTACTCATGGCTGAGCACTCCAGGTGCCAGCCCGGGAATCCGTCGCTCCAGCGCGAAGGCCAGCGCATGATATGCTCCGGCTGGGCTTTTTTCCAGAGGGCAAAGTCGAAGGGGTTGTGCTTTTCGTCCTGTCCGTCCAGATCGCGGGTGTTCGACATAAGGTCTTCAAGAACCCGGCCCGAAAGCTTGCCGTAATGATACCGTTTGTTGTATTTCTCCACGTCGAAATAAACCGAGCCCCCGCTTTCATAGGCCAGTCCGGAGGCCAGGATATCTTCGGCCATTTTCATTTGTTCCATGATGTGACCCGAAGCCCGCGGCTCAATGCTGGGACTGAGCACGTTCAGCTGTTCCATGTTTTTATGGTAGCGGTCGGTGAAATACTGCACCACTTCCATTGGCTCAAGCGCTTCGAGGCGTGCTTTTTTGGCAATCTTGTCCTCTCCTTCGTCGGCATCGTTTTCCAGGTGGCCCACATCGGTGATGTTGCGCACATACCTTACCTTGTAGCCCAGGTGCTGCAGATAGCGGAATACCAGGTCGAAGGTGATGGCCGGGCGTGCATGGCCCAGGTGGCCGTCGCCGTATACCGTGGGACCGCACACATACATCCCCACATGCGGGGGATTGATGGGTTCAAAAACTTCTTTTTTCCGGCTCAGGGTATTGTAAATGAACAGCTTATTTTCCATGGGATGCGATTTCCGGCAAAATTATTAAATAATCACGATTTAACGGTAATTAAGCATTGTCCGGTTTGCCGCCGGGCCACCGGGATACGAAGAGGATGTTACTGTGTTTCTTCCCTGACGGCATTTCTCTGCGAGCTAAATACCCATAATAAAGCGAGAGCGGGCAAAACGACCGAGGCTGCCAGCAGCAGGGGTGAGCCCGTTTTTCCGAACTCTTCAACACCGGTATCGATGAGGTTTTGCTGGTAGAGGTATGCAACCATTACAACCATGAAGTTATTGACGAAGTGTGCCAGCACGGGTACCCAGAGTGAACCCGACCAAACAAAGAGGTATCCCAGCCCTGCCCCTAATGCAAAGCGGGGGAGGAATCCGAAGAACTGAAGATGGAAAGCGCTGAAAACAACGGCGGAGATAATCACCGGCCAGTGAATGCTGCGGAAGTACTTTTTCAATATCCCGATAAGGGCAGAACGAAACAGTAGTTCCTCCCCCAATGCCGGCAGAAGGGCTATCATTACGGTGTTTATAAGCACTGTCTTCCATCCGGTGGCCTCCAGAAAGCGGTTCGTCAGCAGTGCGGCCCTTTCTTCCTGTGCCCGCATCCAGTCCGCCATAGGTTCCATTATGCGCGGAAGCACAAGTGCCTCGTTCCATTCGGCCAAAAGATTGATGAGCGGCGCAATGGAAAGGATAAACACGATGGCTGCTGCCAGATGAGCTATCGGGGGTTTGCGGAATCCGAGAAAGGCGGACGGATTGCTTTCGGAAATAAGTGCCAGCAGCAGAGGGGGAATCAGGAATATGCCTATTTGGTTCGATATCTGGAAGAGCTGAAGGAAGTTGAGGTTGCTTTCGGATACATCGGCAGCGCTTTCCAGGATGCCGGTCCCCCAGATAAAGACGGATGCAATATAGGCGGCAGCTATGGACAGGATGGCAAAGAGCAAAACCAGGATGATCAGCAGAAACAGTTGTGCCGTCGGAGTTAAATTCCTGAAGATAAAGGCCTGGCGCATCCCGTGGATTATTTTTGTTATTTTGCGTGAAATTATTGAAAAAACCAATAGCCGGCAAATGCCTGACTTTTTTAAACACGATTCAGTGGTTCCGCTATGGCTGGCACCCATGGAAGACATTACCGACCCTCCGTTCCGGAGAATCTGCCGGGAGCTGGGCGCCGACGTGGTGGTAACGGAGTTTATCTCTAGTGAGGGGCTGATCCGTGACGTGGCCGGAAGCCTGAAGAAGATGGACTTTTCGGAGCAGGAACGGCCGGTGGGCATACAGATTTTCGGCAATAATCCCGGGTCTATGGTGGATGCTGCAAGGGTTGCCGAATCGGCGAATCCCGACTTCATCGATCTGAATTTCGGATGTCCGGTGAAGAAGATCGTTGCCAAAGGCGGAGGTGCTGCCCTGTTACAGGATCTGCCCCTGATGCTGCAGATTACCTCGGCGGTGGTGAAATCGGTGAAAACACCGGTAACCGTAAAGACGCGTCTGGGCTGGGATGAACGTTCCAGACCCATAGTGGATCTTGCCCTTAAACTGCAGGATGCCGGCATCGCCGCCCTGACCATTCACGGCCGTACCCGCGCTCAGATGTACGGGGGTAAAGCCGACTGGACGCTGATAGGGGAGGTGAAAAACCACCGGGATATCCGTATTCCCGTTATCGGCAACGGGGATGTAACCGATGGGCCTTCGGCAAAGGCAATGATCCATAGTACCGGAGTGGATGCCGTAATGATTGGCAGGGCTGCCACGGGTAATCCATGGGTGTTTAGTGAAATAAAACACTTTCTGCTTACCGGTGAGGAAATGCCCCCGCCTTCGTGCAGCGAGCGGCTGAGGGTTTGCCGCCGGCATCTCAGCGACTCGGTGGAATGGAAGGGCGAGCGTGTGGCCATTCTGGAGATGCGCAGGCATTATTCGCATTACTTCAAAGGGCTGCCCGACTTTAAGCCGTTTAAGATGAAACTGCTCACTTCCGTATTACTGCAGGAAATCCGGGATACGCTCAGCGGGGTGGAGGAATACTATTGCCCTTGACGGAAACTGCTGCATATCTGCTCTTGCGTCACTGTAAACATTTTGTAATTTAGCGTAAATTTTATTCAATGGCCGACGATCCGTTCAGAATATTTATCGTTGAGGATGATATCATTTTCGCGAAGATTATTTCGCACCATCTGTCGCTCAATCCCGACAATGAGGTAGAGATCTTCCCCGACGGAAAAACCCTGCTGAAAAACCTCTACAAAAACCCGGCACTGATATCGCTGGATTATAACCTTCCGGATATGACCGGTCTGGAGGTGCTGAAGCAGATCAAGGAGTTCAATCCGGATACTCCGGTGGTGATCGTTTCGGGTCAACAGGATGTGGCAACGGCCATTGAGCTGCTGAAAAAGGGAGCCTACGATTACATTCTGAAAGACCAGGATACCAAAGAGCGTATGTGGAACATCACCAAGAACATACGCGAAAACCTTGAGCTCCGGCAAAAAATCGCTTTCCTGGAAGAAGAGATCGGCCGCAAATACGAGGTAAACAACCTGATCAAAGGCAATAGTCCGGCAATAAACAAGGTTTTTATCCTTATAGAAAAGGCAGCGCGTACCAACATCACGGTATCCATATACGGCGAAACCGGGACTGGTAAGGAGCTGGTCGCCAAGTCGATACACCATGCCTCGGCACGAAGGAAAAAACCTTTTGTAGCGGTGAACGTAACGGCCATCCCCAGGGAGCTGATTGAGAGCGAGATGTTCGGTCACGAAAAGGGAGCCTTTACCGGTGCCAACAACCGCCGCATCGGCCGCTTTGAGGAGGCCAATCGCGGTACCATTTTTCTCGACGAGATCGGCGATATGGACCTGAATATGCAGTCGAAACTGCTCAGGGTACTGCAGGAAGAAGAAGTGGTGCGGGTCGGGGGCAGTGAAAACATAAAACTGGATGTGCGGGTGATCGTAGCCACACACAAAAACCTTCAGGAGCTGGTGCGCAGGGGAGAGTTCAGGGAAGACCTTTACTACAGGCTACTGGGGCTGCCCATCAATCTGCCTCCGCTCAGGGAAAGGGGCAGCGACATCGTTCTGCTTGCCCGCTTTTTTGTGGATGAATTTTGTCAGAAAAATAAACTCGGCAAACTCTCCATCGCCCCCGGAGCCATCGAGAAAATCCAGAAATATCCTTTCCCGGGCAACGTTCGCGAGCTGAAGGCCATTATGGAACTGGCTGCAGTAATGACGAATACCGATGTAATAGAAGACACCGATATCACCTTCAGCACAACCGGATCGAATCAGGATTTTCTTTACGAAGAGGCGACGCTGGAAGAATATAACAAGCGGATAATCACCCACTTCCTGAACAAGTACGACAACAGGGTGCGGGTAGTGGCGCAAAAACTGAACATCGGCAAAACCACCATCTACCGGCTGATGAACGAAGGGAAACTTTAAAACATTGCGGTTTAAAAAAGGGAAAGAAGTTCGCTGACTTCCATCCCGGCTTCCAGGTGAACGGCGTTTATTCCCAGACGTGCAGCAGCTTCCACGTGCATAAGCGTATCGTCGATAAACAGTATCTCTGCGGGCCGGACACCGCTGTTGCTCAAAACATGCTCAAAGATGCCCGCTTCGGGTTTGGCAATTCCTATCTCATGCGAAAACCAAAGGTAATCAAACAGGTCGCCGAAAGGGATACCGTAATCCCTTGCAAACCGGGCGGTATAATCGCGGTAATGAACCTGGTTGGTATTGGAAAGCAGTCCGATACGATAGGATTTCCGGAGACCTTGCAGCATCCGGACCCGCTTTGCAGGGAAATCGAGCAGCATGGCATTCCAGGCTTCCTCTGCCTGTGTTGACGTAACTCCCGGTTTGAGCTTCTTAAGCACTTCCCGGAGGAAGTCATCCGGGCCTGTGGTTCCGCACTCCAGGGCCGACATCAGGGCAAGGGTTTGCTTACCAGAGAAAAACTCGTTTTCATCGATAATCCCGAGCGCACGAAAAGCCTTATTGGTAAGCATGGGATTTATATTAAGCAGAACATTCCCCAGATCGAAGACAATGAGTTTAATGTCTGCATTCAAGGGGCTGGAGGAGCGGATGACCGGCATAGGGTTCAAGGTTTTAATGCTGGCGAAGATACGATGTTTAGTTGATTTTGGATTTCACATGCTCTTACTGTATAGGTAGGATTTCCGGCAATTGCCGGATGGGTGACACGGACTTTTCATGCATTACTTCATGGGATTTTCAATTTCCGGAAGCAGTGTAAATAATATGTAATCAAGTTATTATAATGCCATTATCGCATCACCGTATTTTTTGATTTTTGCAATGCGAAGCTCTTTAATTCTGCATATACCGGGCTTCGCCTTGCGTCGTACCCCAGCGCTTTCTGTTTTTTTTCGTAACTTGCAAACCTTTGATTATTAATTAAATTTTTTTATAATGGAGAATTTATCGTCATTTATTTCGTCTCCGGAGCAGTTGTGGTCGATGGTCATAACCTACGGAGGGAAGATTTTACTGGCATTGCTTACCCTTGGAATCGGTTTGTGGCTTATTGGCCGGCTGATTAAGGTATTGAAGAAAGTATTTGAGATTCGTGCGTATGAGAGGACCCTGCAGAAGTTTCTGCTGCAGGTGATATCGGTGCTGCTGAAGGTACTGCTGCTGATCAGCGTTGTGTCGATGGTAGGGGTTCAGGTAACCTCGTTTATTGCTCTTCTGGGTGCTGCAGGTATTGCTTTTGGTATGGCCCTTTCGGGGACGCTTCAGAACTTTGCCGGCGGGGTGATGCTGCTGATTCTAAAGCCGTTTAAGGTAGGCGACTATATTGAAGCACAGGGCTATGCCGGAACGGTTACCGAAGTTCAGATTTTTCATACCGTGCTGCATACGCCGGATAAGAAAACCATCATTATACCCAACGGACCGCTGAGTAACGGTGCTGCGGTTAATTTTTCCACATCTCCCGTGCGCAGGGTGGATATCACCTTTGGAATCGGCTACGGCGACAACATCGATAAAGCCAGGCAGCTTATTATGGATATTCTTACCTCCGACCAGAGAGTTCTTGAAGATCCGGCACCGTTTACCGGCGTTGTTTCCCTGGGCGACAGTTCCGTAAACATCGTAACCCGTGCATGGGTAAACGGGGGCGACTACTGGGATGTCTATTTCTATCTGAACGAGAAGGTGAAGAAGACCTTCGACGAAAACGGCGTATCCATTCCCTTCCCGCAGCGCGACGTGCATATTTATCAGACGAAAGCCTGAAACGCTTTACCTATAAATGCAAAGCCCCCGGAAAAATTACAGCCGGGCATAAAAAGCAAAAGTCTGGCCGGATGTGGCCAGACTTTTTTGTGTCAGTGTATTACCTGCCGATTGCTATTAATTACACTGCATTACAATATTGGGCGTATTATCGTTTTTCTTCGATTCATTGTTCACCTTAAAATCGGTCCACACATTCCTGTTGGAGTTGCCGTTGGTGTTATCGCAATCGGGTGTAAATTGAATGGTCCATGTATAGGATTCGCATGCCTCGAGGTCCATGGTGTTCTGCAGCGTCTGGCCATTACGGGTCCACCCTTCAAGTCCGGATACGTAGTATGACTGCGGGATTGTAAATACCAGCACTGCGTCATCCATACTTTCAGCGGGGATGTAGGTGAAAGTGTAAACACCTTCCGTTACCTGAGTGTAAGCAAAGCTTTCTTCGCATCCGCAGAGTCCAATCAGGTTGTAGTCAACCTCAAATTCTGCCTGCGGTCCATTTCCGGCTACCTGGAGCGTATATGCAATGTTATCGCATGCTGCCCAGTTCTCTCCGAGGGGAGTTGTATAGGTAGCCCATGTGTCTGCGGCAACAGGCCCGTTTGTCCAGACGGATAAATCGTTGATGATCAGGTCGGAGAATCCATTGGTACTTTTTACCTTCAGGATAAACTCGGTTTCGGTGTTGTAGTATTCAATGTCAACGGTTTTTGTATTGGAATTATTCGTTTTGCCACCCCAGCCTATTATTGCCTGACCGGTTTTGGAATAATAAGTGCCTTCTTCGGCGATACACTGGGTTTCGCAACCGGTGTATTCCAGATTTGCTGATTCGGATTTCAGGCGCATGCCTGCGTTTTCAGCAGAGGCTGGTACAATCTCATCCTATGAGCAGGAGATGAACATGCTTCCCATAAGGAAAATGGAAGCCAGGAAAATCGGGGTTTGGTTTGCTTTCATTTTTGTTTTGTTTTTGTTGGTTTATTTGTTTTGATATTTGGTATTTAATAATTTTTCTCTTTGTTTTTTCCTTTGTTAACCGCCATTGGCCGGTGCTTTGCTGAAAGAAATTATCAGGAATATTGAAGGGATGGCTTTAGTTCAGACTGTAAACGGTGAGGTATTGCCATTCCCGGTTGATCTCGAGAAAACGAATTACGGCGGGGTGGGATGGTTTGATGCGGTATCCGTTCATCACAGCGTAATGCATGCTGTGCAGAATAAGGTCGGATGCCAGCCCCGTACCTCTGAGCGACTCCGGGACGTATGCGTTGTGAAGGTCGAGAACCGAATTTGTAATCCGGTAGGAAAGGTAGGACTCCAGACCGTCGCGAAGAATCATGAAATTTTCTCCGGTATTAATAATAAGGTCCTTTAAAATCAAACTGTTCGGCATAGTATATCGAGTTATTTTTTGGTAAAATTATGGCAGTATTTTCGTTTGTCAATACCCCATACATCAAAATGGGTATAAATACGGAGGGCTCTGAAACACTGATATATTGAGGTAAAATGGGTGTGTTTTCGCTCTCCGCCGGGGGATTGGCGACGTAAGTCGTTTAAAATCAGAATGCAGACAAGGAATGCCCCAAACGGCTGTAATTTTTAGCCTGTGTTAACTTTCGCAAAGCCTTGGTGTATGGGCTTTTCAGGCCAATTACGCGGCTATGGGTATAAATACCCATACATTTAATGTGTTTTGGCTCAAACCGTTATGAATAGTGATACAGGACGGCCCTTTATGGTTGAGGAGCCCAGAACGGCACCGATTTGTCGAAAACCATTACAAACTCCATCAGCAGATAGAGAACCAGGGGCAATAGTGCCAGACTCAGGAGCTTTAGTCCCGATCCGGCCTTTACCATATCGCTCATGCTAACGCGGTTGCTGCCAAAAACCACGGTATTCGGCCCGGTGCCTGCGGGCATGATAAATACAAAGCTGCAGGCGAAGGTTGCGGGAATCATGAGCAGGAGCGGATTCATGTTTCCGGCTACCGCAAGGCTTGCCAGCACGGGCAGAAATATATTGGCCGTTGCCGTATTGGAGTTCATCTCGGTGAAAAGCAGAATGGCTGCAACAACGATATACAGAACCAGCCAGGTAGGATATCCGCTGATGAAGGCGAGCTGCAGCCCTATCCAGTCGGCCAGTCCGGTTACCTTGAAACTGGCGGCCATGGCATAGCCTCCGCCCACGATCACCCCGACTCCCCAGGGTATCTGTACGGCATTTTTCCATTCCAGTAGGCGTTTTCCTCTGCCGTCGGGCAGCATAAACAGCAGCATAACCGCCGTCATCCCCACGGTGCTGTCGTGTACGAAGTCCTCCGCGTTAAGCAGCGAACTCCAGCCGGGGATAATAAAGGTGTCGATAACGATGTTTTCCCGGAAGATCCATCCCAGGGAGGTAAAAATAAACACAAGGAGTACCCGCATTTCGCCCCTGCTCATTGGTCCCATGGTCCTGAGTTCGGCGGCTATTACCTCCCGGCTTCCGGGGATGCTGTTGCGGATTCCGAACAGTTTTACAAGGTAAATCCAGGTGAGAGGCAGAAAGATCACTACCAGCGGGAATCCTATTTTAAGCCAGGCAAAGAAGCTGACGGAGGGTGCTTCGGGGAACATTTTCGACAGTATGCCCGAAAAGATCATATTGGTGGGGGATCCGATCAGGGTAGCGGTTCCGCCTATGCTGGCGGCATATGCAATTCCCAGCATCAGGGCAGTACCGAAGTGGTTGGTGGTGCCCGACGATTCCTCGTCTTTGAGCAGCAGCGCCATACCGATCGGTAGCATCAGAAGAGCTGCGGTTACGTTGGCGATCCACATCGAAAGGAAGGCCGTTGCCAGCATCATGCTCATCAGAATGATGCGGCGGCTGGTACCCAGGGCTTTGATCAGCACAAGGGCGATACGCCGGTGCAGATTCTGTGCTTCAATGCCTTTTGCGATGAAGAATCCCGATATCATCATAAGCACGAAATCGTGCCCGTAGTTTATGGCCGTTTCTCCGGCCGGAAGTATTCCCAGAAAGGGAAAGAGTGCCATCGGCAGGAATGCTGTGGCATATACGGGAATGGCTTCGGTAATCCACCATACCGCCATCAGTATGGCGACCACTCCGGCATTTTTACCGGCCTCCGTCAGGCCTTCGGGAGCCGGAAGCATTAGCCCGGCAACCAGGAAAAGCAGGCCGGCAATCATCCCGGCATATTTTATATTTTTCATCCGAACATATGGTTGATTTCAACGTCTGGATTCACGCCTGCCCGTCTGTACCGGATTCGGACTTACCGAATAAGCAATTTCTGCCTCCGGCCGGGTATGGGTACGTTTGTTCCCTTTCGGGGATGGGGTTACGGTGCAGGCATGACCTCCGGGGCGCATCTCTGCACCCATGACGTTAAAAAATGAGAAAGGTACCCGCACAATGGCAGATACCTTTCTTCCCTCCTGCAATACCTGCCGGTTTAAAACCAATGAATAACGATTAAAAACCGGCATGGATTTCCCTGAATACTATTCGTAATACGAGAAGTTGTAGATTTCCTGCCATCCGTCGCCCGAGCGTGTCATAGTGGAAACCCTGTTCTTTGCATCGAAGGTATAGGTAATAGTAGTGGTTTTCTTGTTGGCTTCGTCACCGGGAGTCCAGTAATCGAGGAAGTCGACCAGTTTTTTGCTGGGTTTTCCGAAGATTCCTCCTACGGTCTTCCAGTTTGAATCAACGGCGTTGGTCTGCTGGATGTCGGCGGTGTTGTCGCCCGTGGTGAAGGTGAAGGTTTTGATACGGTTTACGTTGCCATCGTCGCCGTAGCGGGTGTGTTTGGTTACGTTACCATTGGTAATTTCAACGTCAAACTTGTTGTGGTTCACACCGTCCCAGAATTCCTTCACGGCAACGAGGTAACCGTTGGCATCGTACTCGTAGGAGGCATAGCTGGTTTCATCCCAGATTTCCTTTACCACGCGGCCGTTGGCATCCAGTTCATAAACGGTGGGCCAGTCTTCCTTGGTAATGGTAAGCTTACCGGCAACCGAATAGTCGTAGGTGATGGTATCAACGGCAACGCCTTCCCATGAATTATAGATTTTCGATACTTTGTCGTTGGCATCGTAAACAAACTCATATCCTTCAACACCATCTCCGTAGTTTACACCAATTGTTTTGATTTTTGCGGGAGGCACAACAATGGGATCGTCGCCGTTGTCGTCGCCGTTGTCGCAGGCGGTGAAGCTCATGGCAGCGATTGCGGCCATCGTCAGTAATGCAATGTACTTTTTCATTTTGTTGGTTTTTGGTTGTTTGTGAATTTATTTAGTGATCAGGTTTTCTTATTGATTTCCGGCAACGATGATCAGTGCCAGTCCGGAGATAAAGAAGAGGAACATCAGCAGAAGCAGTAGGCTGATGGTTTTTGTTGCTCCTTTGAATTCTTTCCAGATGAATACGCCCCAGAGTGCAGCCACCATGGTTGCGCCCTGTCCGAGTGCATAAGATATGGCCGCACCGGCTTTACCGGCAGCTATATAACTCAGCGCGGTACCGAGTCCCCAGATAAGTCCGCCAAGGATGCCCACGGCATGCGTCGACAGTCCGCCGCTGAAATAGGCCTTATAGCTTACGGGCTCTCCCACGAAGGGTTTCTTCATCAGGTAGGTGTTAAAGAAGAAGTTGCTGAACAGCATCCCCAGTGCAAGGATAAATACGGCAGTATACGGGGTTACCATACCCGGAGTGGGCGATTCGAAGTTGCTAAGGTCCATGGCTGCCGCTACAAAGCGGTAGAAGAACGACATCAGGATACCTGCGGCAATGGCAATGTAGAGCCCTTTTTTTGCAACGCTTTTATCCCTGTTTTTGCTGATTTTGCCGTAGGCTATGCCGTTGAACAGAAGTGCAAAAACGATAAGCGCCACGCCCGAGAAGAGCAGGACGGCATCTCCGTAAGGAGCTCCGAAGTAGTTGATAAATACCCCGAGTACGAGAGCCAGTCCGACCCCTACCGGGAATGCAACGGCCATACCTGCCAGAGAGATGGAAGCCGAGAGCAGGATGTTTGATGCGTTGAAGATGATTCCGCCAAGGAATGCGCTGCCGAAATTTTTCGGGCTTACCTGCATCAGGTCCTGAACGAAGCTGCGGCCCTGATCGCCGGTGCTTCCCAGCGTTAAGCCCATTAGCAGTGTGAGCAGGACAACGCCGATAACATAATCCCAGTAAAATAACTCATAGCGCCAGGTTTTGGCTGCCAGTTTCTGTGTGTTGCCCCATGAGCCCCAGCACAGCATGGTGACGAAGCACAGGGCAACGGCCAGGGTGTAACTGCTTACAATGTACATATCGTTTGTTTTAGGTGAGTTATTATTTTTATTTGTGAAACCTTCGTGAAACCATTTTCAGAATTTCCGGCATACCTCCGGCTATCCATTCATAACCTCCCGTGCCTTCCCTTACCCGGTATTCGTGGGCTATCCCCATGTCGCGCAGCACCATGTGCAGCTCTCCGTTGCCCTTTACGCTGTTTCCCCGGTCGGGGGCATCCACAAAGAGGGCAGCCTGGCCCGTGTTCAGTATCCCGGCATCCATTTTCAGGCTTTCTGCCGTCGCCGTATCCACCTCTGCCCCGCACAGCATATACGAACCAAATGCAGGCTTCCGGC
Organism: Bacteroidales bacterium; assembly: GCA_022837485.1. GTDB lineage: Bacteria > Bacteroidota > Bacteroidia > Bacteroidales > Lentimicrobiaceae > Lentimicrobium. The sequence goes on from JALHHH010000002.1 coordinate 50,123, forward strand.
GCATCGCCCCGAATACCATCTCCGCACTTGCTCCGGTTCCTGCCAGCGCCCTGAATTTATATCCGCTTCGTATTCTCAGTTTTTCTCCGGACAGTTCCGGCAGAGAGAGTGCATCCGCCCCTGCATCGGTAAACATTGCTATCATCGGAGTAATTATTCCATCTTCAATCTGCGCATTAACGATTTCTGCCAGATCCCTTGCCGCAGCTTTATCATCCACTCCCGCAAACAGCAACAGCGGGTATTTGCGGTTGCCCGTTTCGTAACCGGCTGGCAGAAAAACGTGTAAGGGCCTCCCGGCTATTTCCATTGTAAGAAATTGCTCTTTATTCAGAGGCTGCCTGCGAACCGGCACCTCCGCTTCCCCGGCAAAGGGAGTTTCGCTGAACACGGAAGCTATGTACCGGAGCGATGGAAGCAGGGCCTGCTGCCATACCGTGAAACTGTGCCCCCCGTCTACTACCCTGTACTCGTGCGGGATGCCGTGTTCGTGCATAAGGATGTGCAGGGTTTCGTTGCTGCGGCAGAGCGTTTGTTCCTCATCCCCGTTTACCATGTAAATCCTGGTCGACTGCTTTTGAGCGTCGCTCATCGACGGGAAGAGGTGGAAGGGATTGTTGAGGCGGTAATAACCGGTAATGCGATCGCTTCCGTATGTGCCTTCCCCGCCGAAAAGCCGTCCCCACTGCTCATCCCAGGCGGGGGCTTCCTCTTCCATGTATTGACCGTCGGTACGGACCGACATGCTCAGGGGTGCTGCAGAACCAAATATTCCGGGATGTTTAAGATGCAGTATCATCGCACCAAAGCCGCCCATGGAGTAACCCAGTACTGCCCTCTGCGCCGGAGCCGGAATTGTGCGGAATTCTTTATCGATATGTGGGACGAGTTCCTGTACAAACATATCCTGATACGGGAAGGTTCCCTTGTAATCGTTTACGTAATAAGTCCGGAAAGCCTGTGGCATCACAAATATCATGGGAGGAAGGGTCCCTGCCTTTTCGGCGCTGCGACAGAGCTGTTCCACACGCCCGTATTCGAGCCAGGAGGTTTCGTCGTCACCGAGTCCGTGCAGCAGATAAACCACCGGATACGCCTTATTTTCCGAGTAATAGGAGGAAGGGAGTATTACCGAATACTTCACGGACCGACCCAGAAGGCTGCTTTCGAACGAAAGGCTTTCCATCACCAGCAAAGGCTGTGCCCCGCCCCGTAAACCGGAGAGGGTAAGCATCAGCAGAAGCAGCAGGGCGTTTCGTTTCATCGGTTATTGCTTTAACAGATTGTCTTTTATGAAAACCGTTGCATTGTTAATTCCCGAAAGAAAGTCGCTGTGTGTGGCAAGTCCCTGCCTTACACGGTATTCATGGGGGAAATTTCCTTTTTTCAGGTGCATGAAAAGGGTATGGTATGCAAGGGCATTCGTACCTTCGTCGGTGATGTCGAGATACCATTTTAGCTCCTTACTTTCCGGAAGTACGGAACAATCGAACCCTGCATCGAAGAGCATGCATGCAGTAAAGATTTCCGACAGGGAACCGGCCATTCCCGTCAGACTGCTTCCGGCATTTCCGTTGGCTCCGATAACGGCATAACGTCCGCCGGTATTTACCCTGAAATTCTGTTTTATTTCTTCCGTAAGCTGTATTATATCGTTTGCACTCAGTGTACTGCCGGTATACGGGATTTCAACGAACAGCGACTGCGGAAGTCTCATTCCGAGAATATTGCCTTTCATCAGCGCCAGCAGGTTTTCGGATGCTCCTTCCGGATCGCTAAGGGGACGATCGTGCAGGAATACAAACAGGGGATAGGTTCGTGTTTCCAGGGCATACCCTTCCGGGGTCAGCACGCGGTAAGGCTGTGCAGTGCCGGAGATGGTAAAATCGTGTACGTCCCCGTGTGAAAGCGTGGCGGTAAGGGGTGCCGGTTCTCCTTCGCCGGGGTAGTTCTGGTTGCGGAAGGCGGCTCCCATAAAGCGGAAGGCCTCCGGAAGCGACTTATGCCAGTAATCCCAGGTATGTGCTCCGTTTCTCACCCTGTACTCGTGATTAATGTTTTCCTGCCGAAGGATGAGGTGAAGCGCATTGTTCGTTTCCGAAAGGCTCTCCTCGTCGTCGCCGCAGTCGATGAAATAGCGCTGGCCGCTCAAAGCCGGATCGTTTGGATTGGTAAAGAAATGGAACGGACTGTATTCAAGGAAGTACGGACTCAGTCTGTCGTTGCCCGATTTGCCCGGAGATCCGAATACCGGACCCCACTGCACATCGTATACCGACTGAGGTTCAGCCAGGTACTGCTCGTCGGTGCGGAACGACATGCTTAACACTACTGCCGTTCCGAAAAGTTCCGGATTTTTGGCAGCAAGGATAAGAGCGCCGTACCCTCCCATGGAATAGCCCATGACGGCCCGCTGCGAAGCATGCCCTTCGGTTCTGTAGAGAGAATCGATGTGCGGCATAAGCTCCTGCGTTAGCATATCCATAAAGGGATAGTTTCCGTTGTATTTATTCACCCAGTAGGTGTTGAATCCCTGCGGCATCACATAGATTACCGGACCGGTTTCCGCCGCATACAGGTCGGCATGGTAGCGGATGTTTCCGCCCTGGTACCAGGCTTTTTCGTTGTCGCCGAAGCCGTGCAGCAGGTAAACCACGGGGTATGATTTCGTTGTATTTTCATATTCTGCAGGAAGCAGCACGGCATAGCCGATGGGGCGTTTCAGTATGCTGCTGTTCACCGATTGCCCGGTTTGCAGGCGTTCGAAGGCCGGAACGGGCTCATCGTGCTCACGGGTCCGGTCGCATCCTGAAAAACTCATCGGGATAAGCGCCAGGGAAAGCAGATAAAAACACCGTGCCGGAGCCTTCATTATAAAGCCGTTTTAGAGTTTATGCGCTGAACCAAAGGTTCGATAGGTTTATCGTCGTAAACCACGTACGATTTGAAATAAATCCTGAAATCGGGATGCTGATTCACCCATCGCACCTCGATGTGGTGCTTTGCCGATGGAAGCCGGTAGTTATGGTAGATGTCGTATTTGCGGACGATGTAGTCGAATGGCATCTTCACCTGTTCTATCTTCTCACCGTCGATGTATATATCCAGAAGTGCGGTAAAGTCGCGGGTTTCGTCGATGCAGCGGCTTTTTACATTCCCCAGGATTACGATTCCGGTGCCTTCAAAATCTATTTCGATGCTGTTTTCCAGGTGATCGGTGCGCACCAGCAGTTCCTTTACGGGATACATACCGGGGAACGACTCCTCGAACCGCAGCATCTCCGGTTGCTGTATCCGTATGGTGATGTTATCGCCATCGGTGCTTCCCCCGTTGGCTTCTATCTGCTGCAGGGCATGTTTCAGGCTGAGGTCGTACACCTGGTTCAGGCTAAGGTCGGAATACGGGAAGGTAAGGGGTTCGGCTTTTTCGATGGCCGGTTTCCAGAAGCCGGGGATGTTGCTGTAACCCAGCATTACGCCCAGAATGCCTGCTGCCGTGGCCGGGTTGCAGTCGCTGTCCTGCCCGCAGCGGGTGGCAATGTCCATGGTTTTGTAAAAGTCTTTGTTGCCGTAGAGAAGTCCGATTACCACATAAGCGGCATTCACCGATGCATCGATGTTGAAGGCATTGAATACGCCTTCAGGACACCCTTTTTCGGATGTATGCTTTTTCTCCACCTCATACCAGCACTTTTTCCAGTCGTCGGGGTACTGACGGTGCCACTGAATCACATCGCTGATTACCTGGTGGAATTTGCTCTGAGGCGGGATGGGCTTGAGTCCCTGTTCGATAACGTAGGCGATGTTGTCGGAAATAAAGGCGGTGGCATACATCCCGGCCATGAATACGCCTCCGTACCAGCCGTCGCCGTAGTTCATGATGTGCCCCGTGCGGTCGCACAGTTCAGTAGCGCTGTTGATCATGCCGGGGTGCATCAGTCCGGCAAAGTCGGCTTCTATCTGGAAGTCGATATCGTCGGCATGCGGGTTGTTGAGCCAGTGGCCCGATTCGGGAGGCATTATCCCGTTAAGGATGTTGTAACGGGCAGCCTGGTTGGCATGCCACAGCTTGTAATCTTCGCGCGCAAATGCCAGGGCAAAGGAATCGGCAGGGGCATTGACGCCGAATTTTTCTATCACCTGTACAAAGGTGAAATCCAGGTACACGTCGTCGTACAGACCGGGATCGAGTTCAAAGATTTCCGCAATGTAATCGTCGTACCATACCATTTCCTGGTAGTCCTGAATCATGGTACCCTTGAATTTGAACTCGGTGGGTCCGCCGTAGGTGCATCCTATGGTTTGTCCGGCCCATCCGCCACGGATTTTGTCGGCCAGCACCTCACGGCTTATCTGCACGGTTTCGGTGGGCGGGGATTTGTCCTTGTTGCCGGGACTGCAGGCCATCGCCAGCAGAAGAAATACCGGAAGGTATGCGGGTGTCTTTTTCATGATTTACAGTGCTGGAAGAGGGTTAACCGGAGGATTTTCAGAATACACGATCAGATCGTTGATCCGTATCTCGTAATCGGGATGCGGATTGTTCCATTTCAATCGTACGTCGTGGTGCCCTTCGCTGAGCTGATATTTCCAGGCCGGCTCCAGACGGCGTGAGGTGTTTTTCATCGGAAGGTATACCGTTTCGTCCAGACTGCCGTCGATGTATACTTCCACTTCGGCTACGTAATTGTCGTCAAGCTCTGCCAGGCCGAATACTTCGGAGCCCAGTCTCTTTGCGATGCGGTCGATGTAATCCGGATCCACCTTCGAGCGTTTTACCATGTTCCCGTAAAGGATGTACCCGTTGCCGGTAAACGAGAAGCCGAAGCTGTCGGTAATGGACCGGTCGATCTTCTCCCGGGCGATGGGGTGGGTGTTTACAAAGTTCTGTTCATAAGCCACGGGTCTGGGATCTTCGTAAGGGACAGACACTCCGTTTTCATCCACGGATCCGCCGGCACGTTCAATCATGCCGAGTGCGTGTTTGTAGCTTAGTTCGTAAGCCCTGGCGAGCGACATCTCCGTACTCTCAAAGTTCAGAGGTTCGATCTCCTGCAGCGGTTTTAACCAGAACTCCGGTATGGCTTTGTAGCCGTGCATTACACCGAGTACTCCGCCGGCTGTGGCGGCGTTGCAGTCGGCATCCTGTCCGCAACGGGTGGCAATATCCACCGAACGGGTGAAGTCGCCCTGTCCGTAAAGCAATCCAATGGCTACATACGCCGAGTTGATCTTTGCGTCGATGTTGAACGAAAGGTAAACCCCTTTCGGACAGCCCACGTCGCGGTTCCATTTTTTCTGGAGCTCGAACCAGGTTGCCTTCCAGTCGTCGGGATACTGCTTGTGCCAGGCAATTACATCGGCGATGCATTCGCGGAAGGAGGTACCTTCGGGAATGGTCTGCGCGGCTTTTTCAACGATAAAATTCACATCGCCGGAGGCAAAGGCCAGGGAATAGAGCGAAGAGACAAACACCCCGCCGTACCAGCCGTCGCCGCTGTTCATGATGTGCCCCACCCGGTCGGCAATTTCGGTGGCATGGTTTACCATGGCGGGAGCCATCAGCCCGATGAAGTCCGATTCAATCTGAAAGTCGAGGTCATCGGCATGGGGGTTGTTGAGCCAGTGCCCGGTATGCGGGGGCTTCAGACCTCTGAGGATGTTGTAGCGCGAAGCCTGGTTGGCATGCGCCAGGTGGTATGCCGTATTTGCCCAGTACGAAGCTATGGTGTCGGTACTTACGTCGAGCCCGTATTTTTCGAAGACATTCACAAAGTTCAGGTCGGTGTAGATGTCGTCGAACAGCCCCGGCTTTTTGTCCCACCAGTATTTAACGTAGTTTTCATGCCAGGGAATGATCTGGTATTCGTCGATGATGGAACCCTGGTATTTAAATTCAACCGGAGCTCCGTAAACCACTCCTATGGTTTGTCCGGCCCATCCTCCCATAATTTTATCCTTCAGCTGCTCATGGGTCATGGCAATGGAGGTTCCGGCCACAGGTGCGGACGTTTCGGGTGCGGAGCAGGACGAAAGCAGGCAGGCGGATGCTGCCACAATGGAGAGGAGAGCGAGTTTTGTTATCTTCGGTTTCAGCATGACATGGATTTCTTAGGGGTAAACACTCAATTCGGTGATGGATGTGAATGCCGATACATTTTTGGTGTATTTGTTCCAGTGATCCTGAACCATGGCATCGCCCAGGATGCGGATGCCTTTGGTGGTTACCGGGTCAAACTTCAGCACGTACTCGGCGTAATGGGGCTGAATAAAAACAATATCTGAAGCAGGAAGGGGAGGGCTGAGGGTATAGTTCTCAACCGGAGCCCACCTCCCTGCTTCGTTCAGATATTGCACACTAAGAGAAGTAAACCAACCACCAAACTCCTCCATGCCGCCGGTATTAAATACAATCATACCAACGGTTTTAGCTTCATTCCAACCATAACCATAATAATCCACTTTCGGGATTTTTGCTTTTGCGGCCAGGCTGTAGAATACCGAGCCCGGTCCGTATATTTTTCCGTCGTTAATAACGTCCACCGTTTTGGCGTACAGCGATTTGCCGAACGTATACCAGCACGAATCCATCACGCTTTCGTTCATGGTTCTTACGTTGCTGAAGATGGTATCGGCACCGGTTGCCAGGTTTTCGCCCCTTACCAGCAGGCTGAAGGTACGTTCCTGCACCTGCTTCCCGTCGCCAATCTGCAGGGTCAGTGCATATTCTCCTTCGCGGGATGGTGTTCCCCACAGCTTTCCCGCTTTGAATTCCAGTCCCGGAGGAAGGGTTCCCTTTACCATAGACCAGTTGTAGATTTTGTTGGCATCGGTATAGAAGGTGAAGTCTGCCGGTTTGCCTTTTTCCAGCACGGGGTCGGGGCCGTAGTAGAATTCCATGGGTGCCCTGAACGCCGCATCGGGTATTATGGTGATGATCTCGCTTCCGGGTTTTCCTTTCACCGATCCGCCTTTGCTTACGATCAGGTCGATGGCAGCCTGCATGGTGTTGTCGATGATGCCGGAAATACTGGCATCGGGCAGGTCGTGGCGGGTGATGTTGATGTATTTGTCGTTGAAGGGTTTCTGCCATCCTTCCACAGGCAGGTAAAGGTTTTCGGGAAGGCCTTTCATGCCGTACATAACTCCCATCAATCCGGCCACGGTGGCGGCCTGGTTGTCGGCATCGAAGCCCATGGCACAGGAGAGGTCGAGCGTACGCTGGAAGTCGCCCCCGCCGTATAGCATGGCCAGGATGGCACAGGCTCCGTTGAGGTTGGCATTCCAGATGGTTTTGGTCATATCGGGCTCACCGATGTAGTATTTCTTTGCCATTTCGTGCCAGGCCGCTTTCCAGTCGCCGGGATATTTGGCATGCAGGGCTATCATATCCCTGATGGTGGCGGCGTATCGTCCGTCGGCCGGAAGTTCTTTTAACCCTATTTCGATCAGCTTGCGGATGTCTTTTTCGAAGAAGGCGGCGGCATACATGGCACCATAGTGGATGGTAGGTTCCACGCCCCAGTCGTCGCTGGTGACGCGGGCAGCCCATTCCGATTTAGCGGCGGCATATTTTACCATGCCTGGAGCGGTAAATGCCCATATTTCGTTGATGAGCTGGGGGTCTATCTGATACCAGTGCGGATTCAGCAGCTTGTTGCCGGTAAATGGCGGAGTATAGCCGTAGTGCATCAGCCCGAGCGCCCCGCGGTTGGCCAGCCATACCCGGTCGCGGATGTGGTACATCCAGGCATCGCGCAGCTGTGCATAGGTGGGCTCGGGACCGTGCTTCATCATCTGCAGCAGGTACATGTATTCCAGGTCGGTGTCGTCGTCGGAGAAAGCACCGTCGTATTTCTTCAGCTTGTCGATGTTTTTGGTGTAGCCGTAGGGCCAGGTCTCCGGTCCGGGGGCATTCACGTACTTATTTTCATGCGGCAATCCGTAAATATTGCCGATCATCTGGCCTATCCAGGCCGCTTCGATCCTGTCGCGCAGCTCGCTCTTGCTGATCTTCAGCGGTCGCGCAGCAAGCAGCAGCGAGGGCATAACAAGAAGCGCAACAAACAGTATGCAGCTTAAACGGAGGTTTGGTCTGGTCATAGTTCAATGGTATTAGTATCCCGGATTCTGTTGGAGTTTGGAATTTGCACTCAGAGCGGTCTGCGGCAGGGGGAAGAGCTTTGCCGTCGGGCCCGAGGGCGGTTTGTTCCACCAGGTGTTTCCCCAAACGCCGAAGCGTATCTGATCCTGACGGCGGCGTGCCTCCCAGGCAAATTCACGCCCGAACTCTGCAAGCAGCTCCTGGGCGGTGATATCGGATGCCTGATAGGGCTGCAGGCCGGCACGGGTGCGTATCTTCTGCAGTTCGGGGTCGCCCAGCATCTCGCCTGTACGTCCCAGCCTCCACAGCGCCTCCAGCCTGGTGTATAGCACATCGGCATACCGGAAAAGTACAAAGTCGTTTTCCATGTCGATTACATAGTATTCCAGGTCTTTCTGGTATTCGTACTTGCAGCAGCGGGCGCCTTCCCAGCGCTTACGGGCACGGTAGTTTCCAATGGAAGGGGTGTACTGAAACCATACGGTATCGCCGTTCTCGATAAAGTATATGGGATTGCCGTTCATATCGTACTGCTGTCCGTAAAGGAAAGAGTTGCGGCGGATGTCGTTTTCTTCGAACGAGTTGAAGAACTCCGGCTCACAGACAAAGCCATCCCACATCTCGCCCTTGAAGCCGAAGGTAGCACGGCTGGCGTCGTTCAGCGTAAGCGTATACCAGTAAAGCCTGTCTTTGGTGTACACGCTGTGGTTTACGATTACGAAGATGTTCTCGCGGCTGTTTTCGTTTTTTACCCTGAAATTGGCGAAATAATCGTCTTCAATGCTGTAGGCGTTCAGATCAATAACCTTGTCGCAGGCTTCAACGGCCTTATCGTACATCGGCACTCCGATCCACTCTTCGGCATTCAGGTAGAGCTTTGCCAGTAGGGTCCACGCCATTCCTTTGGTCACGCGGCCGTAATGTGCCGGCGTAGGTTCCGCCTGCAGCAGATCGATGTTGCTCAGGATCTCCTGCTCAAGGAAGCTGAAGATAAACGCACGGTCTTTCTGTTCGGGCAGTTCTTTGTTGGTGAAGTCGGTTGTAAACGGGATGTTGCCCCAGTTGTCGGCACCCCAGTAGTAAAACAGTGCACGAAGAATTTTTATCTCGGCAACGATGCGGTCTTTTGCTTCAAACTGTATCTCGGAGGATTCGGTTTCGTATATGACTTCATTGCAGGCGCTGATGCCTTCGAATACGAATTCATACGACTGGCGAAGGATTTTGTTGCTTGAGTTGAAACGGTGGGTGTGCAGTTCGTCCCAGCGTCCCTGTTCCCACCACAAACCGTCGTCGCGGCCCGGGATTACCATCTCGTCGGATGCGTTTTCGATCAGCGACCACAGCCTTTGCTCCTCGGGGAAGCGCTGCAGCTTGGTATATGCCCTTCCGGCGTTCATTAACACATCCCGTTCCGACTGGAAGAATTTGTCGAGGGGTATGGAGGAGTATACATCCTCCTCCAGGTCGGTGCAGGAGGTGAAGATGGCGACAACGGCCACCAGCAGGCTGATCAGAAGATATCGTTTTGTTTTCATGGCCTGTAATGACTAAAATGAAACATTGGCTCCCAGGGTCACCAGCGTGGTTCTGGGGTAATAACTGAGGTATTCGATGCCGGGAGTCAGCCCGCCGAGATTTACCTCGGGGTCGAGTCCCTTGTAAGCGGTCAGGCAAAATACATCCTGGGCAGTGGCATATACCCTGATCCTGGAGATGTGCCTGTGATGAAGCGGAATGTTGTAGGCAACCGAGATGTTGTCCATCTTCACAAAGGTTGCACTCTCCACGTATTTCGATGAATACCTGGCATTGCCCCTGAATTCCGGATTCTCGTACTGCGTCAGGGTTACGTTGTTAAGTCCGAAGGTTCCCCAGTTTTCGTAGTAGAGGCGGTAGGTATTCAGCACCTCTCCACCAATGCTTGCGCGAAGAGCCATGCTGAAGTCCCACCTTCCGTAAGTCAGGAAGTTGCTCCACCCCAGGGTGAAGTCGGGATATGCGTTTCCGATGATCTCCCAGTTGGCAGGGTCTACCTGTCCGATAGGATTTGCATTTTTAAAGAGGTCGAGTCCGTTTTCATCCAGCCCTATCCATACCGGTCCGTAGAAGGTTCCAAGGGGTTCGCCTTCGCTGATCCTCTGCGTGTTTACCCCTATGGCATGGCCAATCCATCCCAGATCGTAGGAGGTGTCGGTAAACTCTTCGTTCGAGAATTTCTCCAGGATATTCTTATTGCGTGCGAAGGTTACAATGGTGTTCCATTCCAACTCCCCTTTTTTTACTGCCTGTCCCCGTAAGGTAAGTTCAATTCCCCGGTTGCTGATGGTGCCCACGTTGGTGAATAGCTGGTTGTAGAGGTAGGGGGGTACCGATACGCCGTAGGTGTAAAGAAGGTCGGTGCTTTTACGGTAGTAGTAATCGATGGCTCCGCCCAGCCTGTTGTTGAGAACCGAGAAGTCGATACCGGCATTGATTTCCGATTTGTTCTCCCATTTCAGGTCGGGATTGGGGTTGCTGACGGGCTGGTAGGAGTTGATCCACTGTCCGTTGTAGAAGAATTTTCCGGCTTTTCCCATCATAATCAGCGAGCGGTAGTTGCCGATGTCCTGGTTTCCGGTAACGCCGTATCCTACGCGCAGCTTCAGGTCGTTCACCCAAGCGATGTTTTCCATAAACGGCTCGCGGTTGATGCGCCATCCGGCACTTACGGAGGGGAACCATCCCCATTTGTGGTTTTTTCCAAAGCGCGAGGATCCTTCGCGGCGCAAAGAGGCCGAAGCCAGGTATTTCTCGTCGAAGTTGTACATCACACGTCCGAAGAATGAAATCAGACGGTTTTTGCCCTTATAGGATCCCATGGAGGCGGTTCCTTCGTACAGGGCCGATCCGGCGCTGATGTTGTGCGGCCCATACAGATCGGTATCGAAGCCCGAGTTGATCATATAGGAGTTGTTGGTTACAAATTCCTCGAAAGAGTAACCGCCCAGAGCCTGGAAGTTATGATTGCCGGCCGAACCGGTATAGTTGATGGTACTTTCGTACTGCAGATCTTTGCTGCGCCCGTTGCTGATCTCGGCTTCTCCTCCGCGGCCCAGACGGCTGGGATAGTATTTGGTACGGTACGAAAGTTCTTCCCAGTCCGATTTCTCGATAGAAACCAGATTTACCCAGTTTATGTTTTTCGTAAAACGAAGGGTAGCCCTCACGTTGGCTCCCACATCGTCGGTTTTTCCCTCGCGGGTGCGCTCTTTCAGCATCCCCACGGGATTGTAGTAATCCATGCCCGAAATCAGGGTGTAGCCTCCGGTGTATTCGTTGCCGGGATCGTAAACCGGAGACGTTGGGTTCCGGATAAACGCCTGGTAGAAAAGGTCGTAGTTGGCAGGCTTGTAGTTGCGCATGCTGTAACTCAGGTTGTAGTCGAGCGTAAGCAGGTCGCCCAGTGCCTTTTGTGTGATGTTGGTACGAACCAGATACCGGTTAGATTCGTTGTCGAGAAGCAGACCCTCGGCCTTATCCACAAAGAAAACGCTGCGGTGCGAGAAGTTCTCATCGCCGCCCGAGATGGCCAGGTTGTGTTTGTGGCTCAACGGCAGGGGACGGGTAATCTCTTTAAACCAGTCGGTTTCGGCTCCGTAGAGGCTGCCGGCTTTTTCGGGGGCATACTTTTCAACGGCATCCTTAAACTGTGCAGCTGTGAGGTTCTTCACCATGCGCGGATTCACCTGTACCGAGAGATAACCCGAATACTCCACCCTGTTCTGTCCGCTTTTTGCCCTTTTGGTGGTGATGATGATCACCCCGTTCGATCCGCGGGTACCATAAATGGCTGCGGCAGAGCCGTCTTTCAGCACGTCGATGCTTTCCACCTCTTCGAAGCTTATGTTTTTCAGATCAACGCCGGCAATACCGTCTACAATCACCAGGGGTCCCTGTCCCGATGTCAGGGTGTTGGTACCCCGGAGCAGGATCTGGTAGCTGGCCTGAGGGTCGGCGCCGTCGGGACGGGTGATCGACAATCCGGCGACCTTGCCCTGAAGCATGCCCATGGGGCTGGAGTAGGCGCCCCGGTTGAATTGGTCGGCTTTTACCGAAGCAATGGATCCGGTGACTTCCTTGCGGGTGGTGAGGCCGTAGCCTATGACCACCACCTCTTCGAGCGACTCCACCGCCGGTTTCAGGCGTACGTTGAGGGTCGTTTGATTTCCTACGGGAATTTCGGTGGTTTCGTATCCTACAAAACTGAAAACCAGGATAGAACCCACAGGGACTTCCAGGGTATATCGGCCGTTGATGCCGGTAACGGTTCCCGACAGCGTACCTTTTATTGCAATGTTCACTCCCGGCAGCGTTTCTCCGGTATTGTAATCTGCGATCACACCCGAAACAACGCCCGGCTGTGTGTTCTGGGCACGCACCACGGCAGGGGTCAGCAGCAGCACGGCAAAAGCCAGCAGCAGAAACCATACGGGGCGAACGGTCGCAACGTGGTAAGATATCTTGTTCATGGCAAAGGGTTTTTGTTCGGTTAAATCGTTTGTAATTCTGCCCTGTGGGGGATGCTCGACTGCGCTCCCATCCGGGTAACCGTAATGGCGGAGGCTTTGGCGGCCATCTTCACCGCGTCGAGTATGGATCTGCCTTCCGACAGACCCACACACAGCGTTCCGCAGAAAACATCCCCGGCAGCGGTAGTGTCGAGGGCATCCACCTTAACGGCATCCACGAAGTGATATTCTTCGTGATCCTTGATAAGTGCACCCTGACTTCCGAGGGTAATCACCACAATGCTGACGCCTTTTGCGCTGATGATATCGGCAGCCTGACGGGCCGACTCCCGGTCGGTAACCTTGATTCCCGAAAGAATCTCGGCCTCGGAACGGTTCGGAACAATTATATAGGTGTTCTTCAGCAGCTGATCCGAAAGCGCACGGGCAGGGGCAGGGTTAAGGATAACCTTAATGTTCTTGCGGTTTGCCATCTCGGCAACGTATTCCACTGTATTAACGGGTATTTCGAGCTGCATCAGAACCAGGTCGCAGCTCTCGATTTCCGGGGCTGCCTTGTCGATATCGGCCGGACAAAGGGAGGCATTGGCGCCCGAGGCTACCACTATGCAGTTCTCGCCGAAGGAGTCCACCGTAATCAGCGCAACCCCCGAAGGATTCGAAGGATCGGAGAAAATGTAATCGGTTTTGATGTCTTCGGCATTGTAGAGTACCACCGACTGCTTCCCGAAAACGTCGTTGCCGGTCTTCGAGATAAACGTAACCCTGCCACCCATGCGCGCAGCCGCAACGGCCTGATTGGCCCCCTTGCCGCCGGGATTCATGAAGAATGTACCGCCAAGCACGGTTTCACCGGGGATGGGCAAACGGTCTGCCTTGATTACCATATCGGTATTACAGCTTCCAACTACAACGATTTTCTTTTGCTGCATGTAAATTTCTGTTAGATGAGAAAGCAAATCTATTAAGAACAATCCGCCAAAAAAATCAAAAATGAATGCCAAACTGTAATTATAAAAAGGGGGTGTAATAAGAAGCAGGTTTTGTAAACGCCATGATATCAATAACATAAAATTCATTTAATTCTTAATATTCCGTCCGTTTCCGGTAATTATGATTATATTTGCATTGCACGATTTCCGCACCCGGCCGGGAGACCGATTGTGTAAAGGGACTTTGCATGGGCGTTTCGCCTCCGGGAAAGGAAGAAACGGTTTTTTACTATCCGCTGCTGGAGGTCAATCGAAGGTTGCGACAAGGGGAGCGGCCGCACCGGGTAAAGGCCGCCGGGTTGTTCTCCGTGCTTTTGCGAAAAAATGGGAAAACTATGACACGCTTTGAATCCCTGGTACATCTGGTTCATTCCATGACCATGCCCGAGAAGAAGGCATTCCGGTCGAAGGTCTGCCATAAACGAAAACCGGCATCTTACCAGCTTTTGTACGATATTATTGAGAAATCTCCCAGCGATGCCCCGGAAACCATACGGCAGGCCTTTCTTACACAATGCCCGGGCTCAGCTTTCGAAACCACGGTAAAGTACCTCTTCAGCGTACTCCTCGACATCATGCACGATCTGAAAAAGAATCAGGACAACGTGTTCATGCTCTTCAACAAAATACTGAATGCCCGCATACTTTACGAGAAGTCGCTGTTCGACGAGTGTTTCGATACCCTTGAAACCGTGAAGCAGCTGGCGGTGAAGTACGAAAACGATTACGCCCTGCTGATGGCCAACAGGCTGGAGCTCGACTACCTTCTGGCGCTTAACTTCCCCAATACCAGCGAACAGGAGCTGCTGAAAAAGCAGTTTCGCATCAACGAAGCCCTGAAAGGCATACGCAAGGTTAATGAGCAGTCGTCGCTTTACGAAATCCTCAGACACCGTACCCTTTACAAGGGCTACGCCCGTTCACAGAAGGAGAAAAATGAACTGAACGACCTGATATACAGTGAGCTGAGTCTGGTAGCCTCGCTTTCTCCCGAAAATTTTGAAATCAGCAAGCTGCATCAGCTTTTTCAGAGTAACTACCTGATCAGCGTGGGCGACTTCAAATCGGCCCTGCGTTCGTATTACGAACTGATCAACCTGTTTGAGGCCAACAAGCATCTGTGGAACTCCCCGCCCCTTTACTATATGTACACCATCGAAGGAGTTCTGGAGACCCTGCGCAGCATCCGTGACTACGAGGGTATGCGTCATTTCACGGATCAGCTCCGTAAAATCGAAAGCAACTCCCTCGATTTCAGGCTGAATCAGACCTGCGTGGTGTTTCTGTATGAATTGTTCCCCCTGCTGGATGCTGGCGAATTCCGATCGGCCCTGGAGCTGAAGCAGAGCTACCGCGAGGTGCTGTTCGACCGTTTCCATCTGCTGAGCCGGGCGCGACAGGCAGAGTTGTGCCTGTACACCGGACTGATCCATTTCGGCAACGGCGATTTTCAGGCTGCACACCGCGAGCTGAGCCGCATCATCGTCCGCGGCAAGAGTTATTTCTACCTGCCCCTGTACCGAACCATACGGCTGGTAAACCTGATGATACTCTACAAGCTGGGCGACGGGGAGCCGATACGCTACGAGATACGGTCGCTGCGCCGCGACCTCTCGGGCAACGAAAAGGGCTACCGCATCGAGCTGCTGATGCTGCGGTTTCTTATCAAACAGCTGCCCGTCACCCGCAAGGGCAAACGGAAACTCCTCGAAAAATACCTTCCCGAATTCGAAGAGATCCGCACCGACGTCTTCGAACAGCAGATTCTGCGCATCATCGACTTCACGGCCTGGATGGAATCCGAACTTCTTATGGTGCCGCTGGCAGAGGTACTGGCGGAACGTACGGAACAATTCGCCGCGGATCCGGTAATATGATATCCATTAAGGAAAAAGGCGTTCCGGATACTTTTGAAAGGCTAATGCCGGATTTGTATTTTATTTACGTGAACTTCCTCCGGTGAAATGGCCTGCACCGCATAGACTCCCGGTTGCAGATTGCTCAGGTTTATCCGGTTAATACCGGCCGCAAGTTGCGATTGAAATACCTGTCGCCCGTTCATGTCGTAAATCCGGCAAACGGAAGGAATCGTGGTCTCTGCAAAGAAAATCCCCTTGCCGGGATTCGGCCATATCTTCAGAGATGACAATGGTTTTACTGCAGGAACATGAACGGAGAGGTCGTGCTCAAGTTTACGGATAAAAATATCGTACCAGCCGGTGGACTGCATTATGGAAATTGGTTCGGCAGGATCGAAATCGGCCAGGCTAAAAAAGGTCCCGGATTCGATGATTGAGCCATCGTCGTTCAATATCAGGCAGTTGCCTGAAATTCCCGAAGTACTGCTCAGATGCTTTGCCCAGACGAAGCTGCCTTCCATATCCAGTTTCAGCATAAAACCGTCCGTGTCGCCGGCCGATTCCATTGTGTAAATGCCTTCACCGGGATCTGCATCCAGCGATCCGTAGAAATAGCCGGTTACGTATACGTTGTCGTATTCGTCCACCGCAATGTCTTTGCCGCTTTCCATGCTTTCGCCGCTGATGCTTACCGCCCGGTTAAGCATCCCGGCCGGATCGAGGCTTAACACATAGCCATCGTTTAGTCCCATGGAATTCAGGATGTACTCCCCGGGTCCCGGATCAAAATCGGCGTTATCCCTGAAGTAACCGGTTGTAAGGATGTATCCCCGGCTGTCTATAACCATATTTTCGAGAGAGATGTCTTCCACGCCTCCATAACCGAAAGCGGTTTCAAAATTGCCCTGAGGATCTGATTTCACAATATAGCAATACGAATAATCGGGCGATCCAAGAAGAAAAACCCCCTCTCCCGGATCAAAATCGGCGGTTCCGGTGTGGGAACCTCCACACCAGAGATTTCCTCCGGCATCTGTATCAAGTACTTGCAAATGGATATATCCGCTGCCTTCAAACAAACCTGCCTCCAGAAAATTTCCGTCGCAATCAAGAGTGCAGATAAAAGCACCGTAGCCATCCGGATCAACTTCAAAAATCCCGGGTCCGGGATCGAGGTCCAGGGCCATATCGAACGAACCACCGAAATAAACCTTACCCGAGCTATCCGTGGCAATTTGACCGCCGGATTCATACCCGGGGGATCCGAACTGTCCCGCCCACAGAAGCATACCGTCCGGGCTGTATTTGGCCAGAAAAAGATCGGTATTTCCTGCAGAAGTCAGCAGGCATTCTTCCGGGCCGGGATC
The DNA here is from genome assembly GCA_022837485.1 of Bacteroidales bacterium. GTDB lineage: Bacteria > Bacteroidota > Bacteroidia > Bacteroidales > Lentimicrobiaceae > Lentimicrobium. The sequence goes on from JALHHH010000002.1 coordinate 66,956, forward strand.
CAGATCAATTACCCCGAAGAAGCTGCCGCCGAGCCAGTAATTTCCATCCCTGTCAATATCAAAATCGGTGGGCGTATCGTTCGCACTTCCTGCAAGGGTGAATGTATGGATGGCATTTCCGGTGCTGTCCCATCTGCAAAAAAAGATGTCGTAATCGTAATCGCCCGAAGTGCTGATTTGTCCGGTCTGGTTTGCGGAATCAAGGAGAATGGATCCGGAGAAGTACCCGTATGTACAGATATTGCCGGATCTGTCCGTTTTCATCTTCTGCACGCCGATCTGACTGTTGCCGCCCCCGATGCTGGATCTGGCCCAATCAAGGGAAACCTGAGCCCTGCCATTTATCGCACAAAAAGCGAAGAGAATACAAGCGATTGTGTATTTTGTCGGGTTCATGGGTTAAGATTATCTGAAGAGGGGATGCAATAGATTAGCGAAGGTATGGGAATGCAATGGATTAAGCGTTTAAATGGAATCATAAACAAATATAATAGATATTATTGACTGGCAGTAGGCAAAGCAGTACAAAAAATTCTTGTTTTTTTTAAAAACATCCGAAGGTGGTTCACAGGCTGTAAGCAACAGGGCCAGCCAGGAGTGGGAGAATGGGATTGGATTGATTTTATTTTACCTGGCGAATATTGTTGTATAAATTAAAAACACCGGTGCCGGTAATGCCGGCACCGGTTATTCAATCCTATTCCAGGACCAGGGATCCGGCCCAGGCGGTGTCGGAAACCTGCTTTCGGGTTACGGATGAATTCAGCGCCAGTTCGGACAGAAAGAAGGCATACACGTGCACGCTGCGTCCTGCCCATCCCAGCGGAACCTTAAGGGTGGTTTCGGCATCCGAACGCGTTGCCACGGCATAGTGTACGCTTGAACGGAGTTCCTCCGCATCCAGAAGGCTTACCATCAAACGGTCGCCAGCCCTGGCGCCGGGTTCATCGGAATTGTCGGTCCATTGCAGATGCAAGCTTGCCGGTGCAACGGCCACAGCCTGCAGGTTTTCCACCCCGGCCAGCTCTCCGTGGCTCAGCATCACCTTCGAAAAATCAACCCGTACGTCGGGGTGTTCGCCGGTGATGGCGTGCTGCAGGGCGTGCGAAACGGCAGCATTCAGAGGCGATACCTTGCCGGCATACGGCTGAAAACCGATGCGTACCAGTACGCCGTTTGCATGCACCATCCGGACGGCAAGGCCGAACCGGGTTCTTTGATTCAACTGACGGAACGACTTCGGGTTTTTAACCGAAGAGGGGCGAATCCGCATTACCCCTTTCCCTTTCCAGGATGAGCCGACAATGGTGCCGACGCTTCCGGAGAATTTTCCATGGATACCTTGAGTGTAGGTTGCCATACGAGTAAAATTTAGAGTTTGTATCCGCTACTGTTTTTCGCGGCTTATGCTTGCTGACAGGCAAATTCTGCGCAAAAAATGCGTAACAAATTTTTTTTTCATCGCTTTACATCTCTTTGCATCCCTTTGCATCGCGACTGCCAGAATGCCATCTGACAGCAGAATGCAAAACGATGCAAAACAATGAAACGGATATGAAATAATGTCAGTCTTTTTACCCTTTTCCTGCATTTCTCTATACTTTCTCTATGATTTCTCTATGATTCCTCTATGGTTTGGTTTGAAAAAGTAAAAGGAAAGACGGCGTTGGTTTAGAGAAATCAGGGAGTTCGCACGGAGGATGCGACTGTTTTCAAACGAGACGAACAAATGAACGCGACAATGGGGCTACTTTGGAAAATTCGCCGGGCCAGTAGAGGAGGGACGGACGCCGGAGGGCAATCAGCAGTCTTTTCGGCGGATTTCATGGAAGTTTCCGTGTTTGACTTCGGGTTTCAACTGTATAAATGAGAAGATGAACGGTGGATGCTGGCGTATATATTTGTTAAAAAAAATATAAAAAAAACGCTCCCGGATGATTTATTATTTGCCGGAAATATAAAATCTTTTTTTTTGCGCTTAAGGTATGGTAAAAATGTATATATAATTAAATCGTGCAGGGTATGCAATGGCATTATGGCATATATAAATGTACGTAAGACCGGATCCCCGGCCGGGTTATAATTCCATTAATGCGTTCCATCCGGAATGTATTAATCTTTAAACCGGACCTGAATATACGGGTGGTTCTGAGTTTGACCGGAACGACGGACAAGCATTGGAACCGGCTTCAGAATGCGGAATGGCAAGGAAAAACGCTTATAAAAATTTTCAGCAGAGGCTTTGTTTTATCAAATCTGTCCTTATATTTGGCACGGACAATTTTCGTCCGAAAGCCTGAATGCGTACCGCGAATCCACTGCCATCAACTCTAAAACAACTGCCGTTATGCTGCCCAATACTAAAAAAATTGCCCGTACCGGGCATGTGAAACATGCGAAGAATCGTCGCGTAAGCAATTGCAGGAAACTGCTGAATAACAGCGAAATAATACAGCCCCCCGTCTTTCCGCTACCACAGCCTCCGATTTCAAACCCCGAAAAATTATTCCGGATTGCCCGTGCAGGAATCCGGGCAGTCGTTCCTTCCGGCGAACCGCCGGCCGGGGTCTTCAGCATTTGGCGCTCCTTGCGAGCGTACCGGAGTCGGGCATGAAACCCTGCAATATTCCGGTATGCTCCTGCAATCTTCCGCTGAGCTGAATTAAAAAATCCCGGATAATATGCCCCTTAAAGGCTTTCGCAGGAAGTACACTTAAAAACACGTATAAAGGCCTTATCCTGAAACCACTCCGTAAATCATGCAGATCAATCCAACATGCGGGTTTGGGCGGTCAGGGAACACAATCAATAAAATCATACTTAAACAGCAGGCGTATGCAGAAAAAGAAACATTCGATTTTCGGTTAAAGAACGCACAGACTAAATCATCCAGGAAACCCGGGTGCGGTTTCCAACTCATCCGATCACTTATTTTACTGTTATGGAAAACGAAAAATTCAATTCCCGTTCCGGATACGATGCCGGCAGAAACGAAGAAATTCCGGGGCAAAACTACCCGGACGGCAAAAGCACAGAAAACATCAGTTTTAGCAGACTGTTGCTGGAAGCGCACGAATGCCTCAGGGCGACGCGCGAGCTTAAAGAGTATTACCGGCAGAAATACGAACAAAATCAGCCTGATAGGCAGCCGGAGTTCATCAATTCGCATCAGGCCTGCAAGTTTCTGCTGGTCTCCCCGCGGACGCTGGCCAACTACCGTAAGCGGGGGTATGTGAAGTACTCCATCGTATGCGGCAAGACGTACTACAGCAAGGATGATATTGCAGAACTTCTGAAAAATGGCAGCCAAAAGGACAGCAGGGATAAGCTTCCGGGAGGAGGGCCCCGGTAAGCAGTACGGGCTGCAGAAGCCTGCAGCGGAGTCGTGTGCCGGTGCAGGCTGAAACTGACGGGCAGGAATGGCAATAAGGGCAATCCGTTCCGTACGGATTTGCCGCCCGCCCGGAAGCATCGTTTTACCGCCGGATTTTTTTCAGGATCTTTTAACCCGCATACCGGTTGTCCTGCCGGTGCTGTATTTCCCCGGATCCCGGGCGGTTGCTGCCTTATTCCCGTGATCCGGGGTATTTTCTTTAACGTACTGCCTGACTGTACATTCAAAAGTCCGGGATTTCTGCTCAGCCCGGTTTATTTTACCTGACTGTAAATTAATCAAATGGAACGAATTTTTTCCGGGCAGGTTTCAGACCTCCTCTGCTTATTGTCTGCATCTTTGCGGATAAGGGGGATGCGGCTGACCGCGTTTTTTTTGGAGGATATCTCCGTCTGTCTTTTTACGGATCTTGTATTTCGGGGATAGGAAGGTGAATTAAAAGTGGTTTTATTGAGCTGGTCTAATTAAACTGGACAGAAATTTACTAACTTTAGAATTTCTGAACCATGAAAAGATCAAGAAGAACATTTAGTGCTGAGTTCAAGGCCAAAGTTGCTATTGAAGCGATCAAAGAGGTGAAAACCGCATCTGAG
>JALHHH010000132.1 GCA_022837485.1 Bacteroidales bacterium
CAGCGAAGGCAAAGGACCGGCATTGTAAAAAAGGCGTTAAAAAACCCGGCAGCGAACAAATAAAGAGAAGAATCGTACGCGATAGGGGTTGGCAGAGCCCGGGTAATCCTTGTACATCGGTTTTCAGCAGAGGAGTAACGTAACAACCTCGATTCTTCCTGCCAAAATGCCCGCCGGGTTTTAGCCTTTTTTACGCAGCCGTGATTTTTTGGTACTTTTTTATCAGGAAAAAAGTACAAAAAAAAAACACAAGAACGGAATCATTGAGATTAAATCAGGGATCTTGGTACAAACCGGGATGAATATTATGTTGAAACAAGGTTAAGGCTGAGGTTGAGGAAAATCCTTGTACGGACAGGGATCCCGAAAATGCCGAATCATAATCCAAAGCTGAAGTGTATCGATGACCAGAAAAAAAACCTCCGCGCCCTTGCGCCTTTGCGCGGGTCTTTCTCCCCGGGAAGAAGCTTCCATTTCGTTTCACTTTCGCATGGCGAAGCACTTTTTCGTAGGTTTGCAAAAAAAAATCATGGACATTCCTGCTCTTGTGCCCGGAATCCGCGGAAGCGAAACCATTACCGTTACACCGGCAGATACCGCCGCACGCTACGGCTCGGGACTTATTGAGGTGTTTGCCACTCCCGCCATGGTTGCACTGATGGAACAGACAGCCCAGCGCAGCGTACAAGCCCTGCTGCCCGAAGGCGCCATTACCCTGGGAACGGAAATTAACGTTACCCACGTGAAAGCTACCCCCGTCGGGATGAAGGTTACCTGTACCACCGTACTCACCGGAACCGAAGGACGTAGACTTACCTTCAGCGTACAGGCCAGGGATGAGCTGGGACTTATTGGCGAAGGTACGCACCGAAGGTTTATTGTCGATGCCCTGCGCTTTATGAAGAAACTCGCACAACCCTGACGCCCCGAACCCTTTGATCCCCGGTTTGTTTATTACCTAAATCCATCCCTATGAGTGCAGCTTTCGCCGAACGGCAATTTCCACTTCTGGCCAAATGTCCGGCCGGACTCGAATCCATCCTCGCTTCCGAGCTTATTGCCCTGGGGGCCGATGATGTGGAACCCATGCACCGTGCCGTCGCCTTTACCGGTACCAAACGGCTGCTGTATGCCGCCAACTACCACTGCCGGACTGCTCTGCGCATCCTGCTGCCTGTGCACCGATTCAGCATTCGCACCGAAGACGACCTTTACCGCCTGGTGAAAAACATCCGATGGGAAGAATACTTCTCGCCCTCCGATACTTTTGCCATCGACAGCACCATAAGTTCATCGGTGTTTACACATTCTCACTTCGTGTCGCTGCGTACCAAAGATGCCATCGCCGACCGCTTCCGCGAACGACTGGGAAACAGGCCATCGGTAGATATCGAAGATCCCGGTTTTCGCATCAACGTGCACCTGAACAACAACGAGGCGAACATCTCCTTCGACAGTTCGGGCAGCTCCCTGCACAAACGCGGATACCACGTGTCGAATGCCGAAGCACCGCTGAGCGAGGTTCTTGCCGCAGGTATGATTCTGCTAGCCGGCTGGGACGGACAAACCAATTTCACCGATGTGATGTGTGGCTCCGGAACCCTGCTCACCGAAGCAGCCATGATTGCCATGAACCTGCCGGCCGGTCAGTTCCGCGAAAGCTACGGCTTCATGAAATGGAAAGACTACGACCCGGCACTCTGGGATCAGATCCGGGAAGATGCTCTGAATCAGCAACGCGACCTGAATGTTATCATCCGCGGAAGCGATATCTCCGAAAACAACCTGCGCGCCGCCACGGCAAATCTGAAACAGGCACGCTTACACAAAGATGTGGAACTCCGCGTCGCACCTTTCACCGAAGCCATCCCTCCCCCTGCCCCCGGAACCCTTATCACCAACCCTCCCTACGGCGAACGCATCCCCGTTAACGATATCAACCAACTCTACAGCGAACTCGGCTCCACCCTCAAACACAAATACCAGGGCTACCAGGCCTGGATCATCAGCGCCGACCACCACGCCCTTAAAATGACCGGACTTAAACCCATGAAAAAATATACACTCTTCAACGGACAACTCGAATGCCGGTACGCCGGCTTCGAACTCTTCGCCGGAAAACGAAAAGAGTTCCTGGAAGAACGGAGCTGAAGGGATTGCGGATTTAATTTCTAATTTTTAATTTCTAATTTCTAAAACATCTGTATACAATTTGTAATCAGAGTTTTGAATAATCAATCCCAAATTTCCACCTGGCAAATCCCGCTCCAACTACGTGAACGGAATTTTGCCAATG
>JALHHH010000003.1 GCA_022837485.1 Bacteroidales bacterium
GTACCTGAATGAAATTACCAACCAAGCCCAAAAGATGATTGAAAAAATAGGGTTGACTATCCAGGAGGATAATACGTAATTCTTTCCAGGTTAGAGTTTAAAAGCACTGCAGTATCGACGAAGGAATGTCCTAATTTTGTAATAACTCTATCCAAAATAATTCATCCGGAATTATTAGCATAAAAACCCATGGCGGAAATAAAAACTAAAAAAACAGATGCAAGCGTTCATGACTTTATCATGACTTTCGCGAATACCGAACAGAAACGCGCCGACAGCTTCGAACTGCTGAAGATAATGCAGGAAATTACCGGGGAAGAACCTAAAATGTGGGGACCATCCATTATCGGGTTCGGGCAGTATCATTACAAATCGGAGAAAAGCAGACAAGAGGGCGACTGGCCCCTGATCGGTTTTTCGCCAAGGAAGGCTGCCATCTCACTTTACGTGTTTTCAGGAAATGAAGAACACAAGCATCTTCTCGAAAACCTCGGAAAATTCAAAATGGGGAAAGGTTGCATTTACGTTAAAAAACTTGCCGACATCAACACGGAAGTCCTTAACCACCTTATGAGGGAAACCATTGCCTTTCTGCATACCAGATACGGGAAGAGCTGATCACATCCGGCTGGTATCATTTACTGCTGCAGAATTAAAGGCTGCACCGGCGAGTCCGGAATTACCCAAAGGGTTGTTTTAATATCTGTACAGTTTTTTCAGAAGACACAGAAAGAAAATACCCGTTAATCCGATTGGCAACCGGACATGCTTGTTATCTTAACATACCGGGGTGAAGACCGGCTGTCGTGCAATCAGCGGTACTATGAAGATGCCATTTGCAGTGAAGCGGTATCTGTAATAATCAAACGTTACGTCCTGGCATGACTTAGAATCCCCGGCCGAACATTTCCCAGAACCTGGCTTCCATGGATGCCCAGCGCTGCATGGTAGCACCCGAGAAATCGTTGCTGTAGTTTGTGATCAAGTTACGGGCTTCGTCATTTTTACCGGAGCTGATAAGTTCTGCGGCGTTCTTTTCGAGTGCGGGCATCTCGAGTCTGGCCTTTGCTTCAAAACCAAGCACCTGTTCGAGCATATTCTTTTTTGTTTTTCCCCACGAAACCGTAGCCAGCTTATTGGCTTTCCGGTAGCTCCAGAGTGCGGCATCCTCGCGGAACGACTTTTGTCCGCATACCTCCCACTTTGAGGGAACGTGTTTCACACCGGCATAAATAGGAACACGCGGGCTCTGACCCGGATTATCGAACGAAAACCATGAAACGGCTCCTACCTCATCGGGAAGCCAGTCGCGCAACTGGGTTATATGCGAATAGGAGCACCATGAAACCGACACCGTGCGCTGAAAATCGACGGTTCCGGGAGCAATATGATTCAGTGTATTACGGGCATCGCCTGTAAGCCAGGGATTGGCAACCGGACTGATAATTGTATCCCTGCCGATTATGTTTCTGTCCTTGTCGAAGCGGGTATTTACCATTTTTACGTGCTGCGTCATATCGTACGCACTGCCCTCGTAGGTTGAGCGGTACAATTCTGTAAGCATTTCTATTGTGACTTTCTTCTCCGGCTTAACCGAAAAGGGAAGCTCGTCCATATCCATACTCAGGTTGAGCGACGGAGCCAGGGTGCTAAGCACAAAGAATTCCCTGATTTTGAAGGGCTTTTCTGCATTGGCATAGGCTTTCCAGAATTTAAAAGGCTCTGACCCATCCCAAAGTCCGAATTCTTTAGCTACCTCTTTCACGTTCGGGCTGGCCATAAAATAATCCGGATTGTTAAAGTCGATAATTCCGATGCGAGAGATATTTGCAGAGATACCCACGTGATCGTCGGGGATGCGCTGGGCAGCCCAAACGCCGCCGATCCGCTCCTTTCCTTCTCCCAGTATCTCCATCTGCCAGACCTCACGCGTATCGGCAATGGTGATGCACTCGCCGTAATCGCCGTATCCGTATTCGCGGACCAGCTCACCGATAAGACGGATGGCATCGCGGGCATTATCGCATCGCTGTAGTGCTATTCGCTGCAGCTCCTCGATGAGGAACATCCCGTTTTTGTTAACCAGTGTATCGGGGCCCACGAAGGTAGTTTCGCCCATAGCCAGCTGCTTTTCGTTCAGCGAAGGATACGCTGTGTTGAGGTATGCGTAGGTGTGCTTTGCCTGAGGTATGCGCCCTGCAATGGTAAGTTTGCGCATATCATCGGGCGTTTCGGTATGCAGCGTGCCTTTGTATACGGTATGAAAAGCCGTATCGGCATAATCCGCAGCTTTTTCCATCCTGACCCATGTTCGGTAGTTACCGTCGCATGTGTGAGCAGTAATCACCGAACCATCGGCCGTAGCCTTTTTGCCTGCCATGATGGAAGTACAGCTTTCGCCAAACCACGGATCACCGGGAACTACCTGTGCGGATAATACGATGCTGCATAATGCCAGCAATGATGCAAAAATGTAACGTTTGTTCATGATGCGTTCGTTTGAATCAGTTCCGGTACATCATCTGAAAAGACCGGTTGTTGTGTATTTGGTTAGTTTGTCGTGTTTCGAACCTTCATTGCCCTACGCATTGGCGGTTCGGGCGGTAAATGTAACAAGGGTTTTCAGAATTATCAAATCCCGGGGATATCACCATAAAAAAAGCCGGTAGCGAAGCATTGAACCGGTACATAAGAACTCTGCCTGCGTTGTGTAAATGTTAACTTTGCATATAAATCCGCATCCATGACCTTAGAGGAAAACAAGTCAGCACTGCTGAACCTGCTCACAGAGAGTTTCGGCAATTCAACGCTCATTAAACTGACCTTGAGCAATAAGCGCGTAAAATCTTCGGATCTGAACAACGTTTTTATCCGTCCGGTTGCGATCAGGGAACAGATTATGCTGCAGTTTACCTACAGGCACGAAACCCGCGACATTACCTCGAACCATCCGTCCGATGAAGCTGTAAAACGGCTTGATTTATTGTTGACCGAGACATTCATGAACGCGGATCTATTCACCTCGGCTGCTGATTACACTTTACTAAGCAATAAGAAAGGCAACAGCAAACTGCTGAAAAAGGCTGCTTCGTCCACGGCCTTGCCTCTGTATCGTCACGACAAGTTAAAGCACAGGCTTATTTCAGCCGAAAACAACGTATACCTTCGCGAACTGGGCGTTTTAACCAATGAATGGAAGGTAAAAACCGGGATGGAAGACAAATTCAGGCAGATCAACCGTTACGTTGAACTGGTTGAGGATGTGCTGCAGAATGCGGCCTTGCCGGAACATTTTTCAATAGCCGATATGGGATCCGGCAAGGGGTATCTGACGTTTGCCCTTTACGACTACCTGAACCGGAAAAACGTGAAGCCCTTTACCATGACCGGAGTCGAGCTGCGGCCGGCATTGGTTGAGTTTTGCAATAAGGTGGCTGTCAAGGCCGGATTTGATAATTTAAATTTTATTACCGGATCGATTGAAGAGTCTGAGCTAAAGAGCATTGATGTGCTTATTGCCCTTCATGCCTGCGATACCGCAACGGATGAGGCCATTTTCAGGGGAATTACGGCAGGTGCAGGCGTTATTATGGTGGCTCCCTGCTGCCATAAGCAGATACGAAAGCAGATAAGCCCGCAGAATGTGTTAAAAGAAATAACCCGCTATGGCATTTTTGAAGAACGGCAGGCTGAAACCCTTACGGATACCATCCGGGCACTGATTCTAGAGGCCTGGGGTTACAAAACAAGCGTAGCTGAATTTATCTCCACCGAACACACCCCCAAGAACGTAATGCTCTCGGGATTGCGGAAAAAAGTTCGTACCACGCCCGATCCCTCCGTTGTGAAAAAATTGTCGGAGTTAAAGCATCTATTCGGAATACAATATCATCATCTGGAACAGTTGTTAAAAATGGTGTAGGCTCACGCTTTATACTACTGCGCATGCAGTCCTGCATTCAGATATTTTAACGGTTGAACCGGAAGTCATTCAATTGTGCTTTTATGCGGGGTCAACATTAAAATACAGAAATAAGAGACTCCCCATACCCTTGTTTATCAATACCTTATTGCTATTTTTACTTGCTATAATCCATCAGATTGCGTACCTTTGTGTTTCCACTGCATACGGAGTCGAACTCCAACGAAAACCTTTGTTAGCGGACATCCGGCATGATTTAAACTGCGATATCAGACCAGGTTTTAACAGCAGCAAAAACGGGTCTGGCTCTTCTGTTATTAGCCATTTTTACAAAGTGAAATATGAATCAGCGGCAGGATTGTTTTTCTTCTTCTTTGTTGTAATTTGTTGCGGATATTCGCAATCCTGGGTAAGGCAGCAATCCAATACCAATGCAGATTTATACAGCATTTTCTTTCCAAATCCTGACTCCGGCTTTGCATCGGGTTCAAACGGTGTCATACTGAAAACCTCAAACAGCGGACTGGGCAATATTACGTCAAATAAGGATGAAACAAACTTCAGCATTTTTCCTAATCCCTTTTTTAATCGTGTTACAATTGAAATGCTGAATTATACCAATAAGGGGGAAATCTATATTTACACCCTTCTCGGTACATTGATTTTTACACAGGAATTACTGAAAACGGCAACATCTCTTGATTTATCTTTTCTGGAACCCGGAATTTATTTTGCCGAATTAAAGATCGGGAGAGGCTCTGGAATTGTCCGGCTGATCGGGTTGTAATCACCAATATCCGAAGGTAGGTTTAAACACAGAAAATTTCATAACTCTAAGTTATTAAACGGCTCTACTACAAATAAATATCGAAAACGCCCTGCACCCTAAAAAATAGCTATTTCAATCTTTCCATCACTTCAGAATTTTCAGAGTAAAATATCACGGCTCGGTTAAAGTGTAGCTGAATCCGACCCGTATCCGTTTCTACGCGATTGCCGGTTTCAGGGCAGGGATCGTGCGATGCGGCAAATATACAATTCATTGAATGTTAGTATTTTATTAATATTTTAACTTGCTTTTCAGACCAAAATTGATTATATTTGTGTTTCTGTGATTTCTCCGAAAGTTCTTCACCCAAAAGGCATGAGAGATGAAATGGCTGCGGTATTGGGTTGTATTGTTATGCTGGTTACCGGGCATCGCCGGTTCAGCCCAGACTATTATTGAAGCCGGGGAAGTCAGCGGCATCTGGGATAAGCATGGTTCTCCCTATATCGTTACCGGTAGAATAAACATTCCTGTTGGTTCAGCACTGGAGATTAGGCCCGGAGTTACAGTAATTTTTAACGGTCATTACAAATTCGAAGTAATGGGGAGGCTGCATGCATTGGGCAGCGTTACCGACAGCATTGTGTTCACCGCGGCCGACACCGTTCACGGGTGGCACGGACTGAGATTTCTCAACACCGTTAATGCAGAACAGGATACTTCGCGCCTGAGCTATTGCCGCATAGAATATGGAAGAGTTTACGGGGACTGTCCCGACAACCGTGGCGGTGCTATCTATGCTGAACTGGCAACGCTGAGCGTAACCCATTGTCTGATCAGACGGAATAAAGCCGTTTCAGGTGCTGCGGACTGGGGAGGCGGGGCTATCTTTTGTGAGAAAACCAACGCTTTGATCAGTAACAACCGGATTACGGCCAATTATTCGGGACACGACGGTGGCGGTATTTATTGTTCAATGTCCAATTCCAGAATTGTCAGGAATATTATTGAAGGTAACCGTGCCGCATTTCGTGGAGGCGGCATAGCCGTTTTCACCTTCTCCTCTCCTTTTATTCTGAACAACGTAATACGGAATAATGCGGCAGCGGACCACGGAGGCGGGATAAACATATCGGGGGGAAATCCGCTCATACAGCACAACTACATAGAAGAAAACCTTGCGGGCACGGGTGGCGGAGGCATCTGCTGCTATCTTAGCAATGCCCGGATCATCAACAATCAAATTGTGCTGAACGAGGCAAGTTATGGGGGCGGTCTCAGCATCCGGGGATGCAGCCCGTACATTCTGGCCAACACCATATGCAGTAATCAGGCTTCCGGGAACGGTGGTGCGATAAGCAATACGTTCGAAATGATCGGCGTTCCGGTTACAAGCAATCCCATACTAACTTCAAACATTATTTATTACAATACGGCGGCTCAGGGAAGTCAGGTCTGGTCGGCAGCAGGGTGTGTGTCTGAGATCAGTTATTGTGCTATTCAGGAACCATACGGAGACGGAATAAGCGGAGGAATGAACGACCTGGGTGGCAATACCGGACTTGAGCCGCTGTTTTTGAATATTGGGGAAAATCCATGGTCGTTAAATGCCGGCTCTCCATGTGTGGATGCAGGCCCTGCGGTACTTAGCGGAACCATGTGGCCGGAGTGCGACCTGGGTGGATGCGAACGCGTGTGGGATGGCAACGGCGATCAAACCGCTGTAATTGATATCGGGGCATGGGAATTCGGTTCACAGCCACTGGGCATTTCTGAAGCCAATCCACAGAAGAAAAAAACCTTTACCTGTTTTATCTGCCCCAATCCCGCTCCCGGCGAAGTTACATTTATCATCAACACACCTCAGCCGGGTGAAGTAATCATCAGGCTTATACAATCGGATGGAAGAATCCTTCTAAACAGGCCAGCATACGTATCGGACGACGATCACAAGGAAATGATTCGACTGCACAGGCTCCCCACCGGAGTTTACATCTATGAGGTTTATTTCATGGGAAAAAGACTCAGCGGTCGTATAGCCCACCTTTAAGATCCATAAAAAAAGTCTCCCCCGGAAGTCAGGAATTATCTGATTTTCCGGGGGAGTTCTTATAATGACAGTTCTGCCGGGAAGTCCTTCCTGAGCTATTTTGTAAAGAAGCTCAGCAGAAACAGAACTGCAAGCACATACATAACCGGCGTTATTTCCTTCATTTTACCGGTAAGAAGTTTCAGCAGCACATACGAAAGCATACCGAAAACGATACCTTCGGCTATTGAATAAGCCAGTGGCATCATGATGATGGTGAAGAAAGCGGGTATGGCTTCTGTAAAGTCGTTCAAGTCGATCTTGAGGATGGGCGACATCATGAAGAGACCCACCAGGAAGAGCACAGGAGCGGTAGCTGCCGCCGGTATCATCAGGAAGAGCGGGGCAAAGAAAAGGGCCAGGAGGAACAAACCCGCTACGGTAAGCGAGGTAAGTCCGGTACGGCCGCCTTCGGCTACACCGCTCGCGCTTTCCACATAGGTAGTAACGGTGCTGGTACCCAGCATGGAACCCAGGGTAGTTCCGATGGCATCGGCAAAAAGGGCTTGTTTTGCATTGGGAACTTTACCTTCTTTCGAGAGCATACCGGCTTTATCGCTCACACCTACAAGTGTACCTACTGTATCAAACATATCCACAAACAGGAAGGTGAAAACAACCACCAGCATATCCAGTGTAAAGATGTTATGAAACTCCATTTTAAAGAAAATTGGAGAAATGGAAGGAGGCAGAGAAATCAGATGTCCCTGGGGGAATGTGGTCACTCCGAGGGGGATACCGATAATGGCTGATGCAAAAATTCCGATCAGCAGGGCGCCTTTTACCTTGCGGGCGAGCAGCACTCCGGTAATAATAACGCCAAGCAGGGCAACAATAACTGCAGGAGTTTTTATGGAACCAAGTCCGACCAGAACTGCGTCGTTGTTTACGATAATACCGGCATTCTGCAGACCGATAAAAGCGATAAAGAGTCCGATACCAGCCGAAACTGCGTGTTTCATATTCATCGGAATACTGTTGATGATAAGCTCCCGGATGTTAAAGGCTGTAAGCAGGATAAAGATGATGCCTTCCAGAAAAACGGCGGTAAGTGCAAACTCCCAGGAGTGACCCATACCAAGCACAACGGTGAAGGCAAAGAAAGCATTCAGGCCCATACCGGGGGCAAGTGCAAACGGCAGTTTGGCGTACAGCGCCATTACTAGGGTTGCAGCCAGGGATGCCAGAGCCGTTGCCGTAAAGAGTGCATTCTTATCCATACCTGTAGCACTCAGGATAGAGGGGTTCACGGCCAGGATGTAGGCCATGGTCATAAACGTGGTAAGGCCAGCCAGCACTTCGGTACGTACGGTGGTCTTGTTTTCTGAAATCCTGAAGTATTTTTCTAACATAGCGTTCCGTTTTTAAGGATTAAAAGGTCCACTTTGCACCCAGTGTAGGGTTAACGGCGAATCCCTTGTGACCGCCGAAATTATTACTGAATTCCAGCTCAGTACCCAGGGAAATGTTTCCGGTGAAATTATACCATAACTGGGGTTCTGCTAAAAATACAAATTTGGTCTCATCGGTTGCCCTCTCGGCACTCATAAACGTATTATCTTCTCTCCAGAAATCGGCAAAACCGCTGAAAGTCATTTTCTTGTCAAGGAAGTGCATGTACCATACGCCGGTAAGCTGGAAAGCTGCATCGTGCTTGTCGCGTATGTACTTGTACAAAACCTGGAAGGTAAAGCCACGGGTAAAATCGCCGTTGTTCCATATATAATCCACACCACCAAGCCATGCATCGTTTATCTGGTAGGCGCCACCCGGCATAAACTGTCCGAAACCTCCGTTATACTCTGCATGGAATGCAAATGGAGTTTTTCCAAGGTTGATTGAGCGGGCTATTTCCCAGTAGGCCAAACTGACGCCTTTGACATCGGCCACGTTGTAATCCATATCTACGAAGAAAAAGGTCGAACCCCATTTGTCGGGTCTGAACATTTCAACCGTAGTGGTTGGATAACCGCGATCCTTACCAAAATCGTAATGCAGTTGCACATTCTGGGCAAAAGCCCCCGATGCCAGAAGTACCAGCAGCAAGATCAAACTGTTTTTTTTCATGTGTTAATGTGGTGTTAGGTTAAAAACATCAGCAAAAATAAGGCATAGAATGAATTTTGAAAATATTGCTTCCGGAGATGTTAAAATACGTGAAAGCCTTATAAACACTGAACATTGAGCGCCTTTATCTGTTTAAAATGCCTCAAATGTTCATAAAATGTTAAAAACAATATTTAATACCCGTACGGGAAGCCATACCGACCTCGGACTTTTAGTTTTGCGCATTGCTGCCGGAAGTATGATGCTAACCCACGGAATACCAAAGATTATAAACTTTTCTGCGATCGCTGCTTCCGGAAAATTTCCTGCTGTTTTAGGAAGTTCCGAATTTGGTCTTTCGCTTGCCATTTTTGCGGAAGCCGGAATGTCTCTGATGCTGTTGGCGGGATTTTTGAGCAGAATGAGTACAATTCCACTCATCGTTACCATGCTTGTTGCAGCTTTTTATGCCCATGCCGGCGATCCCTTCAGCTCGAAAGAACCCGCATTGATGTATTTAAGCATGTATCTTACAATTCTGCTGGCAGGTCCTGGCAGATTTTCTGCAGATTACTATATTGGCAAAAAGCTGCAGGGTTAGCCGGATTTACGGATTCTTCAAAGCGATCGGATTTCTTCCAGATAATCGTGTCTCAGATCTTCGTGCAGAGCGGGGAGTACGCTGCGAACTTTGGAAAGCTGACCAGCATAAATATTATTAAGGGAGGTAACACCGGGCATTAGCAGTCCGGAATCTTTCATGGTCCGGCAAAAGTACAGGCGCAGTTCTGCCTCTGCCTGTTTTGAACCGCAAAAGCGAACGTACTTATTCAAACTCCGGAGGATTTTGCGGATGCTTTTTCGCAAGTAATAGCTGTGGTTGGTATTGATTTCACCGAAAGCAAGAGCGATCTCATTTTTTACCGAGTTCACGTATGCCGCTTCATCTGCGGCCTCAAAAATCAGATACGACAGAAGCTCCTTGTTTTCAACCTTATACCTGGCCAGTCTAAGGCAAAACTGTACCAGCTCTTTCTGAGGTATAGCCGATAGTTCATTTTTCAGCAAATGGAGCGAAGCAGGCTTCATGGCCGGTGGTTTTTCCGGATTGGCTCGAGCAGATACTCAAGTCCGTTAAGTTTTATCTCATATGCCGTATGCAGCAACATGCCGAGCCGGCCTTCCGGAAAGCCCTTACGCTCAAACCATTCGAGGTAGGAAACCGGCAAGTTGCAAAGCAATGTGCCCTTGTATTTTCCAAACGGCATAGGCATGGTAACAAGCTGAATGAGTATTTGTGAATCCATCATGGCAGGCAGTTCAGTTAAAATATCCGATAAAACTATACCGGCGTCAGGCATAAACCTGAAATCCGGCTGACGCCCGGATTGCATCCGTAAGGCTAATTTTCCAGCTTCAGAATCAGCGATTCAAGCGGATTCAAAACTATTTTCACCTTTCCTGTACGATCTTCAACCATCAGGTCGAAGGATCTTTCGCCGTAGAGCTGATCCTTAAATCTGTAGGTTCCGTCTTTCAGATTCCATGCATCCGTCAGTTCTTTCGGCAGCAACAGTTCGTATTCATCGGCAACCCAGTCCTTAAAGTTCACCAGAACCAGCAGATGCTCCCGATCACACCAGCGGGCAAATGCAAATCCTTTATCATAATATCCGGGGCTGTGCATGCGGTTGTGGGAGTGGAGTTCCATGTAATTCCCCATAAGGGCAGGGCTGCTGATGGAGAAGTTGAGCAGCCTGGTGTAGAAATCGCGCAGATTTTTCTCCTCCGTGCTCAGCTGTCCGCCGTCGAAAGAACCTCCGTTCATCCATCTCTGATGGGCCGGAACTCCCTGGTAGTCAAATATAGTTGTGCGTGTTTCGCTGCCGAAGCCGGCATTCTCCTCCCCTTTCTCTCCCACTTCCTGACCGAAATAAATCATGGTAGGCGATGTGCTGATGGTGGCGCTGAGCACCATGGCGGGTTTGCCTTTCAGGGCATTTCCGGCAAAGGCAGGACTTGGCAGACGCTGCTCATCGTGGTTCTCAAGGAAATGAAGCATATGATGCTCAATATCGGCAAGACCGGCCTGAATAGCGGCAATATGATCCGCAGAACCGTGCCCCTGAATAATGTTTTTCAGCGTATCGTACAGCTCCACCTTGTCGTAAAGGTAGTCCATCTTCCCTTTGCGGATGTAATCGCGGTAAAGCGAGGGGTTATACACTTCGGCCAGGAGGAAGGCGTCGGGCCTGACATTTTTGATGGCTGAATTCATATAGCTCCAGAATTCTACCGGTACCATTTCAGCCATATCGAAGCGGAATCCGTCGACGCCCAGATTAACCCAGTAGAGGGTAATATCCCTGAATTTCTTCCAGCTGTCCGGAACGTCTTTATCCTGCCAGAAGGCAAAATGATCGGCGGCTGACTTATGTTCAAATCCAGCGGGCAGAGTATCGAAATCCCTGCTTCCGTCGGGTCTTATGCCGTAATTTACCTTCACGGTCTCATACCAGTCGTTGAAATCGGGTTGCGCCTGCCGCGATCCGTTGCCGGTCCATTTCGCGGGATATTCATCAAACTTCCCGTCGGCCAGGGGGTGCGGTTCTCCGCCAAGGGGTTTGTACCATTCGGGAAAAACGGGAACTTTAAAAGCTTGTCCCGGGATATAGTAGAAATTATTGTCGCGGGCGTATTCCACCGATGTGTCGTCGGATGCACCGAAATCTTCGGTGCCCGGAGGATTTGAGAGGGATTTGTAGTGCCGTGCAACGTGGTTGGGTACGATGTCGATAATCACCTTCATCCCGTGGCTGTGGGTGCGGTTGACGAGGGCGAGGAACTCTTCGAGGCGTTTGGCGGGGTCAACGGCCAGATCGGGGTTTACGTTATAATAATCCTTCACCGCATAGGGTGAGCCGGCGCGCCCTTTAACCACATCCGGATCGTCGTTGGTGATGCCATAAGCAGTATAATCCCGGATTACGGCATGATGCGGAACGCCGGTATACCAAATGTGTGTAACACCCATCGCCCGGATTTCTTTTAGGGCTTTACCGGTAATGTCGTTGAACTTCCCTACCCCGTTTTCTTCAATGGTACCCCAGGGCTTATTGGTAGTGTTGGTATTTCCATATAAACGTGTAAATACCTGATAAACAACTATCTTATTAGACAATGATTCCATACTTTCGGCGTTTTTCTTTTCACTTTTTCCATTGCATGACCACAAAAAAAACGGGATCAGAACCGGCATAACCCAACGAAACAGCTTCATGGCGACGGATTTTTTGGATGAAGAATCAAAGATAACGAAAGTTTTCAAGAGCGGATCAGGGTAACGAAATCACGAAGCTGTTGATGCCGGCGGTGCAGAATAGACAAAACAAATCCGCTGTCCGGCTAAACAGTCCGTGCAGAAGGAATAAATGGCTTTCGAGCCGTGAATTAAGCGGTGTTATTCTATCTTTGCAATCGCAAATCAGCTTTATGTGTCAACTCAGGCTAACCTTAATACTGTTTCTTGCCCTAATAGAGGGTTTGAATGCTCAGGAAACGGGTGGAGGGAAAGAAGAACAGCGTTCGCCGGATACTGCCAGCGTTCACTACTACCATGCCAGTCAGCGCTGGCAGGGTTCTGAATTAAAGTCCGCCATCGACACCCTGCTGACCGGCTTTAACTTTTACGATCCCCTGGAAGGCTTTGATCGCATCTATGCCGTGAACGGCAACATCGGACTCGCATATAAGAATTTAATATTCGGACACACCGTGCAGCCGGGTTTCCGTTTTACTCCTTTCTACTTCAGCAATTACTTCCTTCTGAATGAAAACATACCGTATTACCGGACGTTTGCGCCGTATTCCAACGTTGCTTACAGTTTCGGCAACGGAAAGGAGCAGCTTTTCAACGTTACCCACAGTCAGCAGGTAATGCGGGGCCTGAGTCTGGGCATCGACCTTCGCATTATAAATTCGCTGGGATTGTACACCCGGCAGAAGTCCGACAATGTTTCGGTAGCCTTGCAGTCACAGTATATTTCCGGCAGCGAGAGGTACGCGGTACTTGCCAATTACCACAGCAACCGCCTGAGATGGAGGGAAAACGGGGGAATAGTATACGATACCGTTTTCACGGATAATCAGGAGCCCGATCGTCAGCGTATTGCCGTCAGGCTCCCCAATGCTGAAAATCTGATTAAAGAAAACGGATTCCAGGTCTCGCAGTATTATTATTTTTTTCGGAAAAACGGCCGGATTGGCAACGATACCCTCACGGATATTGAGCAAGGAGAAGCCGACACCATGAAAATTGCAAGCCGTGAAAACCCTTTGTACTTCGATCCGGGACGTACAAATTTCATACGCCATACCTTTACCTACAGCCGGAATGCCTCCCTCTATACCGATAAGAATCCCAAAGGCGGATACTATCCTGCCATCTATGCCGACAGCACAAAAACCTTCGATTCCCTTTTCTTCCATGAATTCACCAACGAATTTGCTGTGGAAGGCGGAATTGGAAGAGCCAGAGGCAGCGAAAAGGCAATTGTGGTCAGAGGCGGGATTGAACACACTTTCACTACCTTTAAATACGATACCACGGTTAAGAAGCAGTTCAACCGCCTTACGACGTTCGGGTATATTTCGGCAAATGCATTTGGAGTTGCCCGCGCCGAAGGGAAGATCTGGATGACAAACGGCGCACCGTTTAAAGGCGATAAGGGAATTACCGCCATGCTTACTCTTCCGGCATTCGACAATTCGGCGTCCTGGGGAAATCTGCATGCTTCGCTTTCGCTGGATGCTCTTCAGCCCGACTATTTCTTCCAATATTATCAGTCAAACCATTTCAGATGGGAAAACAGTTTCGGGCAGCAAACCATTCTGGGTGGAAAGGTAATGTACAGCCGCAAGCATCTGAAGGCCGGATTCAACTTTTACAATCTCGAAGGATGGGTATATCTGGATGAAAACGCTCTGCCAACAAGGGAAAATGCTGCTTTCCAGGTTACACAGCTTTACGGGCAGGCCGATATAGGGCTTGGACCGTTCGGACTGCATGCATATGCCGTCTGGCAGAATTCCGCCAATGCGGAAGCGATCAGGGTTCCCGATCTGGCAGCACGTTTTTCGGCCACGTATACGGTGGCGCTGTTCAAGCGGGCACTGCATCTGCAGACGGGACTTTCGGCCATGTACAATACAGCTTTTATGGCGGACGCCTATATGCCGGCACTCCGATCCTATTACCTTCAGAACACCGTTGAAACCGGAGGTTATCCGTACGTGGATGCATTCATCAACCTCAGGGTGAAACGGGCCCGCATGTTTCTCGTGATGGAACATGTTAATGCCGGACTTAACGGGTACAACTATTTTATGGTGCCGCACTATCCGATGGCCGACCGGGGATTCCGGTTCGGAGTATCGTGGAATTTCTTTGATTAATACACATCGTTACAGAGAACAAATGAAGAGAATACTTTTTCTTTTACTGATTGCATTGCCTTCACTGACCCTGCATGCCCAGCAGCAGGGCGGATCCTTCGCCGCTGAGATCAGCAGGAGCGTTGATATCGGCTACCTGTTGTACCTGCCCGAAGGATATGCCTTACAGACAGAGCAACAGTGGCCTTTGCTGGTTTTTCTTCACGGTTCGGGTGAACGCGGCAATGATCTGGAAAAAGTTAAGGTTCACGGACCTCCCAAACTGGCTGAGCAGGGGCAAAAATTCCCGTTTATCATACTGTCGCCCCAATGCCCTGACAAACGCGACTGGGATGCTGAAACCTTGTATGCGCTGGTGAAGGATATTGCATCGCGATACCGTGTGAACGAACACAGGGTATATGTAACCGGTCTGAGCATGGGCGGCTGGGCAACCTGGGATCTGGCGATGGCATATCCCGGATATTTTGCAGCAATTGCGCCGGTTTGCGGAAGGATAGACCGCAACTATCCGCGCAGGGCGGATGAATTGAAATCCATGCCCGTATGGGCGTTTCACGGGGCAGCCGACGACGTGGTGCCGGTAACCGAAACTGCAAAAATGATTAAGATTCTGCAGGATGCCGGAGGCAATGCCCGGATTACCATATATCCCGGTGCCGGCCACGACAGCTGGACGGAGACCTACAACAATCCGGAGCTTTATGAATGGCTGCTTAAACAAAGTAGACCATAAAAAAAGGCAGATTCTGCCATTGCGACAGTCTCTGCCCTGAAATTATCCCTCCTGAGATAATCTAAAAAGTATATCGTATCGAGAGGGCTGCACCATCGCCCCACCAGTGGCGGTCGCCAATCAGGTTGAATGCCGGTTTCCAGTCAAGGCCGAGATTAAACGGTACTTCTCTGAAGGTGTATTCAAGTCCGGCAATGAAGTCCACGCCGACGATAGCAAAACGTCCGTCGCGGCGATTGTTGTCGGGCCAGTAGTAACGGTCATTATCCCACACTCCAACGTGCCCGCCAAATCCCAGAAAATAATCGAGACCGGGAGCTCCCTTGATGGGCTTCTGCCACTCGTAAAGTCCTGTGATCGCAAGTCCGCCCCAACGGAATGTTGCAATACCTTCGATGGCGTTTGAACTGCCTACAAAATGTTTTAGTGTAATACCGTTAAAAAAACCAAGGCGTGCTCCGAGGGCCGTGGTATAGTTCTGCGCCTGCAGGGCAAATGAAGTGGTAAAAAGTAAAAAGAATGCAACAATAATGACTTTTGGTTTCATGGTTTGAAATTTTTATTTGACAAATAACTTTAGGTTCGACAGCGGGCTATCTGAAAATTCCGTGCCATTCTTGGACGTATTCATCGAGTGAAATCCCCGGAATGTAACTGCCAGCCACCAGTCAGCGTCATTCGGGGATTGTTATAATATTCATCTCAATACTTTATATACCATTGATTTTCTATTATTTAACAATTATTTCATCCAAAATCCGTATACCAAAGCTTCGGGAAAAATTATATTTTTACACATGTGTTGTATACAGAATAATAAAGCTAATTTAGTTGCGGGAAGAAACGGAGGGGGACAAATCCGGATTTTTAATGTTACTGAAAGTCAGTGTTCACTGCATAGTAAAACAAAGTTGAAAATCCGGGTTATCCATATCAATACTTATTATACTGATTTTCAATTATATAATTAAATGACCCCTACTATACATTTTTCTTCAGTCCGGGATAAAGCCGTAATCCTGTTACCGGTTCTTATTTTTCTGATGGCAATGATTTCATGTGAATATCCGCTGACTGATGATGAAATTACACATGTTGACCCTCCTGCTCCCTACTATCCTTTGCATATCGATCTGATGAATTCGGGCGATACCTTATTTCTGTTCAACAGGCATTTGCTTAGTTACAAACTGAGTGCCTTCGGACAAAAGATACATGCTGGTGAGATGTTGCTGGCAGATGATCGCTGGGAATTATCCAACGCAACAGGGGATATTGAAATTAATCCATTTGATTACAGTCCAGGTGTTTACAAACTTTCGGTCAACATGTTCACTTCAACCGGCAGCGGCAGCCTGGCCGATTTATCGGGGTACGAATACTACGCCGGAACCCGGGAATGGGTGGCACTGATCGACACCAGAAATGCCGAGTATCTTCAGATGACGGCAGATACCGACGAAAACGGATTCCTCCGAATCCGATGGCAGCCTTCATCCAATTTCAACATGAAGTCGCTCCGCTTCAACAGGAGCTACCAGTATACTACTTCCGGCAGGGATTTCAATCCCAGACACCCGGGACAATATACCGACAGCTGCTATACCTGCGGGGAAGTCAACTACTCACTCTACCAAACCGTATATACCACATCCGCATCAACAAGCTACACATCGCTGCAGATTAATCGCGAACCGCCGGTTCCTGTGGCCACATACACGAATCTGGACAGTGTAACATTTACATGGAACAGAACAGGATATCCGACGCATTACACACTTTCAAAATCGAACTCTCCCATTGCTGTTTATCTCGACAGTTCAACCGACACCAGCATTACCGTAGCTCAGCCCGGCTTTGGGAGATGGGGACAGTACAGCCTTTCCAGTAAGCCAATAAATACAGACAAATGCAAAGAATTATATTACCCGAATACGTATACCGACTTCGGTCTCGGCGAATACGTAGCACCAAACTGGCCGGTTTATGCCTATAACCCCATAGAAAAGGTGTTCTACACTTCCGTGTATAACGACATGAAGACCTTTGACATTTACAGTCTGAATGCAACAGCAGCCTACCCTATTCCAAATCTGCTGTACGATGCGATTTTTGACTGTCCGCCCAATTCAACCAGGGTTGGCGTTGCCGCACGACAGGCGATCTACCTCTTCGAAGACCGGCAGCTGACAAATCCCACCATCATACCTTACGGCACACCAACGGCCAATTCGGATCATTTCTGCTTAACGTCGGAAAATACTGCTGCTTTAATTTTGGACGGGGACTACACCATGATCGATTTGAGTACGGGTGAAATTACTGCAACACTAGATATTGAAGACTATCCGTATTACAGTAAATGGGCCTGTATCTCCACTGCTCCCGCCGGCGATCGGTGCGTAATTGTCACCCGAAACGGGATCTGGCTCTACAATATAGAGAACAACGCCTTTGAAACTGCATACCGGGATCAGCGGTCCTATAAATCGGCCATGTTTGACGATCTGAATCAGGACAGGCTCTTTCTCACGCTTGAGGAATCTCCGGTACTGGAGCTCAGAAACCCGCACGACTTCAGTCTGATTCAATCCGTACAATTACCCGGCAAATGTGTCCTTCGCAACATAGATCCGGAAAGCGGATACCTGTTGCTTACCGATTATACCAACTTGTATGTGATGGACACCGGTACCTGGCAAATTGTGCTGAAAGTTCCAAGTACCGATTCAATGCCGCAGCTTTATAACAACCGGTTGTTTTCCAATTCCGGATATGTTTTTGATATAACTCCTTACCTGCCATGACGAAAGCACTCGTAACAATAGTGGCTTTGCTGCTTTACGCAGCAGTTTTTCAATCGCATGCACAGGAAGTAAGATTTGGCTTTTACGGTGGGTACGGATCCTACAGTTTAGAAAATCTAAAAGCCTTGCAGGATGAAATCGGCGGTAATCCCCAGCTGCCCGTATTATCGAAAACCGCTGCATTCCCCGGATATTATACGTTTTCCGGATTTGTGTCAGTGGATATGCTGGACTTTTCAGAGATTGCAGCCGACATCAGTTACCAGTATACCGGAGCCCGCAGCTATTATGCGGACTATTCGGGTTATTACCGGCTGAGCATGCAACTAAAAGGTCTGCGTTCTGGTTTGCAGTATCGCGTACCTGTTATCAGCGGAGAGGCTTGGGGAACGCATTTCGCCGTAGGAGGCGGACTGACCTCAAGCCGGTACGATATCGATGAACGTTTTGAAATAACCACGGTATATGAATACCAGGAGGCGATGACTTTTGTTTCACTGAATCTCTACGGAGAGGCGGCACTTACAGCGTATTACCGCCTGAACGACAGAATACGCATGGAAATGCTTTTCGGGTATGAATACAACATCCCAAGCCGGCTGAGATGGTCGGAAAACCGCAAAGCCTATCTACAGAACGAAAAAAGAGAGCCGGTCAGGGTCGACTGGTCCGGGGTAAGGTTACGAATCGGCGTATCGTACCGGATTTTGAAATAATCGATATAGACCTGCACCAGCCCCGACTGCACCCGGATTGATAAATCTGTCATTTTACAACGTTACCAATACAATCCTTCCATCTACAAAAAAACCGGAGTTATCTGCTCCGGTTTTTTTGATAAGGGAATGCATTAAACATCAATTTTCGCGTATTTCGCATTTTTCTCGATAAATTCACGGCGCGGAGGAACTTCATCGCCCATCAGCATAGAGAAAATGCGGTCGGCTTCGGTACCATTTTCAATAGTTACCTGGCGCAGGGTCCGGAACTCCGGATTCATGGTTGTCAGCCAGAGCTGTTCGGAGTTCATTTCTCCAAGACCTTTATAGCGCTGAACATGCACCGAACTTTCCTTGCCATTCCCGGTGAGCTCGGCAGCGACGGCAATGCGTTCCTCTTCCGTCCAGCAATAGCGTTCGGTATTTCCTTTTCTTACCAGGTATAGCGGAGGAGTGGCGATGTAGATATAGCCGTTATCGATAAGTTCGCGCATATAGCGGAAGAAGAAGGTAAGAATGAGGGTGGCGATGTGACTTCCATCGACATCGGCATCGGTCATGATTACTATTTTGTGGTATCTTAATTTTGCAAGATTCAATGCCTTGCTGTCTTCTTCCGTGCCTATCGTAACTCCAAGTGCAGTATAGATATTCTTGATTTCTTCGCTGTCGAAGATTTTGTGTTGCATGGCTTTTTCCACGTTGAGGATTTTTCCCCGCAATGGAAGAATGGCCTGGAAGCGTCGGTCGCGTCCCTGTTTTGCGGTACCACCTGCCGAGTCGCCCTCCACCAGGTAGAGTTCGCACAACTCCGGATCGCGCTCGCTGCAGTCGGCCAGTTTTCCGGGCAGTCCGGAGCCAGACAATACATTTTTCCGTTGAACCAGTTCGCGGGCTTTGCGGGCGGCGTGTCGTGCCGTTGCGGCCAGTATAACTTTATTAACGATGGTACGGGCTTCCTTGGGATGTTCTTCGAGGTAGTATGAGAGCAGTTCTGCCACCAGGGCATCTACTGCGCCCATTACTTCGTTGTTTCCGAGCTTGGTCTTTGTCTGACCTTCAAACTGCGGTTCCTGAACCTTCACGGAGATAATGGCTGTAAGTCCTTCGCGGAAATCGTCGCCGTTGATGTCGAATTTAAGCTTTGACAGCATTCCCGATTTGTCGGCATAGGCTTTCAGGGTACGGGTAAGAGCCCTGCGGAAACCGGCCAGGTGGGTACCACCCTCGTGGGTGTTGATGTTGTTTACGTAGGAGTGAATATTCTCAGCAAAACTTGTATTGTATTGCATGGAGATCTCCACCGGAATATCGTTCTTTTCACCTTCAATGTAGATGGGCTCCGGCATCAGCTTTTCGCGCATACCGTCGAGGTATTCGATAAAATCGCGCAGACCGTTCTCAGAATAGAACGAATAGTGAATGTGATTGCCATTTTCATCCGTATCGCGCTCGTCGGTAATGGAAAGGCGGATACCCTTATTGAGGAATGCCAGTTCGCGGAGGCGGGAACTAAGGATCTCAAGATCGTAAACTACGGTAGTGAATATGGAATTATCGGGCCGGAAATGAACCGTGGTACCTGTTTTATCGGTTTCACCCACTATCTTCACAGGATGGAGAGGTTTCCCAACGGAGTACTCCTGTTCAAAGACCTTCCCTTCCCGGAAGACCGTAACTTTGAGCATGGAAGACAACGCATTTACACACGAAACACCAACACCGTGGAGTCCGCCCGATACCTTGTAGGAACCTTTGTCAAACTTTCCGCCGGCGTGCAGCACAGTCATAACAACTTCGAGTGCCGAACGCTTTTCTTTCTCATGCATATCCGTAGGAATACCCCTTCCGTTATCGGAAACGGTTACGGAATTGTCGGTATGTATATAAACCCGGATATCGTCGCAATAACCGGCCAGCGCCTCATCAATTGAATTATCAATTACTTCATACACCAGGTGATGCAAGCCCCTTGAACTGATGTCGCCAATGTACATCGCAGGGCGTTTACGAACTGCTTCCAGACCTTCAAGTACCTGAATATTTTCAGCTGTGTAGTTTCCATTGCCATTACCATTGCCATTCGTGGCGGCGCCATTATTTAATTCACTCATATTCAGTAAAATAGTGGTTTTTAGTTAATGAGCAAAGTTAGCATTTTTATTAATACGAATTCCGTATTCCGAAGAGGAAAAACCGGAAGTTATCAACAAAACGCACAATTGTCGGAATATGGCGCCCGTTAGCGCGAATAAAATTTGCCAAACGATTAAATATCAATTCAATACCTGATGTAATGATACCATGCCAGAACTTCCGGCCCTGAGAAAAAGGTAAAGCCCGGTAAATTCTAAACCGGGCGTCTGGTTTCTGCCGGACTCAGAACGAATAGGCAATACCTCCCAGCAGGTTGAAACGGTAGCCGGGATAGTTATACCAATGATACTGCCGCGAACCAAGTACGTTGTTGAGATTCAGGAAAGCAGAAAGCTGACGGGTATAGCGGTATTCGAAGGCAAAGCTCAGGTCGGTATAGCCTTTCACCGTTTCGTAGTGCCGGCTGTTTGTCTCACCACCCGACAAACGGGCATACTGTTTACCGGCAGCGGTGACCGTTGCACGAGCCAGGATTTTATCGCCAAGGTTATATGCTGCTTCGGCACCAAGCGTGGTTCCGGGTTTATGCCAGGCTTTTTCTTCGTGTTTCAGATCCCACTTTTCAAATGCCGCAAATGCTTTGATCCGGATTTTCTCCACGGACACAAATTCGGCTTCCAGGCGGCCGGCTACCATACTTCCGTCGTCGTAAACCAGGGTAAACCGGTTATAGGGCTCCACGCTGAAGTCGTTAACAAAAAATACGGCATTATCGACCATCCCTGCACGAAACGATGCGTAGAAATTGAAGCGTTTGCCTGCTCTGGCGTTGGCTCCGCCGTAAAAGATAAACTTCTCCCGTGTATACCGGAGAGGAAGTACCGACTGAATGAACGGATTTTCAGCGGCCAGCCTGTCAAAGCCTTTACGTTCGAGGCCACCGGTAATACCGGCATAAACGCCCAGGGCTTCATCCACAATGCTCAGGCGGGCCTCAGCAAACGGGAACATATAGGCTTTAGAAACGGAATCGCCCTGAAAAGACAGATCAATTCCTGCCCTGATGGTGTATTCGTTGAAAGTGGTTCCGATATATGGCTTCAGACTAACAATGGTACTTGCCTGGCTTAAGGTTGAATCCTTATAACCGGTAAATTCCAGTCGTGCATCCAATCCTATCTGCTGTTCATCGGTAAAATCAAGGACTTCAAAGCGTTTGTCGGCAGAAGCAAGCAGAGAAACCGAAGATTCCCGGGTGTTGAAGCGGTCGGAAGTATTTTTAAAAGCCAGTAATGCCTTATGGTTTAGCCTGTCGTTACCGGAGTAATTCGACTGAATTCCTGCGCTGGCACCAAAACGGTTAAAGTGCTGCTTGAGTTGATCGTCTTTCATCATAAGCTCAAAATCGCCGGGATCGAACCCATAGTGGTGCACCACATTGCGTTTAAAGCTGACGCCTGCGCTCAGGGTATGCTCATCCAGAAACTTGCGGCCCTGCAGTTCAGCCAGATTTATCAGATGTACTCCCAGACTGTGCGATTTTGACCGCAACGAATTGGCCCAGAATTCGGCATAGGGTGTGGTATAATTACCGAATCCGGCTCTTATGTAATTACGCAACAGGGTTTTCTGGGGCTCGCCAACCAGCTTTACGGCTGGAATCTCTTCGGGACTTAGGGCAACTTCCTGCTGAACCGGGCTTATATTGTAGCTGATGACCGGCAACTTAACTTCCGATTCGGAGGGTGCCGGGCTTATGTTGATTTTGCTTACATCGGGTATGGAAGGCTCGTAGGATCCGACCACCGTAACCTGTTCGTTGATTCCCTGGGCAAAAACGCCCGTGGTGCTCAAAAAAAGTACCGGCCCCAAAACCAGGAGCGAAAAATAAAACAGGCACTTCGAATTCCGGAAATTATTTATTGTCGTCATAGTCAAACAGCGTTTCATTTCTTTGGGCTCGTTAACGGATAATTATTCCCTCTTCATCGTCGAATTTATTGCCGGCAGGTTTTCCTTTGGATTCCTCACGGCCGATCTGTGCCAGCTTTTCGGATGCTACTTTACGAAGATCCTCCCCATCGTAATTGTCGATGATGCTCTGCAGAGTTTGTTTTGCCTGGAATACGTTTCCTGTTTTTACGTATACATCGGCCAGCAGGATAAACGAGCGCGCAACCCAGTAATCGTAAGAAGCAAAATCTCCCGACAGTTTGAAGATCTGCTCTTCGGCCGTTTTATAATCGCGAAGATCGTAACTGATGGCAGCAAGGTTGAATAATGCTTCGGCGGCGGCTTCACCCTGCGAGAGTTTCAGCACTTCGCTGAAGGAGGACCGGGCAGCTTCGTTACGCTGAAGCGCCAGCGACGACTTACCCATGATAAGATGCGTTTCAGCTGCGATTCCGGCCGAAAGCCTGTCAATCCCCAGCACTCTCTGCCCGTTCTGATATGCAATGCCGTAGTTGCCCATATGATAATTGCAATGCATCTGTCCCAGGTAAGCCTCCTGAAGGTTATCCGGATTTTCGGCGCTCTCTTCCAGGCGCTCATACATCGGAAGGGCTTTCGTGTATTCTTTCATCCTGAACAGTATGACTGCCGCCTGGCGTGCTGAATTTTCGGTAAAGCGCGAGCGCGGCTTCGAGAGGATGTATTCATAATCGCCAAGAGCCTCGGCATGTCTTCCTGCTTTGCTTTCGCAGTCGGCTTTGTAGTAATGTGCGTTTAGTGCAAAAATGCCGTTTGGAAATTTCTGCAGATAGGATGCAAAACCGGAAACAGCAGCTACACAGTCGCCTGTGGCATAGCGGTTTTCGGCTCCCAGATAAGTGAGCGAATCCTGTTCGGACCGGGTGATGTTGGCAAACGGTATGTCTTTGGAAAAATCGACGTATTCGTCAATTTTATTCATGTCCACATAAATATTTTTGATTACGGCAAGGGCTTCGCGGGCTTCAGGGGTAGAAGGATAATCCTTCACCACTTTTTTGAAGGTTTCCAGAGCCTGCGTTTCGCGGTTGGTATTGTAGTATACCAATCCTGAATTCAGCAGAGCCCGTTTTACGAAACTTGAGTGCGGGTAATCGGATATAAGTTTGCGGAAGCTTTGCAAAGCATCTTCGTTCCGGTGCAGCATCAGTTGTGCCTGCCCGATTTCAAAACGGGAATCGTCGTTAAAAGTGGAACGTGGATAATCGGACAGCAGTTTTTGCAGAGTACTTATTTTTCTGTCAAGGCTTCCGTTAATGCCCTGGATAATAGAATTTTGAAACAGAGCATAATCGGCATCCGCAGCCCTTGCGCCGATCACCTGCTCGTACTGCGACTGTGCATCTGAATATTTTCGCTGCATAAAATAGGTATCGCCGAGCCTGAGGCGGGCATCGTTGAGCATACGCTGATCGGACGGACGGGATGCGATATACCGGGTGAACGACTGCTGGGCCTGGGAATAATTCTTTTGTTTCATCAGCACATAGCCCTGATTGTAAGCTGCCGAAGCGTAGTAAGGATGATTTTTAGCTCCTGCCGAATTCTCAAACGTCCGGTAATAGGTTGCAGCTTTGTCGTATTGTGCCAGGCGGTAGTATGCTTCGCCTGCCCATAGCGCGGCACCGGCGGCAATCTGTTCATCGGTTTTGTTGTCGAGCGACTTTACAAACATAGCGGCAGCATCGGCATACTGGTTATCGGCAAAAAACTCAAGTCCGCGGTAGTACGTGATCTTCTGATACACTTCGTTCTGGGCAGGAGTGCGTTTTTTGATATTTTCTAGTGTTTCCAGGGCTTCCCGATAGTTGCGCGTCACCATATACAAACTTGCAAGGTAGGTATATGCTTCGTCGCGGCGGGGAGAAGAAGGGTATTCGGTCAGGTATTGCTGAAGTGCCCTGATGGCTTCGTTGTACGGATTGTATGAGAGCTCAATCGAGAGTTTGGCGTAGTTGAATAAAGCTTCCTCAGCCAGGCTGTTCCGGACAGGAATTTTCCATGCCGACAGGAATGCATTGGAGGCGAACTGTTTCTGTGATGTTTTCAGATAACTGTCGCCCAGGTGAAACCATGCATTTTGCGCAAGCTCATCGGTATCGTTGGCCACCTGCTGAAATTCGGGGATAGCACTTGCATAGTTGCCGCTGATGTAATACGAATAGGCAAGGATATAACTTTCCTGACGGCTGAACTGGCTGCGGGAGGTACGGCGGTATTCTTCGAGCAGGTTAATGGCTTCGGTATAATTTCCGCGGCGGTACTGCACATCGGCGACAAGTCTGAGAATCTCATTGGTTCGTTTATTGCGGCGTGCATCCATGAAGGGGCGTGCCATCTCCAGCATTTCATCGTAGCGGTTCTGCAGGTAATAGATCTGGATGATGTAATAGGGAACGACGCCTTTGAATGTTTCATCGTTGCGGAGCCGTTCAAAATCGCGGAGGGCAGTTTCGTACTTCCCGTCGCTGTACATGATGTGTGCATAATAGTACGTTGCCGGTCCCGTGTACCGGGTCTGACGGTCTTTAACCGTATAGAAGGCATCGGCGGCTTTGTCGTTATCGTTTTGCCTGAAAAAGCAGTATCCCCGTTTGAAGGTAAATTCTGCAATCTCCTCAGCATTCATCCCGGTACGGTCAACCTTGTTAAAAGCCTCCAGGGCACTACGGAAGCTGTTGTTCCGGAAATACAGATTGCCCAGTTGGTACCATACCTGACTGGTCCGGGTGTTTTCGGGATATTTTTCAAGAAAATCGTTGAGCAGGGCTGCAGCATCCTGGTGCTGCAGGTTAGCGGCACTTACCGATGTATAGTAATCCTTTTCGGTATCAAATGCCTGAAGCAGATCGCCGGGTGCTATAACCGATTCAAGCTGGTGCCTGACAGCTCCATACTTTTCTTTATTAAAAAGGTCTGCAGCGGCCGACATGTCCGCATTTGGTGACTGCCTGGCAAGAGTTTGCTGTGCAAGGGCTTCGGTGCTCATTACGAGCAAAAACAAGGCGGGTAAAGCAATGAAAATTCTTCTCATACCGGAATTCCGTTTGGGCTTTAAAATTACGCAGTGCAGGGCTTCCCTTCTACGCAAAATGTCCGGAGTTTTCAACAGGGCAAATTTAAAAACTCACGTACCATTAACGGCAGGATGAAAAACTTAGTATACATCCGGGTTACCCCGAAGAGTAAACGGCCGCACTGGATAGTAAAGAAGTACTATTAGTGAATTATAATCTTGATTACCTGCCGATTACCTCCGTAACCGGTAAAACGAAGCAGATAAAGTGCAGGGGGCAGATCTCCGGCGGGTATGGTAGTAAGCGTTTCACCTGCTGCCACGGGAGCCGAATACAGAACATTTCCACTGATGGATATTAACTGAAGGGTGCCGCCTCCCGGGGTAAAAACATTAAGCTGCCCGCCTTCCGGGGATGGGGAAGCTCTGAGAGAAACCGACCTNACCTTCCTGTTACCTGGACAGAAACCGTTCCGTATTCAAGCCAGAGGTCATCCACCCAGAGTTTGCTTCCGGTTGTCATAAATCCGGTAAGCAGATTGGAGGAAACAAACATAATGTTCATCGTATCTGCTTCAGCCTGAATTAAATATTCAACAGGAACCGAAAATTCCGTCCAGGTAGGCGTTGCTCCCCCAATGGTACGGTAAGAGTATGCAAGCGTATCGCGGCTTGTTCCGTTCCATCGTGAAAGACCGATTCCAATTACGCATGAATCGCCCAAACCCGGCTGATAACGGTAGAAGCCCCTGAGCATAACGGGAGCTCCGCTAACGGGAACACCTCCTTCAACCGAGCCGGTCATATTCAGGATATCGAGTACGATTTCACCAAGAGAAAGCACACCCGGCATGGTAACCGGGCCAACCAGAAAAACATTCTGTGTAATGGTTTCCAGCTTTGCACAGCTTGTACCTCCGTGCGGATTTGTCATTTCGCGGGTAACCGGGGTAAATGTAGTGCCAAGGATGGACTGATTGATGGTGTTCCATCCAACAGGCTCTCCCCCGCTCCAGTCCTCAAAACCGGGATTGGGAATTTCATCCTGTGCATTCAGCAAAAGCGGAAATAAAATAGTCGCCAAAACTGTGTTCGGTATTTTAAAGGATATTTTCATGCGCCGCCATTTATGGTTAGAGTTACAAAGGTACGTATGATTAATCCGGAAACGGCACGGCAGGAAAGCACATCCTAAACTTTTTTCCTTTTTTCCCCATCGCCGGATATTTGACGCCCCTGCCCGGGGCTCAGGGTAAATGGGAGCGGGCAATGCGGGCATAAAAAACTCCCGGCGGCTCTTTGTTTCGCCAGCAATTCCTTCGTGATACCTCTATGGTTGCTCTATGATTTCTCTATGAATCCTCTATGAATCCTCTATGATTTGTCTATATCCGGATACAGCCTGATTAGACAGGAGTAAGACAAACTATAGAGAAATACAAACGGAATCATAGAGAAAGGCCGGTAAATTGAATCTGAAATTCACGCAAAACGAGGGACTGTACGGTTAATTTGCCGCAGGCAATAGGAGTGTAAAACGCGAAGAGGCTGCCTCTGATGAGACAACCTCTCCGAAAAACGGTGCCGTACAACGCTGTAAGCGGGGTTCTGTGTCCCGCCGAAGCGGGATTCCTGTCATTTATCTCGACCTGAAGTCTCCTTCAGGCTCTAACGGCCTACCCCCCGGAAAGAGGCGGGCAGCCTCCTGATGTACCAGAGGTACAACAATCCGGTATATTTGGCCTTTCAACCCATAAGGTTTACCCGCGCAGACTGTCACCAGTCTGAGCCGTGGGCTCTTACCCCACATTTTCACCCTTATCCCGCCTTGGCGGGACGGTTATTTTCTGTGGCACTTGCTGTTTCCGCCGGCTGCGGAACCTTCCCGTTAGGAAGTATGGCGCCCTTTGTTGCCCCGACTTTCCTCCCGAACCTGAGTTCGGGCGACAGAACACGTTGCTTTTACCGTTTCTTAGACCTAAGTTGATGCAAAGATACAAAAAATATTGGTATCCAATGGGGTACGAACCCAATTCGGGATTTGAGCATGTTACGCGGGGCATCGTTGCTACCACCCGGATATTAAGGCGTAGAACAGATTCAACAAACTGCAGACACGTAAGAATAAGAGGAACATCGCATTGCAAAGCATGGCGGTTCATACCGGTATAACAACCGGCAGACGGGCAATCCGTTAGGTTCAATGTGACCGGTGGATGATGATATCAACGGCTCCGTTGCCGTATTTGGCGAAGGAAGCCGTACGAAACTCCACATCCTCATACTCTTCAACGGTTTTAACGATGGCCGATTTCAGCGTTCCGTTGCCGATGCCGTGAATAAAAGTCACTTTGCGGTAATTGTTGGTAATAGCATTATCAAGCATACGGCGGAAATGATCGAGCTGATACTTCAGGATCTCGGTGTTCGACATTTCAGAGTAGTTGTCGCGCAAAGCAGAAATATGCAGGTCGACTTCAGCCTCTCCGTGGGTTGTACGGTAACTGTCGATGTAAGCCGGAGGAGCTGCGGCGGTTATCTTCTGGCGGGCAGCCGGATCGGGTACTGCCGATACCAGAGCTTCGGTTCCGGGGATAATGATCTGCCCGGCCGTATCGCCCAGATTCAGCACCACGGCACTGAGACCGGCAAGCGGGAATTCGCGGTAACTGCTCTCTTTATAAAAACGCACGGGTTTTACCTTAAAGGCTGCATGAAGCGGACTGAGTACCGGCAGAGTTTCCTGACTGTGAAAGAGAACCTGAACGATGCCGTCGGACCAGCCGTCGAGATCTTCACGGGTGATGGTTTCTATCAGAATTTTGGACCAGGGCGGGATCACTTCATAGTTAACGCCGGCAAAATCCTGTCCTTTATCGCGCAGCAGGAACGAAAAAATAGCATCGTATGGTGAGTTATTCACCAGATAAATATCCAGATTACCCGTCATCAGCCATTTCTGGTCGTGGGGAGCATAAATAAGGTAAATGCCTTCTGTGGTTCCGGCTCCCGACTGCCGGTAGAGCGAAGTGATGCTGTTGTCGTAATCTTCCTCTTCTGCCCTGGCCTGAGGTGCCGTTGCAGGCACAACAGCAGGTTCCTGTGTGGGTGCAGCACTTAGGGGAAAATCTACCCTGACCTCACGATCGAAAAAACGTCCGGCCATACCGCCTGGTTCTATTTTTATGAGATCGGCTGCAAGAACGGGAATTTCAAATCCTTCCTCGATAGCAACATTAACCATATTATTTCCAAGGACACGGGTAACTATCCCTTCGCCTTTTTCGTTAAGGAAACGAACCTTGTCTCCGGCTTTTAATTCCATCTAAACAACAATTAAGAGTGTAATACCCGGGGGGTATATAAGTACATCCGGTCGGCTCATCCCGAAGCTTACCGGCCAAAGGATTAAAAGGCAAAATTAAGCATTTACAGGCAAATGCGCCCGTATTAAATTCAGTGTCGGACCACTGTAACAAAAGAATTATGTATTTTAGCATCTCAAGTCAGCGGCTATGAGGATACGCAAACGTTTTCCGGTATTGATTTTTTTGTTTCTGTCCATATCGGCGGGACTGCTTTTTTCATGCCAGGGGGGAGACGACGATCCGGAAGAGCACAAGCCGGTTCCTTACGATCTGCACATCCCGCGCTATTTCCCTACCAAACTGAACCTACCGGAAGAAAATCCTCTTACGGTTGAAGGCGTTGAGCTTGGACGCTACCTGTTTTACGACGGACGTTTGTCGGGACGCACCCAATTCGATTCGCTGATGAGCTGCGGAAGCTGCCACATACAATCAAGGAATTTCGAGCCAGGCAACGACCATCCGGTATTTACAGGCGGACATACGTTCGGGCTGAGCGGTACATACACTCCGCATTATCCTCTGCCATTGGTAAACCTGATATGGAATCAGAACGGCTACCTTTGGAACGGATCCATACATCCGTCGAATCCAAACCCGGGGATGCGAAGGCTCGAGGATCTGGTGTGGATGGGGGTGACCGCGCCCCACGAGATGAACGGTGACACCAACCGTACAAAGGCTTTGATACAGCAGATTCCGGGTTATCCCGAATTGTATAAGAGAGCGTTCGGTTCCTCTTCTGTAAGCATGGAAAATACAGCACGTGCCATAGCACAGTTTGTTCGGACGCTGATATCCGCCAATTCAAAATTTGACCGCTACATGCGCGGTGAGGTACAGCTTACTCAGCAGGAAATCAACGGGTTTATACTTTTTACCACCGAAGAGGGTGCCGATTGCTTTCATTGTCACGGCAGCAGCGGCAATCCGCTGTTTACAACCAACCTGTTTTACAACAACGGGAAAGACACGGAATTTAACGATCCGCGCGACCGCTTTTCCATATCGGGCTTTGAAAATGACAGGGGTGCATACAAGGCCACGACGCTAAGAAATATTGCCGTTACTGGTCCTTTCATGCACGATGGGCGGTTTGAAACGCTCGATGAGGTGATTGATTTTTATTCGCATCATGTGCAGATGTCGCCCTGGGTAAATCCGCTGATGCACCATGTTGCCAACGGAGGGGTACAGCTTACCCCGGTTGAGAAGGCCGAACTAAAGGCATTTATTCTTACGCTGCAGGACGATGAATTCCTCACCGACCCAAGATTCGGGCCCCCGGCCGTGTTCCCCGACGGCTCTACCTATGAACAGGTAGCCGGAAGATTCCTTCACGGTAACCGGTAATTCCCCAAGCTATAACTGCAGTGGAGTTGCAGATTTTTAACGGCAAGGTAATATGCAACGCCCGCCTTCAGCATTCCGGAATCCGGATGTTCCAGGCGGGCATTAATGCCTTTTCGGGATGATGAAATTGCTGATTCTTAACGTTTTCCGATCATTGTGAGCAGCTCGAGGTCGAACGTAAGACCGAAATAGGGCTTGATTTTCCATTCACGTGTAGTGGGTATGGCGATACCGGCATCGAGCTTATCGCCAACGTTAAAGCCCTCTTTCAGCGCTTCATACTCGCGGATGTTTGCCCCCAGATTAACGTGCAGTACATCGAACAGCTTGAAGTTAGGACCCAGATAAAAGTTCTTGAACAGGTTATTACCACCGAAGCCGAGGAAGAAGCCCGCGTCGTACGTCAGGTTTGCATTGGGTTTCGACAGGTCTTTGATCATGAAACTGGCACCGGTTACGTAATCGAATTCCACGTCGCTGGTATTTTTGTTGGTGATGACATACACGCCGGGGTTGTTAGCATCTTTGGGAGCAAGGGCAAAGTCGGGCGTACGGTACCCTTTGATGGCGAAACCCTGAACTACGCGTGTTTTCTTCTTTTTGTTGGTCACCGTAGAATACCGGTTTTCGCAATCTTTCAGTTTCAGTTCGGTATATTTAAGTTGTTCACCTGCACGAACCAGATTTTTCTCGGTTTCGGTGAGGGTGGTACGAAGGGTATCGATGCGTCGGTCGGCGGCGGCTTTGTCGGCAATTATTTTCTGAATTTCCTTATTCCTGCTGTCGATATCGCGGTTTTTCTCATCTATACTCAATTGCAGAAGACCGATTTCCCGGTCTTTTCCTTCCAGGCGGGTATCGCGGGCTGAAATAAGACCTTCCAGCTTCACCTTATCCACGAGGCTGGTGTTTACGGCTTCCTTGTATATCTGCTCTTTTTCGGTGAAAAGCATTTCTTTTTCCCTCTGAAGCCTTAACTGCTCTTCCAGGTAAAGATTTTTAGCATGGAGCTCCGCTCCGAGTTCAACTATTTTGCGATTCAGAGATTCGTTGAATGCCTCCAGTTCCGTTTCGCGTTCACGCAGGTTTTCCAATTCCGCTGATAAGCGGGCAAGGTGACGCATGCTTGTGTCGAGCAAATGCTGAATCCGGGTCTTCTCCGAGCGTTCCTCTTCAAGCATAAACCTTATGGTAGCCAGTGAATCGGAGAGCTGCACTACCTCAGGGCTTGCCAATGCAGGCTGAAGGGTATCCTGGGCATGCAGACGTGATTGCATGCAGAAGACAGACAGCAGACAAAAAATCAAAAAGTGGTTAATAATGCGGGTCATCCGGGGCACTGATTTAGTTTAAATTTTACCCGTCAGCCCCGGCATACGTCGCAGGATTCCTGCTGATATGAACGGGGCAGGCGGGCTGACTTCGTTTCTGGCAATTACTTAAACGAAGGATTCATTCCCAAATTGTACATCGTAAAGGCCCAGATATCCGTGGCCTCTTCGATCATCTTTGAAACGGGCTTGCCAGCACCGTGACCGGCTTTGGTTTCGATCCGGATCAGGGCGGGATTGTTGCACGACTGGTGTTTCTGCAGGGTAGCGGCAAACTTGAACGAGTGGGCCGGTACTACGCGGTCGTCGTGGTCGGCAGTGGTAACCAGGGTAGCGGGGTAGCAGGTACCGGGCTTCAGGTTGTGCAGGGGTGAGTAGCCCAGCAGATAATGAAACTGCGTAGAATCCTCGCTCGAGCCGTAATCGTCGGTCCATGCCCATCCAATGGTAAACTTATGGAACCGGAGCATATCCATTACACCTACGGCAGGCAGGGCAACGGCAAACAGATCGGGACGCTGGGTCATGCAGGCTCCCACCAGGAGTCCGCCATTTGAGCCTCCGGCGATGGCAATCTTTTCCGGATTGGTATAATTCTTCTCCACCAGGTATTCGGCAGCAGCGATGAAATCGTCGAAAACGTTCTGCTTCAACAGTTTTGTTCCGGCTCTGTGCCAGTCTTCACCGTATTCGCCGCCTCCGCGGATGTTTGCAATGGCGATAACACCGCCCTGCTCAAGGAAAACCAGACGGCTGACACTGAACGAAGGGGTAATGCTTACATTGAAACCGCCATAACCATAAAGGTAAACGGGATTATTACCGTCGGGTACCATGCCGTTTTTGTGAACGAGGAACATGGGTACCTGCGTACTGTCCTTGCTGGTATAAAACACCTGCTCAACTTCAAACTGCGTTGCATCGAAGTTGATGCCGGCAGGATAAAGAACTTCCGATTCGTTTTTCAGGATGTCGTAAGTATACACCGTTGAGGGGAACGTAAACGAGGTGAAACCGAAGAATGCCTGAGATTCGTCGCGGTTGCCGTTGAAACCGTTAAGCGTACCTATACCCGGGAGGTCGAGTTCGTGCAGCAGGGTGCCGTCGGGATTATGAACGAATGCCTTGCTGGCTGCATGCTGAATGTACTGGGCGATAATTTTCCCGCCGGCGAATTCCGCGCTTTCGAGTACTTCCTCCTTTTCAGGGATGATGGTTTTCCAGGCCGAGGGGGCAGGATTCTTAAGGTCGACGCCTACCAGACGATAACGCGGGGCTCCGTCGTTGGTGCGAATCATAAAGGTAGTACCCTCGTTACTGACGACGTAATAATCGTACCGGAATCCTTCGGCAATTTTCACAAATGCAGAGGCCGGTTTCGAAAGATCTTTGATATAAAGCGTATTTCCGCTTGTACTTTCTGTTTCCTGAAGTACCAGAAACTGCTCATCCTCCGTGGCATAAGCACCTACGTTGCGAAGAGGGTGGCCGGGGTTCTCATAAACCAGCACGTCCTTGTCCTGAGGATCGCCGATTTTGTGGTAGTACACCTTATGGTACTCATTTTTTGAAGAAAGCTCTCCACCTCTGGGTTTGTCGTAGCGGCTGTAGTAGAATCCTTCGCCTTTCCATGAAATTCCCGAGAACTTAACCCATTCCAGTTTATCGCTGAGCTGTTCTCCGGTCGCGGTTTCCTTCACGTAAATTTCGTTCCAGTCCGAGCCAGCTTTAGAAATCGCAAAGGCAAAATACTTTCCGTCTTTGGATACGGAGTAGGTTCCCAGTGAAGTGGTTCCGTCGTCGGAAAGCTTGTTAGGATCCAGAAATACCCTTGGTTCACCGGTAAGGGAGTCCTGGATATAAAGAATACTCTGATTCTGGATTCCGTCGTTTTTAAAGAAGAAATAATAGTTGCCTTTATGGAAGGGAACGCCGTAACGGGGATAGTTCCACAGCTCCGTAAGCCTTTCCCGTATCTGTTCACGATATGGAATCTTTGCCAGATAAGCATTGGTAACCTCATTCTGGGCTGTAACCCAGGCTTCCGTTTCTGCAGAAGTATCGTTTTCGAGCCAACGGTAAGGATCCGGAACTTCGGTTCCGAAATAAGTATCCACCGTATCGGTCATCCTTGTTTCAGGATAACGAATCGTTTCATTGTTCACACAACCTGTCATCATCAGTAATGCCGGAATTAAGGT
Source organism: Bacteroidales bacterium (assembly GCA_022837485.1). Classification (GTDB taxonomy): domain Bacteria; phylum Bacteroidota; class Bacteroidia; order Bacteroidales; family Lentimicrobiaceae; genus Lentimicrobium. The sequence continues at coordinate 33,901 of JALHHH010000003.1, forward strand.
CAATAAAATCTTTTTCATGGTCGGTTATTTTTGTTGAATACAAAGCAGTATACCGGAAAATTGCCGCAAAATTAACCCAATTTCTCAAATTACAGGGAATAACATATTGATTCAGCGCATAAGTCGTAGGTCAGAATTGGATAGCTGGATTGAATTTCGTGTACGGAAGTATTCCGGGATATGCTTTTGCAATCCCGGTAAATTTTCAGAATACGGGATGAAATCGTTACGCCGGTAAGGCAGATGTGAAAAAATGGAAGACAAAAATAAACACACTGATGCTTTGCTAAGGTTATAACATTGCTTTTTCCTGTAGAAGGCATACAAATGCAGATAAAAGCCTAACATTTCTTTTCAGAACACATACAAATGGAGGCAGAAGCATTACAATTCTTGATAGAACACATACAAACGGAGGTAGAAGCATTACAATTCCTTGCAGAAAGCTTACTAATGCATATAGAAACTATATGAAAGCCGGTTGAAGTCCTGTAATTACAAAAAGAAACGGGAATTTTGCAGCCTGATACGCAATCGACGGCAAGCCCGGCATAGGCCTCGCATCATTTCGCCTGCGAAAAACGGAGTCCGGGAAAATAGCTTTCTCCGTTTGACGGGTTTTGCGTTTATTTGCAAAATAATCCATCAAACTCAAAACACCTGCCATGAAAGAGAAATTCAGGGAGATAAATCTGTACCGGACAAATCTGATACTGCCCGGGGAAGAAGGGGAAGAGATACTTATCAGCAAAGTAACCATGGATACTGACGGGAATGAGACGGAGCGCCTGACCATACACGGCGACGATGAACCGGAGGAGCGGATTTTGACGCGTTATGAAAATGGCAGACCTGTGGAAGAAATCCTGGAGATTGGCGGGGAGGTTGCCGAGCGTACCACGCGCGAATTCAACGGCGAGGGTGTGATCATCAGAGAATGGAGACATTACCTGGAAGGCGACCCCGATGAGATTAAATATATGTATGAAGCAGACAATCTGATCTCAAAAATTTCGTACGACAGCGATGGCGATGAGATGGAGAAGCTTCTTCGTTTCTATGAAAACGGCAGACTGGTACGTGAAGAGGAGTACGACTCGTTTGGCAACAAGGAGCTGGAGCGCACGTTTACTTACGGCGAAGCGGAGCATCCCGAATCTTCCGTTGAAATTCGCAACAGTGGTGACGAGCGCACGCGCATCGTAACCGAATTTGATGAAGCAGGCAACGTGACCCTCGAAAAAAGGTACGATCACAGGGGGAATCTGATTGCCAGGAGCATCACTACCACAGGCGAGGGCGGACGACCCGTGAAAATTGAGGAGGAGACGGTCAGGGGTAAAACAATTTCCATACTGGAATACGACGCCAACGGAAATAATATCCGATATAAAGAAGAGGACGAAGCCGGCAATCCGCTAACCGAAATAACCCGGGCGTTTGATACCGACGGCAGAAATCGGATGTCGGAAGTCAGGTCGGAACCCAGGCAGTTTACTCCCGGTCAGCATTACCGGCTGAGGTACGAATACCTGCCTTTTACGGAATAGCGGATTATGGACGGCGGCGAAAAAGGTGAAACCATCCGTGTCGTGCACCCGTTTCCTCACCGGCTTTAACTTTTACAACTTCAGGATTCCGGACAACCGATTTCAGTTTCCACCTTCCCGTAAGGTAATAGAGGTAGGAAAGCACGAGTCCCATAAACCAGGCGATGGGAATTGCCCACCAGATACCATCGATTCCCATATGTTTTGATAATACAGCAGCCAGGGGAATACGCACCAGCCAGAGTGAAAAGAGGGTGATAAACATTGGGATCAGAGTATCGCCGGCACCGCGCATCACACCGCCAACAACAAACATACCCGAGAAAAGAAGATAAAAACCGCTGACTATAAGCAGGTAACGGGCTCCAATCTCTATTACGCCCGGATCCGTTGTAAAGAGCGTCATCAGTGGCTCCCTGAATATCATGATAAGTACCGAGGAAACCACGGCCAGCAGTCCCGACATCTGCAGCGTAACTCTGAGGCCCTGCCCTACCCTTTTAAGTTTACCCGCTCCGATGTTCTGACCCGTATAGGTCGACAATGCTGCTCCGAAGTTCATGGCAGGCAGGCCGGCAAGGTTATCGATGCGTCCGGCAACGCTGTAGGCAGCTACTGCATCGGTACCGAAGTCGTTCACAATCCTGAGCAGGGCGAGCATTCCCAGCGAGACAAACGTCTGCTGAAAACCGGTAGGCACACCGATGCGAATACCGGTCCTGAAGATTTCCCGGTCCCATTCCATTTTTCGCCACGACAGATTGATTACCGGATGACGGCGGTTGAGATACAGAACGAGGGTTATAAAAGCACCTGCCTGTGACAGCACGGTAGCAGCGGCAGCACCGGCGATCCCCCACTTGAAGACGACCACAAAAAGCAGGTCAAAAAAGATATTGGTAACGGTTGAGATAATCAGGAAGTAGAGCGGAGTTTTCGAATCCCCGAGTCCGCGGAGGACGGCGCTGGTGCCGTTGAAACCGAAAAAGAAGAGAATTCCCGAAAGGTAGACGCTCATATAGAGAGAGGCCTGCGGTATTACCTCTTCGGGAAGACGTATCATCCTGAAAATCGGTGCGCTGAAAGCTATGCCGATAATGCCGACAACAATGGCGGCAAAAAACAGGAAGATGTTCATGGTATCGATGGCCTTTTTTACTTTCGCAAGGTCTTTGGCTCCGAAGTACTGTGCTATGATGATGGTGCTGCCGGTAGACACGCCGATGATAAAGGAGACCAGCATAAAAATCAGAGGAAAGGAGGCTCCCACAGCAGCCAGGGCTTCCTTCCCCAGGTAACGGCCGACAATAATGCTGTCGGCAACGTTGTAGAGCTGCTGGAAGATATTTCCCAGCAGCATGGGTGTTGCAAATTTAAAGATCAGCCCGGCCGGTTTGCCGGTTGTTAAGTCATGCATCAGTTAAGGTACTACAGAGTTTTCAAACAGTTTATAATTTGCAGGTACACCAGACTCGCAAACGGCAGCTTCGGCTGATTGCAGTCTTTGGTATGCCGGGAGGTCATTAACCTGATCCGGTTATTGTATTAAAAATCGTCTTTTTGAGCTTTCACCAGCTCCTTTGTTGATAAAAGTCCGCAGGCGGCTTCTATATCCTGCCCCCGTGAAGCCCTCAGTGTGGTTACTATACCCTTATCGTTAAGTGCCTGCTGGAAGTCGAGGATGGCTGCCTCATCGGAGCACTGCAACGGGGTTCCGGGGATTTCGTGGAAACGGATGAGGTTGATGCGGCTCCTGACTTTATTGAGCAGGCGGGCCAGCTCATTCACATGGCGGCGCGTGTCGTTGACACCTTTAAACAAAATGTATTCAAAGGATACCCGGCGATATTTTCCGATATCGAATTCGCGTATGGTTTCGATTACATCTTTCAGGGGATAGACATTCTGAATGGGCATCAGGCGGCGGCGTTCGTCCTCGAAGGGGGTATGCAGACTCACAGCCAGGTTGCATTTGCTTTTTTCCAGAAATTCGCGCATTGCTGGTATAATTCCTATGGTTGAAACCGTAACCTTACGCACACTGATGGCAAATCCGTACTCAGCGGTGAGAATTTCCAGACTTTTCATCACATTCGGCAGGTTGTCGAAAGGCTCACCCATACCCATATAAACGATATTGGTCATGAGTTTCCGCTCGGGGATGCTGCGCAGCTGGTTCAGAATTTCACCGGCACTCAGCTGACCCTGAAAACCTTGTTTTCCGGTCATGCAGAAGAGGCAACCCATTTTGCATCCGACCTGTGACGAAACACACAGTGTATGCCGTTTGCCGTCGGGGATATATGCTGCTTCTATGAACTTTCCGGCTCCTCCCGAAAAAAGGTATTTCTTAGTACCATCTGCCGAAGTATTGACTTTCACAGGATCCTGAACGCCTGGCTCGTAGTTCTCGGCAAGAAGCGCTCGTGTTTTCTTCGAGATATTGCTCATTTCATCAAACGAAACCACATCGGTTTTATAAAGCCAGTAGGCGATCTGACCGCCGGTATAGGCAGGGAGACCGAGCTGCTGCGCTATTGCTTTCAGTTCGTCGAGTGTTTTCCCGAAAAGGGGTTCCTTTTGCATGCTGAATCAGAAATAAATCTCAGAAATAATATTGTTGAACGGAATTCCTTTCGTGAGCAGGATATCGCGTACATCCACCACCATTTCGGCGGAGCCGCAAAGGTAATACTTTTCATGCGGGGGCATATCCGTTTGCTCCATAAGATACCGGGTCAGGCGTCCTCCATAGATGCCCGGAGCCTCTTCACGCGAACAGCAGCGCACGTATCTGTTGCCCAGTACCGGTAAAAACTGTTCGTTGAAATAGAAAGAGCTCAGGTCGCGGCCTCCGTGCAGCAGCTTCTTGCCTTTTGTAAGCCCTGTAAGGAACATAGACCTGAAAGGGGCTATTCCCGTACCGGAGGCAATCCACCAGGCATCTTCACCTCCACAGGTGAAAGAGCCAAAAGGCTCGCTGATATGGATGGAATCGGCTGTATTAAGTGCAGAAAGCCATGGGGTTAATTTTCCTTCCGGGTTAAGGCTGTAGAGGATATCTACCTCATCGTCGAGCTCACCGCTGGCGATACTGTATAGTCTGGCTTCAAGTCCGTGTCCCGAGCTGATTCCTATAACCTGTCCGGCTGTAAAATCCCAGGGGCGGGGGAACGACATCAGAAAAACGCCCGGTGCAATTTCGCGCTGACGGCTAAGCTTTATTCTGGTTAAGTCCAGTTTTTTTTTCATGAAGCGAAGTACAGGAAATACAAATTATATAAGTACTATAAGTCCGGCAAACCCTAAACAGATGAAACCGTTAAAAGTTTACCTGCAGCAGCCACTCCCCGCGTTCTGAAGAGCCGGCATCAGCAAAAAGCATAAAGTCAGGCTTCAGGGGATTCTGGTTGCCTGATGCAGTTATCGGTCAGATCCTTGAATTGCACACAACAAAATGGCGGGCACGGGTCTGCCGGGTATAACAAATTGGCTTAATTTAGCAACAAAATAGCAGGATATGAATGAGCGTCAAGCCCTGAAATCGGATGCCCTGGCAGCCAACCTCCGGGAAACGAAGACAGACAAGATAGAGATCCCTGAAAAGCATCTTCGGTTTCATGAACTTTCGAAAAGTTACTACAGCATACACACCCGTGCCTGGGAATGCCTTACGGAATACAATCACCCCTTTTCGAACAGCGGGTATGTAACCGGGCAGCTCCGGAGTATCTCGCTTGGCGATTTCTGGTTTTATGAAAAGCATGCCGAATCGTCCTTTGCCTGGGAGGTAATTCTCGATCTTTACGAAGGAATACTGGAAAGGACATCCATGCCTGAGCTGGTAGAAGATACTATTCATACACTGCTTGAATTCGGGGAAAAGCTGCTGCAGGATTCCGGGCCTCATGCAGATGCCCTTCAGCGTATAATCGCCATTCTAGATTCTTTGCCCGAACAGGCGATGCCGGCGCTGATTGCCAATTCCACTTTTCTTCAGCGGGTATTCCTGCGCTCGGACTGGCCTGAGCACCTTGAAGAGACGGCATATAATCTGCTCCGCAAGACACTGATTGCCAATGCCGTTTATTGGAGAGACAATACGCGGGTTGAAGAATGGCTGACGGAACGCAGGAAGATGTTTTCGGCCGGGAGCCGGCAGCGCATCAATTCCATCGGGAAACCATGGTTTGAAAAGATTATCAGAGACATTGAAGAAGCCAGAGATACCGAAAGCCTGTTAACAATTCCCGGATTTAACGAGATCGCACTTCACATCCGTCAGCTGCACCACGATTTTGAGCAGTTTCATGAGAAATTTTTCTTCCTGCTCTTTTTGCTTCACCTCGAAGGAATGCAGAACCAGAAGGAGTTGCTGCTGCGCGATTTCAACAACCTGCTCCGCGATATCAAGAGTGAGCTCTCGAGCGATGAGGTTTTCGGGTTTCTTGACAACATCTTCAGACTGTTCAACGAACTGAAAACCAGTAACCCCGGAACTGTACTCGACTGCATACTTACTCTTGGAAAAGAGATCTTCCGTACCGAAAACGATCGCCACATTCATCACTTCGAGAAACTTCTAATCCGTTACGGTTTTACACCTCCGGGACTTGTTTTTGTCAGCGACGACTGGCAGCTGCGGGTAGATGAGAATCACATAAAGAACATCCGGGTATGGATGGAACTGATTGAATACTCCCCCCTCACCTTCCGCGACCTGCTCTCGGCACTGATCATACACCTGCGCCTGGGAGGAGTTTTTGTTTCGGATACCGATTTGTTTCAGCGGGATGTTACTGCTCTCCTGAATTCCGACATACGGCCTATTTTCAAGCACATCAAGCAGCTTGCCAGGCTGTTTCCGGTGTACTTCAACGAAATTGGAGCCGAAGGGGAGCTAAGGGAAGTGACAACTGCCATGGATGAGCTGTCGCACCGCAACGACCGCCTTATCCACTTTCTGCGGAAGCAGATACACACAGAAAGCAACAACACCCACATTGATCTGACGCGAAGCATTATCCGCTACTGGTACGACGGCAACAGCGAACATCTGAAGGGCTTGCTTCCGCGCGATGTGGAGCTCAGCCTGTCGGTGGAATCGCGCTGGTTTACAGGCATCAACGGACTGATGCACAAGCTTTGTGAATCGTTCAATGTGATGCCTGAAACCCTCATGACACTTCCGGCAGAGAAGATCCGAAAAAACATCAACAGCCTGCCCGGCGACAACAGCATCGACCGGCAGCGGCTGATGTACGTCTTCCGGCTGCTGGAGCTGCTGCGCGAAAAATACTCCTTCAATACCGTAAATCTGGGTGTTCTGATGCGCAAGTTCAGTTTCTTCAACAGCAACGATATTGAAGGATTGCTGCAGCTGCTTGAAAAATCCTATCCCGACAGGGCTTTAAGGCAGGTGTACATCTTTATGCGCCAGCTGAATACCATTATAATGAGTGATGAGAAGACCGAAGGCTGGGAAGATATTTACCATAAGCGCCACATAGCCATAGGCATACCAAGTATGTACGGCAAATACCGGGAGCCGAAGTTTGAAGCCATGGGGCTTACCTTCCGTCTCGAAAAGGTGGCTGCTCATCTGATGGATCAGCTGATTGCCAGTATCAACCTCGACTATATCACGGCAAAAACGCTCAGACGCATCCATGTGGTTCTCGAATTGTTCCGTCAGGGACTTGAACTCGACGGCATCAGTGACCAGGGGTTCAACTCCAATCTTAAGATGTTTCGCTTCAGCCTCAATTCTGCAAGTTTTTCGGTAGGGCAGTACATCAACATCCTTCAGTTTATGCTGTCGAGCGTACGTGAAATCATCAGCAAATACTTCCTTCGCATCTACGACAGTCAGCTCAGGGTAGTGATTCCCCAGCTGCATCCCCGTGAATCGAAGGACGAAAGTACCGGCAAACATTTCATCATGAAACAGTCGGAGCAGTTCTACCGCGAGATGCTTTCGAGCGCGTTTCTGGTGCAGAGTCTCGACAACTTCCTGGTCCGTATTCTTGGCTCGTTCCGGCAAATGGTTGATAATTATCCCGAAGAGACCATACGCAGTATCATGTCGTACAACACCGATCTGGTGATTTCACCTTTAAATCGTGAATCGCCGGAGATGGATAATCAGATCTTTCTGGGATCTAAAGCTTACTTTCTGAAAAAGCTATCTCTGCTCGGTTTTCCCATCCCACCGGGATTCGTACTGACTACCGAAATTTTCCGTCGCCGGGAAGCAATCCTGCAGAATCCGTACATCGAAAAAGAGCTGGATCTGATGCTCAAACGGCAGATTTCCAATCTGGAAAAAGTAACCGGTCAGCAATTTGGCAATCCCGATAATCCTTTGTTGTTATCGGTGCGTTCGGGAACGGCCATTTCTATGCCCGGAGCCATGAACACCTACCTGAATGTCGGTCTCAACGACGAAATTGTGGAAGCTTTAAGCAAGAAATTCAATTTTGGATGGACATCATGGGACTGTTACCGCCGTTTTCTGCAATCGTGGGGGATGGCCTTCGGGGTAACCCGCGACGAATTCGACCAGGTGATGATCGACTTCAAAACCCGTTACGGTATCAGCCAGAAGATAGACTTCAGCCCTGCTCAGATGCGTGAGATCGCTTTTGCGTACAAAGAGATTTTGCACAGCCACAACATACATTTCAAAGACGAGCCCTATGAACAGTTGAACCAGGTAATATTCAACGTTTTAAAATCATGGGACAGCGAGCGGGCCAAAGTCTACCGCGAGTACCTTCAGATTGCCGACGAATGGGGTACTGCCGTTATCGTTCAGAAAATGGTGCTGGGCAATTTACACCGGACTTCGGGAACAGGAGTGCTGTTTACGCATGCCCCCGACCTGGAACAGCCGGGCATACAGCTTTACGGCGACTTCACCCTGTGCAGTCAGGGAGAGGACATTGTTGCAGGACTCGTACATCCCTGGCCGGTTACCGAGCGGCAGCGCAAAAAGCTGTTTGGTGAGAAAGGGGTATCGCTGCAACTGGGCTTTCCGGAAATCTATGAAAAGCTCCTTAAAATAACCGAAGAACTTACCGAAACCCACGGGTTCAGTCATCAGGAGATAGAGTTCACCTTTGAAAGCGAAAATCCGGACGATCTTTACATCCTTCAGACCCGCGACCAGGAAATCCGTAAGCCGGATTTGAGTTTTGTTTTCAACTGCAAGCCAAGCGAACTCGACTTGCTGGGAAGGGGTATTGGCCTGGGCAAGGGTGTTATGAACGGCATACTTGCCTTCGATATGCACGATCTGGAACGCTATGCCGACCTGTCAGACAACAAGATTCTGGTGCGGCCCGACACCGTTCCCGACGACATAGGAATGATCTTCGCGTGCGACGGTCTTATTACTGCCAGGGGAGGTGCCACATCCCATGCGGCAGTTACAGCAGTCAGACTTGATAAAACCTGTGTGGTTAACTGCTCCGACCTCATCGTAAACGAAAAGGAAAAGATATGCTCGATTAATGGCCGGACGCTGAAACCAGGTGACAAAATAGCCATCGACGGGAATCTGGGAAACATATATGCAGGCAATTACCCGGTTAAGCTCGCCGAATTGGGATAATATCCGGTTTTAACACCTTGCTTCCAGAAAGCGAAAATTGCAGGTTACAGCATGAAGTATGACCCAAGGAGCATATTTACAGCGAATTGAGCCGTTTTTGAAAGAAAGATAACTGAGGCAGGTATCGGGATGAAAAAATGATATCAGGGAAAGCTTCCCCAATCCTAAAACTTTTCTAATCTTTGTACCGTTTTAGTATAGGTTTGAATTCATTCATTACAGCTGATAATAACAACAGGAACGAAAAGACACATTATTTTTTTCTGATATCCTGTAAAAAACAACCCTCCTGCCATGGAAAAGATCAACGGAAAGAACATTCTCGGCATTAACGGAGCCGGGCGCATTGGAAAGCTAACCTTGTGGAACCACATCATGAACAAGCACTTTGGTGGTATTGTGGTGAATGTAGGCCGCGGAGTGGGTAAAAATCTGGAAGCACTGCTTCACAACATTCAGAATGATTCGACCTATGGATCGCTGAGCAATTTTCTCTACGGACATTCGGGCAAAAAATGTGAGATAAAAATCCTCGACTCAGCTATTAACCTGGTATCCATCGACGGCGTTCCGGTACAATTTCTGCAGAATGCACGCAATCCCCGCGAAATCAACTGGTCTGCACACAACGTAAGGCTGGTGGTGGATTGTACGGGAGCCTTTCTGGATCCCACCGTTCCTGCCGATAATGCTAAAGGGAGTCTGCGCGGGCATCTGGAAGCAGGAGCCGAAAAAGTAATAGCCAGTGCACCCTTTAAAATCAAAGATTCCACCCAAAAGATGCCGGGCGATTCTTCCATCATGGTTTACGGCATCAATCACCTGGATTTCGACGTAAGAAAGCATCACATAATTTCAGCGGCCAGTTGTACAACAACCGGGCTATCGCATATGATAAAGCCGCTGCTCGAAACGCCGGAAACTTCCGACATTCTGACTGCCAGCATGTCGACCATACATGCCAGCACCAGTACGCAGAGCATACTCGACACCGTGCCAAAGACCGGAAGCAGCGACCTCAGGAAGAGCCGCTCCGTTTTTAACAACATTATTATTACATCCACCGGGGCAGCCAAGGCTCTTGAAAAGATTATTCCACAGGTTCAGAAGATCGGTTTTATGGCCGACTCGGTACGTATCCCCACCAACACCGCCAGTCTGATCATTCTCAACATTACGTTTCATTCGCCTCTCAACGAAATTGGAGATCCCATTGTCACCCGCGAATTCCTGAACGAAATTTACGCTCAGGCAGCCGAGGGACCGCTGGCCGGGATGCTGGAATTCAGCGAGGAGCAAAACGTATCGGCCGATATCATCGGGCGCCGTGCCGCCGTGGTTATTGAAGGCGTTGAAACCCACACACGCACCGGATTCATGGCTCTGAACCCCGGCCTGCTGAAAAACTTCGGCATCGAACTGAATCAGGATGTTATGATCCCCGTTTGCCATGCCAAAATATTCGGTTGGTACGACAACGAATTCGGCAGCTACGTAAACATGCTCGGGAAACTTACCGAATACATCGACGGTAAAATGTAATCTTCTGGCGCAAAGACGCACAAACCATTTATTTTCAATATAATGTGAAGATGCCCGATCAGATATCTGACGGGCATCTTTCGATTCCGGTTATTCTCGGGTTGAACCGGAGGAGAGATCATTCTCCGTTTTTATCGCAACTGCGACGGGCAAAATTGCCGTACCCGGAGGTACCGGCTTAAATCAACGTATTTTTTTTACAATACAATTTTGGTGCTGCTGATTTTTCCTTCACTTCTAACCATCACCACATAAATCCCGCGAGGCAATCCTGTGGCATCTATATCAAGCGAATCCTGTCTTTTACAACTCGTTTGCCGGATTACGTTACCCATAATTCCGGCAAGTGAAATATCTGCCCCGGCTGGAAGACCGCTCAGGCGGATTACACCATTGTATGCATAAACGCTTACGCTTTCAAGGGGATTATCATCGCCTGTACCGAGGGTTCCAAAGTGAAGCAGGAAGCGGTCGGGATCGTCGCCATCATCGGCCATGAATGAGTAAACGGGCAACTTGCTCAGCTGAGTAACTTTATTGGTTTTTAAGTCGGTGAGGTAAACATTGGCACCGGGGATCGTTTTTGCCAGTTCTATAGTATACAGGCTGGAGCCGTTCTTTACAAATCCAAACGGAATGTAAAGCATCTCATTGATGGAAGGAAGAGTATTCAGAGCCAGGAATGCATCCCAGGAGCGGGAATAAAACATAGGCGCATAGCCGGGAAGAAAGTGTGCATCGTACTCCATATCAAATCCTTCCGTAGCATGATTATCAAAACGGACTATGCTGGTCTGAGATGTACCGGCATCCTGATCGGTGACCTTCAGAAGAAGAAAGTCATTATTATCTTTCAAGCCCGCGGATTTATCGCCGATGCATGCGTCGGGAGGTATTGTCAGCTGACCGTTGCCGGACGTATACACCATAAAACCATTCATCGGTGGAATTATACCACCGGTTTCGGTGAGAGTCAGGTAGCTGGCGCTCTCCGAATTCCACAGATATACTGCCGACGATGAAATATTCTCTTTAATCCATGAGCCGCTGTTCCAGTCGATGGGGCTCATGAACGGATTCCCGGCAAGGTGAAAACCGGGATACATACCCGTGCTGCTGCGACCAAGACTCTGCAGCACTATGGCAGAACTGTTCAGGGTACCGCTGAAGCTGTGGACGCCGGCCGACTGGTAGGCAACCAGATATCCGGTTCCGGGTCTGAACGAAGAAATCTGATACTCAGGGTTCCGTGCATCGAGCCAGCAAGTTGAGGGTTGATTACCATCAAAAGCAAAAAACTTAAAGTCGTTACCTTCTCCGTCGGGGGTCCAGTCCCCATCTATTGACTGAGCTTCGACGGGGGACGACAGCAGATGCCAGCCTTTACCAGGCATATCCCAGGCTGCAGCTTCAATGGTAAGGTTTATAGTAGCCTCGAGAAAATCGTTGTGACCTGAAATAATTCCCGTTCCGCTGTTATCGGAATTCAGGATAAGGCCGTGAATGCCGTTGTCGTTAAGAACCGGGCCCTGTACCCGGAGGCTGCCACCGGGATTAACGGTAAGGTATCCTTCTCCGGATATTGCCATGCTTTGGGGAACAGCCTGCCCGTCCAGAATGGTGCTTATTTCAGGATAAAACGAACTACCTCCCGGAATTACAATCATATCCTGCTTCCCTGGCACCCTGCCCATGCTCCAGTTGGCCGGCATGGTCCAGACAGAGGACAGTTGTCCTTTCCAGGTGTTGAAAGTACTGCTCAAAACGGGTCTGAGTAAAGGGTAATCGTTGTTGACACCCGGAGAAAATATCCAGTTCATACTGAAATCAAACCCTATAAAGCTGTCTTCCGACTGCATCTGAATGGTTGTAAGTCCCGTACCTCCGGGCGATGTAGATTTTCCCGACGTTTGAGTATCCCAGAATGCGTGTGTAACGGAACCTTTGTGTCCGGATTCATCCTCCATGCTACCCGCCAGTCCGCCGGTATAAACGGCTCCGCTTGCAGCGATAAATCCCGTTGAAAAGCATCGGTCGATTATTCCGTTACTTCCGGTGCAACCTACCAGTCCGCCGGCATAGGCCACTTCCCATGAACCGTTTTTGATGGCGGTAACCTTGCCCCGGGAATATGAATCGAGGATGATACCCTTGCGATTACATCCCGCCAGTCCGCCAAACATAGCAGCGCGGTTCTGACCGGATGGCTGGGCACCCGAATAATATACATCCACATTGGCAGAGCATTTTATAATCATCGGATTATTGCCTCCGCCCGGAGAATTTCCGGCACTTGTGTTGCAACCGGATAGTCCGCCCGTAAAGCCATCGCCGGTTACCGAGCGGGCTCCCGTTTCCCCTTCCACCGAGCAACCCTCGATCAGGGTATAAACATTTCCCTGCACGGTGCCGGAAAGGGCTCCTGTACCCACGCCTCCTGTAACATTTATATTCTTTAGTCTTACATTACGGATTACAACCGGATTTTGTACGGTTCCTTCTCCAATAATTCCAAACAGACCCACGGCGGGTGTTCCGGGTCTGTTGATGCGCAAGCCGGTAATTTCAAATCCTTTACCGTCGTAATTTCCCGTAAAGGCCTGGCTGCTGCCTGCACCTCCTATGGGCTCCCAGTTGGAAAAACCGGAAATATCAATGTCGGCTGTCTGAACGAAATATCCGTTCATGCTGGTGCGGATGTTGTTGAGGTCGTCGGCCGAGGAAATTCTGTAAGGATTACCGGGAGTTCCGTCCCCTCCGCTAAACTGTGCATACAGGCAGCCCGACAGGATGATCAGAGCAACTAAAAGGGTAAACTTTCTCATAACAGAAAAGTTTTAATGTATGAATCTTCGCTTAACAATTTAATAGTGAAGCGATTACTAATAATAGCCAGCGTAATTATTCTATCTGCAGGCCATGTTCTCACCAGCAGTTACTAAATCCAAATCAATGCGGATATATTGCTTTATATCTAAATTATCACTAAGTAACCGGGGATTGTCAATAAAAATTAATTCAAATTGTAAAAAAGTAAGAATGGCGATGCCTGATGCAGTAGAACCACAAAGGCCTCTGATTCTCAGTCTATTTTCAGAAAACCGTTGACTGGCGTGCTCTGGAAGGCTTTTCGAAGGCATTACAAACCGGGAACATTTTTAGGATATAAAAACTGAGCCTCATTCCGTTTTGAGAAAAGCGGAATGAGGCTCTGAAGCTGTCGTTTTTACCGCCCTTAAGCAGCGAAGTCCAAGGGCAGTAATACTGTTATGAACTAATCATTTGCATTTCGCTGAAATTCGTATACTTTTTTTGCACCGTAGACTCCGAACAAAAGAAGAGTAAACGGGAGTGCAGGACCCAGGGGAGCGCTCCCGCCCGCCTGATTACCCGTTTGACCGTGATCGGGGGGCGGAGGTGGTACCGATTGTGCAAAACCTGAAACGGGATGCGAAAAAGACAAGCTGAGTGATGCTGCAAAGCAAAAATGTACTATCCATTTTTTCATATTCGTGATGTTTTAAATGTTTTATTAGAAAAGAATGCGCGATGTTAGTAATGCAATCCGGGTTATCATCGGGCAGCCGAAAGGGTTTAGCGGCCCTTACGGACTTACAGAAAAAAGACTTCCGGCGACAAATCCGGTTAATTCAGAATCAGTTTATACCTTAAAACACGTTTGGAATCGGAAATGCTCAGAATATACATTCCGGCAGGAAAATTCCCATAAGGAATATGAATGCTGCCTTTTCCGATTTTAAGCCGTGTAATCAAACGTCCGTCGGTGCTGTGAAGCTCCAGCCATGAAAAGTGTTCTGCACTGCTGATAAGGATGATGTTTCCGGAAACGGAAACCGACGGGATTGGTGATTCGGGATCGGGGTCAAGGCCAACTGTACCGAAAAAGATAGTAAACCGGCCGGGATCATCGGCTTCGGCGGACTCGAAACGATACGTTTCTGAAGAACTCAGGTTGATGGTTTTTTGAAGTAAATGGTCGGTCATGAAAACGGTGTAGCCTTCGGGAGCATGCAGCAATTCAAGGGTATAGCCGGTTGCGGCGTTTTTAACAAAACCAAGATTGAATGCAGTGCCGGAACCGAAGGAAGGAACCGTATTTACCGATAATCGTTCATTCCCTGCAAGGCTATAGAAGAGAGGGGCATACCCCTGCACAAACCGGGCATCGTATATAAAATCGTAACCGGCGCCAGCATCCGGATCGGAGCGCAGCCATACCACCTGCGAGGTGCCGCCATCGGTTTCGCTGACGGCCAGTTTTACTGCATTCCCTGTTTCAGAATATATCCACTGCGATGTATTATGTGTTCGTGAAGCTGCGGGTATGGTTAATGAAGCTCCGTTGCCGGCCGATTGCACCATAAAACCAAAGCCTTGCGGGATGGTCATGCCGGGAAGCAGATCGGTGTAGGATGCTGCTGCAGAATTCCAGAGCTTGGCAATACCCGAAATGGCCCCGGGCTGCCAGTTTCCATCGTTCCATACAATAGGCGAAGGGTACGGATTCCCCAGCAAATGCCATCCCCCGCCCTGGGCGACACCCAAACCTTCAACCCTAAGGTCTCCTGTAACTAATGTACCGGTAAATATTTTCTGAACTTCATTTTGTTCGTAGGAAATCAGATACCCTCGTCCTGTTTCAAAATTTTCGCTTCCGTTCCAGCCGGCAAATCCCTCATCTTTTGCATTCATCCAGAGGCCATGCAACTCGTCCCAACCGTAAAGATCGTAATCGTTTCCTGCTCCGGAGGTTGCAAAATCCATGAAATTCTGTCCGGCAACCGGTGCTCCGATCATATGCCATCCCGTGTTCCAGCTGTTCCATCCGCCGGAAAAATCCCGGATAACGGAAACGGAGCCTTCGCCTGTACCGTATGCTATCAGCGAACCCTGTGGGACAACCGTTAGGGAGCCTTCCGGCGTTACTTCAAGATGGTCGCATCCGGCCTGGGTATATACTGTAACATCGTGGGCGATACGAACGCTGTTAACAGGTCCCGGAACTTCACCGCCCTGCCAGGTAGCAGGTGCAGCCCAGTCGCCGTGCTGAGCCGAAACGTAAACAGGAAGCAGTGTTGTGACTTCAATTCTGTTGGAAGGATCACTGTTGCCGTCGGCACTGGTTGCCTTCACGGTATAGTAGTATCCGGTGGCAGCTTGCAGCCCCGTTACAGGATACGAAACGGCATTCCCAACCGGCAGATCGTTGTATTCTGCCACCTGGTTGGTGTATGATGCAGTATGTACCCCCAGATTTCCGGTGTAGTTGGTTTCAAACGATATCCAGTTTCCCGGATCCCAGTCCGTGTTGGGCATAATAACCTCCGGCTTTCTTACCAGGGTTACATCTGCACCCCAGTAGGGATCGGGCTGATCGGGGATTCCAACTATATCCACGGGGATACCATTCAGGCAGAGGGCAATGGCATCGTTGCCATTAAAAGACATGGCTGATGAACCGCTGTAGAGATCCACAAAGTCGCCGGTTATGTAGTCGCCCGACGCAGCAGAGGTATAGGCAACAACATAGGTATCTCCGGCAGTGAGAAGTCCCGACAAGGCCAGTTCCGAGGAAAAGCTGCCTGCTCCGTTCGACTGCTTTTTGATACTATATGCTGAAAGATCAACATCCATCCCTGTTCCGTTGTATATCTCAATGGCTTTCCGGTAACTTGTCCCTTCCGCATATTCCGAAATCACCAGCGATGGCGGGGTTTGAATGTTCTGTGTATACACATTCAGGAGATAACCCGATGCATTCTGTACCGGGAGCCAGTTGGCGGTAAATCCGGATTGAGAAATTCCGGTAGCCGGAAGAGCCACCGGAGCCCCGGGAATCTCCGGTATGGTAACCATTCCGAAGCACTGAACATAAGCCGGTTCGGCGGCGGAGGAGGTGCATATTATACTCCCCTGGGCGGCACCTGCAGGCAATCCCTGTTTCATCCGTACAAAAATTTCTGTAGGTTGGAGCATCCCGGCAACGGGGTTAAGCTCAAGTGGATTGGCAGCAGTGAAACCTGCTCCGGACAACAGCGAAACCTCGAAAGCAGAGGGGGGAAGGATGGTAACCACCGACTGCAAAGCCAAACCAGTTAAAGTGAACGACTGCTCCTGAGAAGGACCTGTACCGGAATAGGTGAAACCATCTAAAACTAACGGATTAACAATCATTTCAGGATCTGCAGGGCGCTGGGTGATGGTAAAATCATCCACATACCTGACTTCGGCTCCGGATCCCTGTCTGGCATCCCTCAGCCTGATAAAAACATTGGAATAGCTGCTTATGTCGGCTGTAAACTGCTGATAATCTGTGGTTGCATTGGATATACCCTGCAAAGTCACCCAGGTTGCAGCGTCGGCTGAGACCTCAACAATAAGTTCCCAATGGGAAGTGTTGGTACTCCGCTTGTACCAAAAGCCAAGTGTTTGTGGCAGCGAAACGGAAGGAGTATAAATGGCATCGTTGTATCCGTTAAACCCCAGGCTGGCCGAACCGGTGCGGGGATTGCTGTTTACCTTATATGTTCCGCTGTTTGTCCATCCGGGCGGGGGAACAGACTCCTCAAAGCTTTCGTTTATAAGATAGGTTTGTCCTGAAAGCCATGATGGCATGATAATCAGGAAGATTGCACCTAAAAACAGGTGCAGGAGGTGGATTTGTTTCATACTTTGTTGTATTAGTTGGGAATAGAATTAAAAGTTCTGGCAAATTAAAGAATCCTTTCGTATCCTGTTTTTCGGCAGGCATAGGCCCCGGAGCTGCTCCGGACAGGTAAACCGGAGCTTCAACATTTGGTGGTGTAACAATCTCAGATGAATGCATGACACTATTATTTCGGTAACAGGGATGGTGAACCAATACGTAACGAACTGGCTAATGGCTTATGAAAGCCGTGCGTGAGGAAGAAGCAGCTAAAATCGCCAGAATGCTAAATGCTCTTCCTTATTCGGAAAACGGGATAAGTGAAATTCCTGCGGTCTGAAAAGTCGGGACAATAGCCGGTAACGGCATTGCCGGACTGAGCATTCTCTCGAACAAGGGACAGATCAGACCTGCCTTGTATTTTATGTGAAGCAGGATATTACAAAAAGTTTTACCGGTAAATCGGAAAGCTGAAATTCAATAACGAATACTTACCGGCTGATAAATGATATTTAGATTCGGGATGCTTCACCGGTATTCACCAGCAATACCATCGCCTTATGTTGAAATCTTGAAATCGTTGTATTGTTTTGGAACAGTTTCCTGAACATCGGCACGGCTGACCTTGCAGCACAACATCCCCTTGCGGCACCATTGCACAAAATGATCAAGATTTTGTTCCTCACCTTCAGCATGAATTATAACATCACGGTCTGTGGTATACATAATAAAACCCTTAACATCAAATTCAACCGCTTTTTCCAAAGCGTAAAACCTGAATCCGGTTTTGTAAAGTTTGCCTTGTAATAACAATTTGTATGCTCTCATAATGCAGTAACGATGTATTAATAGTAAGTATAGGATGTCGTACCCGGGTTCAAAAATCTTAGTTCTACCCTTGAATCACCCCATCCTGCCCGGCCCCTCATACTGCACGGAGTTTACTAACCGGCTTATACCGCAGGCTAAAGAAATTTTGAACATGCAAAGATAAAAACAAAGACAAGAAAACAATAAATTTTATTACTTTTTAATGATATTATTTTACTGTCAAAATATAATATGAGCAAAACAGCCGTTATTAATGCCATGTACAACATTAATCAAATATTTAATATGTAATTATTTTTTACACACCCTGAATTTGCCACCTCCATAGGTATTACTGTCATTTTAGAACGGTGAAAATCAAGGGGAACGAAAGAGAGCTTTTACTGAATTACAAGGCGGGTTGTTGCAGAATAATTGTTTGCAGAATAAACGAGCAGGTAAATCCCGGGATTTAACCCCGAAAGGGAAAGAAAGGTTTCAGAGCTTTCGGGTAAAAGCGGTCCGGCAACAAGGCGGCCATCCGCGCTAAAAATTCGGATTACCGGGTTCCGCGGTTTCTCTGCTAATGTCTGGATGCAAAGCCAGTCGGTTGCCGGATTCGGAAAAACACGGAGATATTCTTCCGGTTCAAAATCGTACATACCGGCTGTGGGACATGCATAATGCAGAATATAGCCGGCAAAGTTAGTCTGGTTGTCGGATTTGAATCTGAGCGAAAAGGATTCGGTAGTTGTTTGCACTGCCGGGGGGACTGTATTCCCCGAAAGGGCCAGGAGCAGGGGCGCTGAAGTGTTTGCCCCGTCGTAAATCCACAGCGAATCGTATCCGGTTTCAAGGCTCAGGCTTTCAAACGAAAGGGTCAGCGGTCCGGGCCAGGATGCGGTGACCGTTTCGGTATAATCTTCAACGGCACCGTAATTGAACCATGGTCCTCCGGTATCAGCAAGGGTATCGGCACATTTCACGAGGGGGGTTCCGGTAAACTTTGTTTCAATAAGGTTCCAGAGTTCGCTGCGGCCGTTATCGTAACCCAGCGCCCAGATTCCAATTCCGGCTGTGTTACGCCGGTTCACCAGATCGTACTTAACTCCCAGACTTCGCACATCGTCGTAAAAACACTGTCGCCAATGGGTAGTAAAGAAACTGAAATACGGATTGTAGCTGCGGTAATCCCAATAGTGGTTTTCCGGTGAATAATTACCGCTGCTGCCAGCCATTATGGTGCGGTAGAGCACTGCGGAGCCTGTTCCGGTAGTATTTGCCGGAAATGTATTGGCGGTTACGGGCCATTCCCTTCCGTAATAAGGCACCCCAATCAGGATTTTATCCGGTTTAACTCCGGCAGCCTGGTAACTTGTCAGAGAACGTGCCACCCCGTAAGGAAAGGTTCCCGACATTGGCCACAGCCCGGAAACCGGACCCGCCATGGAGCTGCCTCCCCAATAGTAATCGTAAGCCATGATCATTACGAGATCAAGCACCGGACCCAGCGCCTGCATATCGAAGGTATTGTTCCAGTTAACAGCCGGGGCAGCAATGCTCAGCTCAGTACCGGGAGCAGCAACGTGAAGAGCCCCGGCAAGCGACGTTATATAATCGGTCATCGGCTGTTTCTGAGAGGATGGCACCGCTTCAAAATCGATGTTTATCCCGTGCGCTCCCCGTTCAAGCACCTTATCGATAAGGTTCATGGTAAGATTCTGCATTGCCTGGGGATTTCCGAAAAAGGTTGCATGGCCCGAAAAGAGGGTTACGCATAAATGTACCTTCACTCCCCGCGCCAGGGCAGTATCGATAACCGCTGCCGTTTCCCAGTCGTGAGTGGTAATCGGATTGCCGGTTGCAGGATCCACCTCGTAGGAAAAATAACACAAATCCGAAAGCAGATCCCAGCGGTAATTTACCCAGGAGCTGCCGCTCCAGTAAGGATGATATCCAAACACCCGCTTGTTCAGCGAAGTTCTGGCAGCAGCCTGTTCCATGCGGCCGCTGAATTGATTTATGCTGTCGTATTCCAAATCGCCAAGTCTGCCCATTGCCGACCAGGCAGCCGATTGTTCCATGTGAACGGAATGTGCAGACTGGGCATGAAGGCCGGCAGCCGCAGAAATGATCAACAGAAAGGCGAGCAGTCGTTTCATAGGTAAGTTGTTACAAGTTTGTCAGAGCCACAGAGTTCAGGCCCGGCTTCCGGGAATGATCCGGATTAATCGCCTGCTGTAACCAGGCCTTCATAGGTCTGAGGTAACTGCCGGCAGTCCCGGCAGATCCGGGGTACCGGCACTTTAATGCCATGAATGCATATTGTTATTCCCTTTACCGCTGAACCAGGTCCACGACCGGCCATACAGCCGGTAAAAACTAGTTAACCAGCGTCATCTCATCCACCAGGTGTCCGGCACCTGCCAGCTTATCGATTACAAACAGACAGTAGCGGATATCGATGCTGATGTTCCGGCACTGATCGGGGTCGTACATCAGGTCGCTCATCGTACCTTCCCAGTTCCGGTCGAAATTAACGCCAATGAGATTTCCGTCGGCATCCAGTACCGGACTTCCTGAATTTCCTCCCGTTGTATGGTTACTGGCAATAAAGGCGATGCGCATGGTTCCGTCGGGTGCGGCATATCTTCCGTAATCTTTATTGCGGAAAAGTTCTTTCAGCTTAGGCTCAACCACATAATCGTAGATATCCGGATCTTCCTTCTCCATTATTCCTTCGAGGGTGGTGTAATGACGGTAGTGAACGGCATCCCTCGGAAAGTAGTCATCCACTTTTCCGTAGGTTACCCTGAGGGTGGAATTGGCATCGGGATAGAAACGCCGGTTTGGCTGAAATTCCATAAGTCCCTGCATATAAATCCGCTGCAGGCTGTCGGTGTGCGCATTCAGTATTGCAAGTTCCGGCTGCAGACGATTGAAATAGTGATTATACACGCCCGAGGCCAGCTTATAGACCGGATCGGATGTAATCTTCTTCACTTTTTTTGTTTTAAATCCATTCAGCAGTTCGTTCACCTTTTGCCGATCGGCAAACATACTGTTGTCGAACAGATCTTTGGCCCAGGCTTCATAATTGCTTCCATAGGGAATGGAAGCCTGAACAAGTTCTACCGGAATTCTTCCGCTTTCCTGGTGTTCGAACCAGTCCTGCATCAGGGTGGCAAAAACACTCCGGTCGACAGGCATGTGGTAGTTTTTATAATATCCGTCGGCGGTCTGTTTAAGCTGTTCAATAATTTTTCCCACCTGTTCCGGATTACCGGAGGCATTTTCTGCAGCCGAAACAAGGCGACTGAATGAATAGGCAAAGCGAAAGGCTTCTACTCCAAGGGCGGCTTCAATGAGGTAGGTTTCATCTTCGTTGAGTCCGGAAAGGCGGGCATAGAGTGCCTCAAACTCAGGCACAAGTTTTCCGTACTTACTGTTTCTTAATGGGTCGGCCGATGCCCATTCCATAAATCCTTGCTCGAGCTTTTGTTTTTTCTCGATGGCATTCAGGCGTTTGATGCCCCGGTTTTCTCCGATCATCTTTTTCCAGTAGTTGGCAACTCCTGCATGCTTGGCAGAATACTGAATTCTTACCAGATCGCTTTGATTCATGTAACGGTCGAAGATGTCGAGGCGCTTGCCGCGAAGTCGTATAGCCGGAGGATTTTCGGTTCCGGTAATCATTTCAATGGCATGTGAGGGAAGGTACTCCTGCGTTGTTCCGGGATATCCGAAGACAAAGGTAAAATCGCCCTTTTCAGCACCTTTCAGAGAAATATTCAGATGACGTTTCGGAACATAGGGCACGTTGTCGGGCGAATAATCGGCCGGTTTGTTATCCTTACCCGCATAGATGCGAAACAGCGAGAAGTCGCCGGTATGGCGGGGCCACATCCAGTTGTCGGTATCGCCGCCGAACTTACCAATGTTTGATGGAGGTGCTCCGACCAACCGTACGTCGTTAAAAGTTTCGGTTACAAAAAGATAATACTCATTGCCATAATAGAACGGTCGTACCCTTGCATTGTAGTGCGTATTTTCTATTGCAGCTTTTTCTATTCCCGCGATGTTCTCCCGGATCTTCTCGCTTCTGGCTTTTTCCGACATACCTGGTTCCACGCCTGCAAGGGCTTTTGCGGTTACGTCTTCCATACGGATAAGCAGGGTAACGCTTAGTCCGGGGTTTGAAAGTTCTTCGGATTGGTTCATCGCCCAGAAACCGGTGGTCAGATAGTCGTGTTCAATAGTGCTGTGAGCCTGAATCTGACCGTAACCGCAGTGGTGATTGGTAAGGATAAGTCCCTGATCGGAAATGATTTCGGCAGTACATCCCCTGCCAAACAGCAGGATTGCGTCTTTTAGGCTCGATTTGTTGATGCTGTAAATATCTTCGGCGCTGATGCGCATGCCCATACTTTTCATCTCGGGCTCGTTGAGCTGCTCCAGAAGAATGGGGAGCCACATGCCTTCACCTGCCCGGACGGGACCAAAAGAAATAAGTACAACCAGAAACAGAAAAACTAACTTTTTCATCGTATCAAGAAATTCGTGGTTCAGTTATTATTAGGCAAAGCAATTTAATATAGGCCCTCCGCCGGCATCACCGGCAACGGAGGGCCTTGTAAAAAAAACGGCTTATTTCACAGCAATGGTTTCAATTTCAACCAGAACGCCGAGAGGCAGTTTCACAACACCATAGGCAGCACGTGCCGGAGGGTTTTCGGGATAAAATTTACCGTAAACTTCATTCATGGGAACAAAATTGTCCATGTCATTCAGCAGACAGGTTGATTTAACCACATCGTTGTAGCTGTATCCGGCAGCCTGCAGAATGGCTCCGATGTTTTTCATCACCTGCTCGGTTTGCTCTTTGATGCCGCCTTCGATGATTTTGCCTGTTGCCGGATCTATGGGGATCTGACCGGAGATAAACAGCATACCGTTCGTTTCAATTGCCTGACTGTAAGGACCTACAGCCTTAGGTGCGTTTTCAGTGTGAATTACTTTCTTCATGATCGTTTGTTTATAAAAGGTTTTCAGAGTTTTTCGTGTTCCATCCGGCAGCTTATTGCGTCCGGATCCGGTATTCGTCTAACTTCGGGTTTTTTATGCTGTTTGCGGATCTGTACCGGTGAGGGATCAAAATTAAGGGTTTTAACCCAATTTCCCTATTTCTTTCCCCGAAAGGGCAGCAGATCGTAATTGCTTTCGCGGAAAAATAACCCGGATCAGGCCTGCCCTGTGATTCTCTTATCGCTGGCGTTATAGAAAGGCATCAGCAGTATAAGTATCCCGGAAACGGCCGTAAGCGCCATACCTACTCCCCACCGGTCGGCCAAAAAACCCAGAGCCGGAGCAATAAGAGCGGCAAAAATGGTTTCGGCCTGCGACTCAGCAGATAGTGCTGTTGCCAGTACATCTTTTTCGAGTCGCTCCGCAACTATCGAAATACCAATGGGTTTTCGCAGATTCTCAACAAGATAGATTCCCGTATAGCAAATCACGGCTCCCAGAAACCAGGCATAATGAAACAGCAATCCGCTTACCAGTCCGAGCATCAGGCCCGCCAGCATGGTAACGTTCAAAGGTTTTGCCAGCGAAACGAACCGCTCGGCAAAACGGCCCGAATGCCTGGCCATATATGCGGTAAGCAGGTAGATTATTGAAAAAACGATACCAACCATAAGGGCCGAACGCTGACGGGTTTCGAGGTAAACGAAGAACGGCAGGCTTAAGGCAAAGGTTTTAATGACCGGCTGAAGGTAATCTTTTACGGCCTTGTAATATCCGGTATAAACCGCCTGGGTCAGAATTGCTCTGAGGATGCCGGTATTGCGGAACGAAACCACAAAATCGGAAATAACCGACCGGAAATTCCGAATAATTTCCCCCTTTTTCAAATTCCGTCTTTGTCCGTCGAGTTCACGGGGATAGGTTGTCATGAGCCACAGATCGGCAAGATAGGGAAGTACGGAAAAGAGAAAGACCATACGGTAGCTGCCTGTAAAAAAGACGATTGCAGCCGCCAGCAGTGCCGAAAGCGCCGAACCCATCTGCGACCATGAACGGGTATGTCCGTAATAATGTACTTTCTGATCCTGCCATCCCTTTATTTTCAGATATTCGAAGATCATTGCCTTATGCGTCCCCGTTCGGAATGCGTCGCCGTAAGCATAAAAAAGGATGGCTGCCACGAACATCCAGTACTGGTGCGAAAAGAAGAAGACAATAAAAGAGACGATGTAAAATGCGAAAGCCGAAATCATGCTCCGCCGCCGGCCCAGACTGTCGCTCAGCACTCCGGTCGGAATTTCGAAAAGGTTGATGGTAATTTCGCGGATGGCATAAAGGGTTCCTATTTCCAGAAAACTCAGTCCCTTCTCCAGAAAAAACAACAGCAGAAAAGGCTCGAAGAACCTCAGGTTTTTAAAGAACCCGTATGCACAGAATTTGTAATACTGCCGGTCTTTCAGAAAGGTAAGTGCCATAATTGCAAATCGTGCTGAAAGTTACAAAACAATACCGCTGCCATCGTTTATAATCGCGGTCAAACGATGCGGTGGATGCTGAACGCTTCGCTTTCCCGGAATCCGCGAAGTGCGTTGACCGTCAGCACCCTGCTGAAAAGATGCAGATCACCGGCCCGTATCCCGGCTTCTTCGGCAATTCCTTCAGCCAGAAGCCGTGCCCGGCAAGTGCCCTGCAGCAGGGGGTGCACCGGGGTGTACCATTTGTTGCCGCTTTTCAGCAGAAGATTGGCGATGGAAGTATCCGTAATTCTTCCGTTGCGAACGATCAGCACATCGTCGCACATGCCCCTTCGCGCAAAAAGCCTGTCCAGATCCCTTCGGTCGCAATATTTATACGGATAGTCCATTCCATCATCCGTAAGAAGTCTCAGCGAATTAACGGGCCGGTGAATATGGGGTACCCAGACAGCAGTTTGTTCGCCGGCTGCATAGTTGATACGGCAGCGCACACTTCCGGTTTCAAAACCGGAGGGAGGAATCAGTAAGGCTTCCTGAAGCATTGCCCGCATTCCCCAGAGGGCTTCGGACGAGGAAGCAACCCGAGCGGCATGCCAGCTCAGATTCTGAGCAACTCCATCGACAACAAGTATGGTTTCAAACAATGGGGACATACACTTTATCAATTAGTTCGCGGTATTCCGATTCCGGATTGCTGTTGATGGTGATCCCTCCCCCACTGCGGAAAACCGTATTTCCGCCTTCCCGGGCCAGGAAGCGAATCATAACGGCAGAATCGAGGCCTTCGCCGTCGAAGATGCCGCAAACTCCGGTATAATATCCCCTGTCACTTGTTTCTGCCTTACGGATGATTTCCAGGGTTTTGGCTTTAGGGGCACCCGAGATGCTTCCGGCAGGCAGCAAGGCAGCAAATATTTCCCCGAGACGGGAAGGCCAGTCGGCGAAAAGCATACCGGAAATTTCCGAACTGGCCTGAAGCAGCCGCCTTTCGTGGGTTCGTATTTCTTCAAGATACCGGAAACGCTTGACCCTGACCTCAGACGCTACCATACTCAGGTCGTTGCGGATGAGGTCAACGATGGTGTGATGCTCGGCCATCTCCTTGGCATCGCTGATAAGCCGGCCGGCGGCACCGGGAATACCGGCGTCGATGGTACCTTTCATGGGGAAGGAAGAGATCGTATTTCCCAGGATGCGCACAAAACACTCGGGCGAAAAAACCGTAAACTCGTCGCGAAACAAAAGCCGGTACGGGGCACTGCCTGTATAAAAGACATCGGCCAGGGAACGGTTGATTTCTACAGGAGTAGGAAAGGTAAGATTAAGCAGGTATGAATCGCCACGCTGCAGTCCGCTCATAACAATACCGAATGCCTTCAGATAATCGGTGTATGCAGGCGGGTATTTCCTGAATCTGAGGGGATCCTTAAAATGAACTGCAGTGCCGGAAACATTGCCTGCGCCCCTGAAGTTATACCAGATTCCTTCTTCAGCAGCGCGTACCAGGGGTACCACCATTTCGGAGCCGGTGTCGAATGGCAGAACAAACAAAAAAGGGATCCGCCTGTTCCCCAGACGGTTCATGTCTTGTATGGCAGCGGCAGATATCATGGTTTATTGCGGATATGCAAAATTACGAAAAGGAAAGCTAAGGCGGATGGTTTTAAAATCCCCTATTCCGTTTGTACATGTTGCCTATTTTTGCAGGCAATTTACCGGACGATGAAAATCCTGCTTCTCGACAATTACGATTCGTTTACTTATAATCTGCTTCAGCTGCTGCACGAAGCTGGTGCCCCCGACACCGTTGTGATCCGCAACGATGCCATTAGTCCGGAAGATGCGGCCGGATTTGATGCTGTGGTGATATCTCCCGGGCCCGGCATACCTGAAGAAGCGGGCATAACCATTGAACTTATCCGCCGGTACGGACCGATGAAAAAGATGCTGGGAGTTTGTCTTGGTATGCAGGCCATGGCCGTTGCATTTGGCGGATCGCTTTGGCAGCCGGGAGAAATACTGCACGGGGAGAGGGTTCGTATTGTCCCTGCAATTCCGGCTGATCCGCTGTTTACAGGTATGGAACAGGGATTTGAGGCCGGGCTCTACCACAGCTGGGCTGTTGACGCTGCACGCCTCCCGGCTGCTCTTATCCCCACTTCTGCCGACAGCCGAGGCATCATTATGAGCCTGAGGCATAATAGTTTCAATATGTGTGGGGTACAATTTCACCCCGAATCCATTATGACTCCCATGGGTCTGTGTATGATAAGAAACTGGCTTGGCGAATCGTAAGCAAACCGGCATCTGACCTTCAGCAGTATATAAGATAAAAGCCTTTTCGGGATAAAAAAAAACAGGCCCCCGGCGGGTTGTCTGCCGGGACCTGTTTTTACATCACACTTGCGCAGAACGACTGCGCGTGTGGTTTGGATTATTTGGTCAGGAACACCTTGCGACTGGTAATTCCGTCGTTGCCGGTAAAGGAAACGATCACCATACCCGACGGAAGTTGTCCGGCTTGAATGATGTGGCGGGTAGTCCCTGAGATCCTGGTTTCGTAGAGCGTTTTGCCTTGCAGACCGTAAATCCGAGCTTCGCCGCTGAGGGCTGCAGGCGCACTGATTACGATGTCGGTTCCGGATGCATAGATGCTTACGCCGGTAGCAGCTGGATTTTCAACTACACCAACCGTTCCGGTAAACAGCCTGAAACGCAGGGGATCGTCGTCCGCTTCTGCGGTAAAGGAATATTCCGGGGTTTCGGTCAGGTTGTGAATTGTGCCTGTTTTCTGATCGTGCAGAAAGAGCA
The DNA here is from genome assembly GCA_022837485.1 of Bacteroidales bacterium. Classification (GTDB taxonomy): domain Bacteria; phylum Bacteroidota; class Bacteroidia; order Bacteroidales; family Lentimicrobiaceae; genus Lentimicrobium. The sequence goes on from JALHHH010000003.1 coordinate 61,396, forward strand.
GTGCGCCCGGATATACATTGCTGAAGCTTGCTGAAAAGGTGAATTCCGAGGCATCGTTTTTCACAAATCCAAGGGGAATAACGGTACCGCTGAGCACTTCAGGCAGGGTACTGAGCGACAGCTTTTCGCCGCCGGCAAGGCTGTATAGTTCCGGAGCAAGTCCTTTGAGGAAGCGCGAATCCATACCGTTGTCGTAACCTTCGGTACTTACCGGATTTACAGCTATAACAGTGCGCTGATTCGTTTCATATTGTGCTTCGGAAACGCTGATGTCAATAACCTTATCGGGAATTGCAGTTCCACCATGCTGTTCGTGCGTGCGGTGTTCCGGATCAATCATAAATGAAACGGATTCAGATCCGGCAGGTTGCACGGCTATGCCTGACATCGCCGGGATTGTTGCTCCGGGCATCATATCGGCAAATGAGCCGGTTGCCGGGTTCCAAAGCTTGGCTATGGGAGCCAGAGCACTGCCCGTTGCATCCCAGTGGAGGGCTGCGGTGTACGGATTACCGAGCAAATACCAGCCGTTGCCGGTATTGTCCAGTTCAAGTTCAACGGGTGCAACCCTGAGGACACCCTTAAAATTACGGATTCCGTCTTCATCAAACCCGGCGAGGTATGCCTTTCCATCCAGGAAACCTGTTTCAAACACAGGATTCCATTCTCCGTTGTCCTGACGGGCACTTATCCATGAAGCGCTTGCTTCATCCCAGGCTGCCAGTGCATCGTTTGCACCAATAATTGCTGGTTCGAAGGTCTGTGCATATACCGGTGAGGAGATCAGCACACAATTCAGGAGTCCCTGAGCCTGGGTGCTGAAATATTCAACGGTTGCCTGAACATCATAACTGTGGTGAATCAGGCTTGCATTTCCGGTTTCATCGGCCTGCAGCAGTATGGCAGTTGCATCGTTTGCATTGATAAGTTCTCCACTGATTGTAACCCTGGCATCGGGTGCAAGAATGAGCATTCCGCCTGGCTGGATGTGAATACCCTCCAGCTCCGTTTCACCGTCAATCACGGGGGTGTTTGCAGATGGCATGATGATGGCCGTTTCACCGGATCCGGGCACTCCGGTGCGCCAGTTTCCGGACTGATTCCATCGATGGTCTGTCAGACCGGTCCAGTAATTGGATGCAGGAGCCATGGAAATGTTATCAACGGCGACCGGCTGGTCTGCGGCACCTCTGGCGACAAATGCCAGACGGATAACGCTACCGGCAAATTCATCCATATTCAGGATGATCATTCGCTCAAACAGGTTGGATGATGCCTCATGCGAATAAACGGTATAGATGGTATTCCAGCTGCCTTCCGATAAAATAGAAACATAGAAATCCGGAGCGTCAGCGCCACCAGTGTGATAAAGCCTAAACGCAAGATCGGTCTGATCGTCAGCAGGCAGCATTAGTTCACCAGAAACCAGCCATTGGTAATTTTCACCGTCATTCTGAACAACGGCTGATCCTTCACCTTCGTAGATATACTGCTGTCCGTTGCCTCCGAATGAATCGGGAGTGCAAACAAACCAGGATTCGTCAGTAGCAGGTATAAGTCCGCCACCATTGAGCCCTCCGGCTGCTGCTGTATTCTCCATAACCTGCCAGCAGCCAAAGTCTTCCGCGAGCCCTTCAAACGCTTCATCCCATGGCACTTCAGCATAACACAACGTAGTAAATGCAGCAGGTCCGGCCCAGACACTTGGATCGTCTTCCGTGCAGCTACCCCGCACATAGAGATCGTAACCTGTTCCCGGTTCCAACCCGTTGATTGCTGTAAAAGTATCGGCAATGCCGCTGAGCAGGGTTCCCGATCCGGGTTCAAAACCGGAAAGGCCGTATTCGATATCCCATAAGGAGGCCGGAGCAACGGCATCCCATGAAACGTAGGCAGTACCGGAGTTAATTTCACTTACCGCTATGTTTTCAGGAGGGAAGCAGGTTACGGGTACTTCAATAAGGAAGTCATCCACAAACAGGCTGTTGCCGTTTTCGCTTACCCCTCTCAGGATTATGTAGGTCATTTTATTTTTATACGATGCCGGAAGTGTGAATATATACTGTGACCAGCCTTCTTTTTCTGCAACGGGTTCGAGTGTACGCGAGCGGTGAATGGTACCAAGCTGTGTGGCAAAGCCGGTGGTGGGAGTAATATTGGCAAACACATCCACACGGTCGGCAATGCCGGCTGAAGCGGTATCGCGGTACAACCAGAAGCTTACCTCATAATCTTCGCCGCCGAACATCACCGGAGGCGAAACAAGCAGGCCGGCGGTTCCTGCGGCATATTCATCGCTGTTGAAACGTGCCATGGCCTCTCCCGAATGCGGATAGCAATCCGGGTTCAGGCCTTCAATTTGCCTGTCCCAAAGCCCCGCACCCGTTCCGGCGCTCTTTTTATTCTCCCACGACAGGGGAGGAAACTCTTCGCCATCGAAGTCCTGCAGATATGGAAATTCCGTAATGGGGTCCTTGAGTGTGGTGGCATTGGCGGTAATACCCGGCGAATACTCGGGCACATCATTCAGTGAGAACGCTTTGTAATAGTATGCCGTATTGCTGCTGAGCCCCTGATGCAGGAACTGGTTTTCTCCGCCGATATACAAAACTGTACCGCCGCCTTCAATGGTGTCTCCGATTTCGTAAGGTTGTTCCTGAACAGGATTACCAATTTCAGCAGTTGAACTCCATACGATCATAACGTCGTCGTTTTCGGAATTCTTCACCCAGCTGAGGTTTACCGATGTATGATCCGTAGCCAGGGCTGTGAAAGCCAGGGGATCATTTACCAGAATCATCTGATCCAGGGTAGCCAGCAGTGCCTGATGCGCATTCAGACGCCCGGTGCCAAGTTGTCCGGTATATCCGGGATTCAGGGCATAATGATCATCGGTGCTGTTACGGATGATGTCGGCAACCTGCTCAGGGCTCAGCTGGCCATAAGCCAGTGAAATCATAAGTGCAGCTGTTCCTGAAACGTGAGGACAAGCCATGGAGGTACCCTGATAAAATCCGTAATTGCTGTTACGCCAGCAACTGAGCACACCGCGAGGGGTAACGCTGATGGTCTCTCCTCCCGGAGCTGACACATCCACCCATGCACCGTAATTGGAATAATAAGAGCGTACATCCTGGTTGGTGGTTGCGGCTACGGCAAAAGTCCCGGAATAACATCCGGGATACCAGTTGCCGGTGGCATTGTCGTTACCTGCGGCAAAGATGGTGATTCCGCCGTCGACCATGGCGCTGCCGCCACCATTGACGTTGAAATAATCGATGGCATCCAGAACGCTCTGGTCGTAATAATTAACGTTTGTGTATCCCCACGAATTCTGTGAAATGGCTGCACCGTTATCGGCTGCATAAACAGGAGCATTCTGAAAACCTCCGCTCGACCATCCCGAAAAAACCTGACAGCTCATCAGCCGAACCCCGTCGCCGGGACCGCTTCCGCCGGCCACGCCGGCGATACCAACACCGTTGTTGTTAACCCCTGCAACCGTACCTGCCACATGTGAGCCATGGTCGCCCGGACTTATATTCGGAGAGTTGTTGACAAAATTATAACCGATCCCTTCCCACATATTAGCTATCAGGTCGGGATGGGTATGCTGAATGCCCTCGTCGATTACTGCAACGATGACTTCCGGATTTCCGCGGGTGATCTCCCACGCTTCCGGCAGGTCGATGTCGCAGTCGGGGGTTCCTCCCTGCTGACCGGTATTGTGGTAGTGCCATTGTTCATTGTAGCGCGGGTCGTTGGGAGTCCATTCGGTACCCTTGAAGCTGAAACCCTCCGGTAAGCCTTTTGGCTGAGCCATGTGTACCGGGACTTTTACGTATTCCGGTTCTGCAATTTCAATATCGGAAACGGAAGCATACTCCCTGACCAAAGCTTTCACATCCAGGGTGCTGTCGAAATGAAGAGTATACCAGAGATGAAATCCCCATGCACGGTGACGTGCTTCAAATTCGGACCTGAAAGCTCCGGAGGAAAAGGTCTTTCCGAAACCCGATACCTGGTAACGTTCGTTGATTCTGTCGATGGCATCGATTCCAAATTGAACAATTCCGCGTGCATCAACGGTAACAGGGGAAGCATCGAGCCGGCGGGTATGGTTTTCGTTCAGCTTTATCTTTAAAATTCCCTTGTGATAGGCAGATTCGGGCACCGACTCCAGGTCGATGGGAGGTCGTTCTCCCCTTTTTACCCTGTAAACCTCCTGGGCAACAGCCTGATTAAGCATCAGGGCTGAAATCAGCATAAGTAAAATTCGCATGACAATATATGGTTTAATTAATTTTTCCTGTTGAATCCGGGCAATCCTCCGGCCTGCTGCGACCGGCATCCGGCTGTAGCATTCCGTTGTGAGACTGATGATGGGGATAACTTCCGAAATTCAGCGTGCGGCTGCTAAATTATAATAAATCTAAATATCTGCCTAACAAATCCTGAAATCCTTTTACCATTATTATCCTAACATCCTGTTTATGTGTCGATAAGGATATTGAAGACATCGTTACCGCCGCAAAGTACACAATTGTAACCAATACCAGTTTTATAACCTCTTTCAACAAACACTGTACCGGCCAATACGGTAAATTAGCAAGCTTTTCCAACCGCACCAGACGGCTTTTTATTACTGTACCGGTGGCGTTTTGGGGGGGATGCCAAATAATCTCCTTTGCGGGATGAAAGGCATCAAACACTAATGCCAGTTTCTTGTTATTCAAATAACCAACCAATTATTAGCCGACCATGCCCAACCGTCTTATTAACGAAAGCAGCCCGTATCTTCTGCAGCATGCCAACAATCCCGTCGACTGGTTCCCTTATGGTGAAGAAGCGTTTGCCGAAGCCAGAAACAGCAACCGACCAGTACTGATTAGCATAGGGTATTCGGCTTGTCACTGGTGCCATGTAATGGAACACGAGAGCTTCAGCAAACCGGAAATTGCAGAAGTAATGAACCGCCTTTTTGTTTGTATTAAAGTGGATCGGGAAGAAAGGCCGGATGTGGATCAGGTATATATGAATGCTGTGCAACTACTTCACAACAGCGGCGGCTGGCCTCTCAACTGTTTTGCGCTTCCCGACGGACGACCTTTCTGGGGCGGCACTTACTTCCGGCCATCGCAGTGGACCGATCTGCTGGAACAAATTTCAGACCTGTACCATAAAAACCGGAATGAAATAGAACAACAGGCAAAGCGCCTCCGCGAAGGCATTGAGGGGCTCAGTCTTATCGAACGTATTGGAGATGAAGATGCCGACCGGCATCAACTTGCAAAAGATGCTTATGAACAGCTTGCCCATCGGTTCGATGAGAACCGGGGCGGACTGATTGGTGCACCGAAATTTCCCATGCCTGTGGTCTGGGAATTTGTGCTTCGCAGCCACATGCTGATGAAACAACCCGGAGCACTTGATCATCTGAAACTGACCATCGATCATATGTCGAGGGGTGGCATCTTTGATCAGGCAGGAGGCGGCTTCTGCCGCTACAGCACCGACGCCGGATGGAAGGTGCCGCATTTCGAAAAGATGCTGTACGACAATGCCCAGATGGTATCGCTTATTTCGGGTTTGTATCGGGCCACCGGCGATGAAAATCTGTCGGTTCTCATGCACCGCACGCTCGCTTTCGTGGAGCGGGAACTAACTTCTCCCGAAGGAGCTTTTTACGCAGCACTGGATGCCGACAGCGAGGGAGAAGAAGGAAAATTTTACGTTTGGACAAAGGATGAAATAATACAACTGCTGCCGGAATACGGGGAGCTGCTTTGCGAATACTGGGGCATTGGCGAGGAAGGAGTATGGGAAAAAGGCAAAAACATCCTTATCCGTCCGCTGACCGACGAGGTATTTGCCTCCCGTCAGCATCTCAGCGCAGAAGAATTGAAACAACTTGTTCGTATGGCTGCGGGAGTGCTGCTCAGTCACCGCAACCAGCGCGTACGGCCCGGACTCGACGACAAAGTGCTTGCTTCGTGGAATGGCCTGATGATTAAGGCATATGCAGCAGCCTACAGAGCTACCGGACAACACTCGTACATGAATGCCGCGCTGAAAGCCGCACGTTTTATAAAAACAGCAATGATTCAGCCCGGAGGCAGCATCCTTCGCTCCTGGAAAAACGGAACGGCACGAATAAACGGTGTACTCCCCGACTATGCTTTTCTTGCCGATGCCTTCACAGAGTTGTACCAGATATGCTTTGATGAGCAGTGGCTGTTTGACGCCCGTGAACTGACAGACTATGCAATCGATCATTTTTCCGATCCCGAAACCGGGCTTTTCTGGTATACTTCCGTAAGCAACGGCAATGATCCCGGGCTTATACCTGTTCTGGATACTTCCGATGGGGTTGAGCCCTCGGGCAATGCCGTTATGGCCGGCACACTGCTGTATCTCGGGCATTTCTTTAGCGACGGCACGTACATCGGACGGGCCGGCAAAATGGCAAATTTGCTAAGCTACCGCATGGCATCCTATCCTTCGGCATATGCCCGCTGGGCATCGGTAACCGCTGAAATTGCACATGAAATCACAACCCTGATAATAACAGGTCCCGATGCTCTTAACCAGGCCCGTGAATTCATGAAAAAAACAGCCCCGGGCACCCTGCTGGCTGCTTCAACAGGTGAAAGCCGGCTGCCTGTCTTCTCCAGCCGCTTCCGCGACGGCGAAACACTGTTTTACCAGTGCCGTGGGAATGTTTGCCTGGAACCGGTAAATGCACCTGCCCTTGTTAAACTTTAATCCCTGCCTGATACAACACTTCCGGCGTGGATTTATTCGGTTTTGCCGTACTCTGTTCCCCCGATTCTGCTTGTTCCGATGAAACGTTAAGGCCGTTTTTGCGTATACCTGCACAAAAACGGCCTTATTTCTCAGAATATGGGAAGCAAATTCTTTATCAAGCGAATCCGGTATAACTTAACACGCGCTATACCTTTCAGGGAGTTACAGTTATCGTTCGGTTAAGGAAGGCAAACACGGCAGGATTGATTCCTGCGTTAAAGGTAAACTGCCGTTCGCCACGGTTGTTGAACACATGAATCTTGCCGGTACCGGTAAAATCCATAACATCCGCCACATACACCAATTTTGAAACCGGATCGGCGGCAATTCCGTAAACGGTTTTCACTTCCGAGCCATCGGTGATAAACGAAGGGGTAATAAGTGTTTCGTCTTTGACATTAATCATCAGGATGGTGCTGGTACCGGTGAACCAGTTGTAGTTATACACATAGGCCGTATCCCCGGCGATCGAAAAATTCAGCGCCTCGAAGGTCTCAAAGGTGTGTTTCACCTCTCCGCTGACGGCATCCAGTACCATCAGACGGCCGGGAATATCGCTGTAGTTTCCACGGGCAATAAGGTAGAGATCGCCGTAGCTGTCCGGAGCCATAACGTATGGATTTACTCCTGCAGTAACCTGACGCTCCTCGGTAAGGGAAACCGGATCGATCACCGAAAGCGTATTGTTATAATCGGGGAAATTTAGGCCGCCGGAGTTTGAAACCCAAACTTTTCCGCCGGCAACGGCAATCCCATCGGGATTCGGGCCTGCGACGATATCGGTAACAACCGTAAGGGTGGTGGTATCTATTACGGCAACGGTTCCGTCGAAGCAGCAGACAAAAGCATGTTTGCCATGAAAAGCAATCTTGCGGGGCTGCCGGGCAACGGTTTCATTAAACAGAGGTATTTGCTTCAGGCTTTTTCCTGTAGAGGCATCCATCACTTCAACCTGACTCGAAACGTTAACTACGGCATACAGTTTACTTCCGTAAATCGCAAGATCGCTTCCGGTATCGCCCAGCCCCCTGCCGTTTTGCTGCATAAAGATATCGGCCGATACCAGTGAATCTTCAAAAGTAAATCGCGTAACGGAGGCATTGTTTCCGTTAAAAACGCCCTCATTCAGCACGTAAACGCCCTGACTTCGTACCAGCGTATCCTGGGTTGCGGGTTTGTCGTCGGGCTCTTCGGTACATGAAACGCTCATCAGAACCAGTGGAATCATCATTCCCAAAAGCAATCTTTTCATTGGTGTAATTAGTTAGTTATTATTATATGGTGTGTTGGTTTTCAGAATTCAGCGACAATTGTGGCATAAAAACTCCGGCCGTTCATGGGGAATCCCCTTATGACTTCATATTGTTCATTCAGGATGTTTACGCCTTCTAATTTGATAGTGAGATTTAACCTTTTCAACGGCTGTTTCCAGGATACGGAGGCATCGTGAACATTCCATGCAGGAAGCCTGTTGGCCGTAATGTTCTCGCCCAGAGAATAACGGTGACTGTTATACAATGTATTGTAGCCCAGCATCAGACGATGGTGCTGTATGGAGAACATCCCCGAAATGGTATGAAAGGGTATATAAGGAATCTGATGGCCGTAGACCGGACTTTCGGGATCGCTTTTATCCAGAGCCTGCTGGGCAGTATAGGCAGCGGAGAGCGATATGCTGGTGGTCTCGGCAGGATTTACGCGCACCAAAGCCTGAGCTTCAAGTCCGTTAGCCACAACCACACCCAGGTTCCGCATCGACCATATAAAAAGATTTCGGGTGGGGACGGCCACGATCTTATTTCGAACGCGGTTGGCAAAAACATCGGTTATAAGCCTGGCTTCCAGGCGATTCCATTCCTTTTGCAGGATGATGCCCAGATTGATCTGGCTTACTTTTTCAGGCTCCAGCCGGGTATTTCCCGTAAGGTTGTAATACAGGTCGTGAAACGTTGGCATGCGGAAGGAGTTCTTAGCCATCAGTCGTATCCGTAACAGAGGATCGGAAGTAATGCGGGTTGAAAGGGAGAAAGAGGGTGTAAGAGATCCCTTCAGCCGGGTACTTTCGCCATCGCCGGCCGATTCGCGCACACCGGTGGCAAGCACCTCCGCAGTGGCTTCGGTCCGCCGGCCGGCAGCATTCAGCGTTACAAGTCCCATTGCGGTTAATCGTGAAGGATCACCGTTGAGGTAACGGTCGGAACTCATTCGGTTGAATATCACATCCGCTGCAGCGCCCAGGCTGAAAACTTTAGAAAGGGGCCGCTTTGCCGATTGCGAACCGTACACTTCAACTTGTTTGTAGGTGTTATCGAGTCCACCCTGCTGGTTCAGGAATGCCGGATCGCGGTATCGAAGTCTGGCCGATGAAACGCTGATGCTGCTGAGCAGCCGTGTTTGCCCTTGTTTAAAGGAATATATTGCATTTCCCGAGAAATCGGCATTATCCATCCTTTGAGCCGACCAGGGGTTATAGTAAACCACCGCACCCGGAAGACCACGGCCGGAGGTGTAGAGCCATCCTTTTACCTTCAGCAGGGAGCTGTCGCTGAATGTTGTTTCGGTTCTAAGCCCCAGGTTCAATGCTTTCACATCCCCGTTGATCCGTTTCATCACGGTATCGGGCATTGAGCCGTTGCGCAGCAGAAATGGATAATCGCCCCGTGTCTGGCTGTAGTCGGCAGTTAACGCAACGGCTGTACGTTTCAGGATTTTGCTGCTCAGGGTGACGAAAGGGTTATAGCTCCCGAAGGATCCGGCCCGGATTCCGGCTTTCACGCCCAAAGGAGCGGGATTGTTGTGAGGATCTGCGCTTTTGAAGCTGATCAGGCTTGCGGAGGCTGCCATGCGGGCCGGCCGGCAGTCGCCCCTCTCCTGTCCGCTCACCAGGTCTATGGCTTCCAGTTCACCAAGCGGTACCTTTCCCAGGTCGATCTGTCCGGAGGCTATATCGCTCATGGGCATACCGTCGACAAAAACAGCGGTATGATTGGCTCCCAGACTCCGGACGACAACGGTTTTGATGCCCCCAAGTCCGCCGTAATCGCGAACTGTAACCCCGGAAAGATGTCGCAGTACATCCGCTGCATTGCTTCCCGGCAGTGCCCTGAGCTCACGTATTCCGATCTGCCGCAGCGGGGATGCCGAGCGTACCGCATCTTCAGGCTTGCTGGCCTTCACCTCCACCCCTTGTATTGAGAGGGTATCGGTAACCGGCTGCTGACCATATACATGGATGCCCGTCCCGGCAAGGAAAAACAGAAAAACGGCACTCCGGAATATTTTCATAACTGCACCAATTACCTGGAATTTCTGACCGCAACCGCTGCCGGAAGGCTGAAGTACCGGGCGATGGCTTCCCAGCCATAAAATACCGTGAATGTATAAATCAGGTCGCCTGTCAGAGTATTTCTGAAGAATGGAAGACCGGCGGTATAGCATGCAGTAAGCCCCGCCGTCGTTTTAGGATAAATAAGTCCCGACGCCCAAACCCCGAAATTGGAAACCAGAAAAAAGATCAGGGAGGCGGCAAGTCCGGCACCGAGCAGCCGGAGAGGTGCAGCATTACGGATGAGGTTTCCGGCAAAAACAACCAGGGCAAAAGCGCCGTAGGTGTATATAGCTCCCGGATAGAAAAGTGTAAAGGTGCCGAAATAACTGTGGTTTAATATCAGATCGCTCGCCCACATGGCAAAGAGCGGAATGGTATAAGCAGCCAAACGGTTGCTGTAACGCGCTCCGCCAAACAAGGCCAGTGCGGCGACCGGCGAAAAATTGAAAGGGTGCGGCATCAGACGGCTCAGTGCAAGTGCCAGCACGATAGCGGTGACAATTATTGGAGTAAGGTGCAACGGACGTTTTTTCATGGTCGCAGTTTTAAACGTTTTATAAAGTTACTGGTGGACTCTGCAGCCGTGAAAAGGCGAGTAAAACAGGTGAGCTGAAAATAAACACGAGCGTCACCCGATCAGCAGTCCATTCTCCGTAAACTGCAAAATCCACAAAGCGAATGGCAGGTCTTCTGACTTACTCCGGTTTTCAACGCCTTCCCGTCGGTTTGGGGATTGACAGTGGCATTCTGTTGAAACCTGCAAGGAGCTCACAGCAGCGGGAACTGTAGCCGATTTGCACGGCATTCCCTATTATCCGTTTCCGGAACCATTGCTTTGCAAATGTAAAACGTTTTTTCAGCAGCGGTCTCTTTTTTCTGAAAAAGGTTTCAACAGGCCGTGCAGCTCAGGCAGATTTTTGCTTTTGCTTAGATACAAGGGATAAACAGAAAATCAGCAGAGGACAGGTCAGGCAGTTTATGAACAGGTTTGAAGCGGACGGAACAATGAATCGGAATTAAGAAACCAGCAGTCGCTGAAAAAGGGAAAAAATTGGAAACGTGCTTGCGAATTATGCCGAATTCACGTAGGTTTGTAACAGAATATTGAACAATTAAAATCTGTACATAAAACCATAAGTCATGGAAAAGAACAAATCCACGGAAATCCTGAAGACAGCCATACTGCTTGAAAAGAGAGGAAAGGCATTTTATCAGAAAGTTGCGGAACAATCTTCGAGCGAAGAGGTGCGTAAAATCTTTCAAATGATGGCCGATGAGGAACAGACGCACGTTGAATTTCTTTCGAAGCAGTTTGCCAGCTATACGAAAGACAAGAAATTTGCCAGGCTCGACCTGAAACCTGAGGAAGGAATTGTGAATCTGATACTTTCGGAAGAGGTTAAAAAGCAGATAAATGCCGCCAGTTTTGAGGCAGCAGCCATTTCGGCAGCCATAGATATGGAAACCAAAGCCATAGATGTATATTCGAAACAGGCCGCCGAAGCTACTGATGAAAACGAACGCGAGCTGTATTCCTGGTTGGCAGACTGGGAAAAAGGCCATCACAAAATCCTTCACGAGCTCAACGAGCAACTGAAAGAGCAGATCTGGTACGATAATCAGTTCTGGCCATTTTAATATCGGACAAAGCGGGACTGTGCTTCACAGCACTCTTTCACCGGTTTCGACGGAGGCTCTACACGCAAGACCTCCGTCTTTTATTTGGGTAACGGATTCTTTACCCCGGTTGCAGGTATATTTCGTGTCCGCATATTGACGGCAGCGATTATTCCGGCCGCAACCAGCCAGCCGCCGAGGCTTCCGCCCAGTCCGCCCTTTATTGCACCGGCGATAATCAGAAGAGCCATCAGCAGGTACTCCCACACACCCGGCCTGACGGATTTATAGTCCTGATCGTAGCTGTTGAAAGCCGGTGTAATCCCGTGAGCCTTCATCATCCGGTGGTCAGAGCGGTATTCGGCATCTGCCTCGGTCCACACAAACATACTGGCGCTGGGAATGCCGTATTTAAAGAGATAGATCCATCCGCTTTCACGACTCTGCAGGTAATGACCGTATTCATGACGAAGCAGCTTTACCTGACGCGAAGGGCGACCCGCGTGAAAAAAACCGGCTGCTGGCTTCTTTCCCATCGTGGCGGCAAGAATAAACGATCCGAACGACACTCCTCCGGCAAAGGGGATGTTTCCCTGCGAAAGCACCACTCCTCCGCTGATCATCGAAGATTCGACCAGTCCGGCCAGGTTCAGCAGTTGCGATATCAGGTAGCCGGTCAGCGTCTGGGGCTGCTCGTATATCTGTCTGGTTATCCCTTCCAGGGATCCGTTAAAAAATTTCTGTCCCGGACTGATGTGAACATTGCCTTCGGTGATGAATATGGTATTATCGAACAGCGAACGGTCGCCTTTCAGTTTAAGCTTCAGCAATCCGGCGATTATACCTGCCACAGCCGGTATCACGATCAGCAGCAGCCAGGCGATGGTAAGGCGGGGTGCCAGGGCATAGAACAACCCACCGAAAGCTCCCGTTACCAAACCGGCAACAAGCCCCTGCCAGAGCGGAGAGTCCGGATGCCAGATGCTCCTTTCATTGTTTCTGTGACGCCGCAGCAGTACAAATATTAAATAATACACGATCCAGAATCCCAGAAACCACAACCACGGCACCGAAGCCAGATTGTGCCTGAATAATACCAGCCAGTAGCTGAACTCCTCCATCATTGCTACGAATGCGTTCATAGTCGTTTATCTTACTGTTATCGTTGAAGCTCCGTTTGTGGAATAATACTGCCCGTTATACATGGCTTCGGCGTTTACCGGACCATGCACGAACGTTCCTCTGCCGGTAACCCTTACCAGATAATAAAACCTGGAAAAACTGCCTCCGGCTAATGTAAACAGGTTCACCCGGTCGTCGCGCACATCGATGTAATCAGGCGTAGTATATTCCTCAATCCATGCCGGTCTCCGGTCTTCGGTAAGGCGCGTGTTTTCTACCTCAAAGCAGGCCGGGAGCAGATCGGTAACAACTACGTTTTCAATGCTTGTATTATCGGTCGTTCTCAGGCTAATCTCCACAACCAGCAGATCATGCTGCGATATTCTGGCCGGATTTACAGGATCGCCGTCGCGGCTCAGCAATCTGCGCCGGACCTGCAGTACACGGTCGGTATCGGTTGGCGGACCTGAAGCAGGGATACCACTAACTTCATAGTATGCGTAAAGGTTCCCGCTTCCTGATGTTGCCACTGAGGCATCCTTTCCATCCGTTGTTATAATCAGATCTTCTCCGCTGAAGCGGGATGTTTTCCCGTCGCTCACGCTAACGGTGGCTGTAAGATTCCCGGGCTTGCCTGCAACGGCAAGTTTGCCCAGTGCAAGAAGCGAGAACGCCCGTTCCTGTGTCGACAACCAGGAGGTACCCGACAACATTTCTCCGAGTTGATGCGCAAGCAGCGGCACCTGAAGGTGATTCGCATCGATGCTTACAAGCGTGTATAGTGATATGGCTCTGTCGCGTACGGGCGAACTGTAGCTGCCGCCGCTCATTGCAAAGGGCTCTTCACGCTGATCCCAGGAAGCAGGAAGTAACTGGTTGAAGTTGCGGATATCGCCTGCCAGCGCATAGGTACATGCCAGAAGGTATCGGGAGTCGTAACTCAGATCCTGCAGGCGGGCCTTGTAATAGTTCATCACCGGCATCTGCTGTTCGCCGTTGAGTGCCAGCACATACAGTGAATAGAATATTTCGCGGGCGGGTTGTATGCGCTTTAGCCAGGGGCCGCCGTTTCCGGATGTATAATAGCTCGTAGTTTCCGGACGCTGCTTTACTTTTTCGGTGAGATATCCAAGTATGTTTTTAAGAACCTGAGGGTTTGTTGAATAACCTGCCTGCGAAGCTTCCGTAAGAAAATGCCCTGCATAAGCCGTACTCCACCAGTCGATTTCGCCGCCCGAAGGCCATGAAACCAGGCCTCCGTTGTACTGTTGCAGGGATGCAATTTTAAGAATGGCCTGACTTATGTTATCGTTCACCACCTGCCGACCGGCTTTGCCATCCTGCATCAGCAGGGCCGAAAGACCGGCATAGTATAGTTGGGGAAAGGCTGCCGAAATGGTCTGTTCCAGGCATCCGTGGGGATAGTTTACCAATTCCGAAAGCTCGCGGGCAAAATGTCCGGCAGGGTTTTGCGTGAGCAGCAGTTTCGACTGCACCGTGCCCTGAATAATCCCTGCAGGTGCTTTAAACGTTCGCTTTCCGCCGTCTGCAATCGTAACTGCCTCAGCATGTTTTACAAGCCCTGAAGCAGGGCGAACGCCGATCTCGGTTTTATCTCTGAAAGTTTCGGACTGCCCGGCCATATTCACTGTAATTTGTGCAATACCGGTCTCTTTTTTTGCTCTTAGCGGGAAGGTGGCCTGTACTTCGGCTCCGGCAGGAATTTCCATTGAATGGCTTTCAAACGATCCGGCTTCCACGGGTCCCGTTACCGACACCGAAGGCTTTACTTTTATCGATTTTCCGGTGGTATTTGACAGGCTGACAACAACGGTGGCTTCGTCGCCCGGGCTCAGAAAACGGGGTAGTGATGTGCTTATCACCAGAGGATCGGCAACGGTTAAGTTGCGTGAAGCAGCACCGAACTGATTGTCTTTCCAGGCAACTGCCATAATCCGAACCGAGCCTGAAAATGCCGGTATGGAGACCTCAAATGTCGCTTCACCGGAGGCATTGGCTTTACGCACGCCGCTCCAGCGCGACAATAGCTCCACCCGTTTTGCCGTCAGCGGATTAAGTCTGCGCATCAGGTCAAACGCCCGGTCGCCCCCGGTAGAAGAGCTGCCTTGCAGCAATTCGGGATAGAGTTCATCGAAAAGGTCGTAGGGGGTGACTTCCAGTGCCCGTTTTCCGTAAAAATGTGCGAAAGGGTCGGGTGAAGGTTGGGCATTTACCTGCAGGATGCCTTCGTCGACCACTGCAATCGTAACACCGGCATGTGGACGGGTTTTAACTTTTATGGTCTGCCGGACGCCGGAACGGCTCTTTTCCGGTGCCTGAACGCTTACATAGAGCTTTCGTGAGGGCTGAGTTACCTCAATGCTTTTGTAGCCGTGTGCCACCGTAAGCGGCATACCGGAACCATCGGTACGGCGGATGAGTGTTGCTCCAATATATGCATTGGGCATATGCTGCCCCCCGATTTTCAGCCTGAGTGCTGCACCTCCGTTTACCACCTTCAGGCTGTGATGTTCCAGAACCTTGTCCTGCTCCACGGTCACCAGTAGCTCACCGTCAAACGGAGCCTTGAAAAGTATGGCGGCCACATCGCCCGGCTGGTACCCGGCACGATCGGTTTCGATGCCTACTTCTCCGTCTCTGTTAACGTAAAAGCCCGGACTACCCGGATTGCCGGTGCTCCAGGCATAGAAGGTTGAAGTCACCCAAGCCGGATTTCCGGGAAGGCTGACACGCACCTGGTATTCGCCGGCCGATGGTGGTGAGTAGGAAATTACTGCACCCGCTGCCGGCACATTGATTTCGCGCGAAAACACCACTTTTTCGCGTCGCTGCGACCTGTATGCCGTTTGTCCGTAATTACGTTCAAGAACCGTTTCCCAATCGATGCGAACAACCTCTACGCGGGCGCGGCCATTCACCGTTTTCTCATCCGGCCCCAGTGCGATAAGGCTAATATCCAGTGGCTTCTGTATTCCGACCCAGCCGGGCAGCTCCCGAATCCCAAGCATATAATCCTGGGTAAGAATCTGAATACTCGCATAGCGGTTTACCGGCCTTCCGGTTTCGTCAAACACAGTGGTATAAAGTCCGCCCTCAAGGATTCCCGCACCTGTTATACCGGGCAGCTCAAATCGCTGAACAAATTTTCCATCGGCATCCGTAATCCCTTCCGCCACCTGACTCCCGAGCACGGGTTCTGATTTCGTGGTAATCCCGAAGTTATAATCGACATACTGCTGAGGACGAAAGGAGTATCGGCTGATGCGGAGTTCGTTTTCAACCTTGCGACCGGCTGCCGGAGGTCCGAACAGGTTGGTTGCAGTAACAGAAGCCTCCAGCAATTCTCCGGATCTGAACACTCTTTTTTTCTTAGAAACATCCACCCGTATGCGGTCGGGCATAAAGTCCTCGGCCCGAACCCTGTAACTCCCCATCAGCACATCGTTTGAGGCAAGCAACTCAATGGTATATCCACCGGTCAGAGTAGAAACGGGCAGTTTAAAATCGAGCTGAGCCGAGCCGTTGTTCCCAAGTAAATCCCTTCGCAACAGAAAATCCCTTCCATCGGGTGCAATAACCCTGAACTTAACGGGGAGTGCGTCCACGGTTTCCCAGGCATGGGTACGCACAATGGCATTAACGTAAACGGAGTCGCCGGGCCGGTAAAGCGTCCGGTCGCCATACATAAAAACGTCGTAATTCATTCCGGCCGTGCGCTTCCCGGCAACGTCGAACCGGCTGGTTTCCACTTCCGAGCGGTCGAAAAGCAATACGTTGAAATCATCTTCTTTCCGGGCAGAGATCATGGAGAGGGTAAAACCTTCTGCCAGCTGTTTCACATTCCGGAGTACGGCAGTACCATCGGACCCGGTGGTGAGTGTCTGAACCTCCTGATTGTTGCGGCTGATAAACCGCAACTCTACACCCGACATTGGCAGGGCTGTGGCAATGCTGCGGGCGGCAACAAATATCTCATCGGCTCCCTGCCTAACGATCAAACCTATATCGGATACCGAAATCAGCTGCGTATCGCCAAGCCAGGGCTTTTCTGCGGAAGCAGCCCGTATCAGATAAATTCCTTTGCGGGCGGAATTCACCTCCAGGTCGGATGGGCTGAGATTCAGCAGGCGGAAGTTGCCCTTTCGGGGAAGCGACTTCGTTTCGTATTCCCGCGTTGAAACCACCATCCCGGAGTTTTCATCCATAGGATAGGTATAGCTTTCGTAGTAACTATCGTCCTGGTAATGCCAGTTCCATTCCTTTCCGGAACGCAGGTAGTGTTGAATGTTGTTTTCGAACACCCGGAAAACGGTAACTTTTATCCGGGGAATGCTGATAATCTGAACTCCCAGGTTGCGTGCTCCGTGAGGGGTAAGGTAGAAACTGTTCTGTTCCGTAAAGGCAAGGTAAGGTTTCAGATTGCCGAAGGTAACTTGCTGCGTAAAATCGTTGCCCAGTTCCGGCCCAAAAACGCCTCTGAGGTTACCGGAGACGCTAAGAGTGTAAACGGTGCCTTCCGAAAAATCTCCCTGTATTCTGAAACCGCTGCCTGCTGCCGAAACCTCAAAGGGCAGGGAGGGGTTGAGCTGAATGCAGGCTTTAAGAGACTCATGACGTACAGGCTGAGAGGTGTACACTGTAATTACACCGGTACCCTCTTCGTAGGTGCCTCTTGCTTCGGCAATTTCAAGGCGATCGCGGGGAGGAATGGAGAGAGCCAGTACCAGGGCCTCCGGCAGCGGACGGTCGGATCCCACGCATTGGAGTCCCTTTGCGGCCGTAACTTCCAGATCGTTGCCCGAAAGGGCTTCCGGAAGTAAAGTAACGGCCAGCTCCATTTCTTCGGTGGCGGCCGGGGTGAGAATGTCATAGGCTAGTGTCTGAACACCGGATTTAAGGGTGATAAAACTGCGTATCTTTGCGGGATCAACGGGATAATTAAAAACCAGGTTAACCCTCAGCTGTATTTGCTGCGGATCTTCCGGATGTAGTCCCCAGTATGCATGGGTGCGCTCTAACGACAGAAAGGGAGTGTGAAACCCGAGTATTTCGTCCGCCGGTTTCAATGCCTTCCCCGAAAGGGAGATTAATGCAGCAGAAATGCGCACTTTATATTCTGTATTCGGTGCCAGAGGGGCTGAAGGAACAAACGACAAACGAGAGGCCGACAGCCAGCGGTAGCGGCCCTGCACAGCAGGCTCAAAAATCAGGTAGCGTGCCGTGTCCCAGCGGTTAAAAATTGTATCGGATGCCAGATCGTGGCTGAAGTCAAACTCGAGCTCCTGGTAAGGATCGGCCTGTTCTCCGAAATTGGCCGGCTTCACAGTGATCCGGTCTGTTTTGCCGCATGCCTGCAGCAAAACAATAACCATAAGCAGAACTAAGGCGGAAAAACCTGATTTGTGATACATATCCGGATATTAATTAATAATAAATACGCTCTATCGCGAAAGGTGATACCATTTGCTAAATTACAATAATTTCAAGCCTGAATCAGGGGATTCTTAAACTGGAGTTAAGGTTGAGGCGGGATCCGTAATAAAAAGGTGAAAATTTTATTTTCTGAGGGAGACATTTTCCCCCATCCCGGCACTATGACTCAGGGAATGTTTTGTACCTTATGTTCGCAGATTCGGGTTATTGCTTTTTTTACTTTCCGGGAGGATAAAAGAAACAAAAATTCAGCTTGTTCGCAGATTACAGTTATACCTCAATCTTAACCTTACATCAGCGGTTTCCGGATTCAGGTGCAGCCAATGAATTTAAGTCCTGCTTTTAACGAACAGCTTCCTGCTAACGACTTCCGGCTTCCGGGTTAAAAATGCCGTAGTATACAAGATCCTTAAATGTTCCCCAGTGCATCATATGTTTACTGAGCAGAGCTTCGCGATGCATGCCGGCTTTTATCATCACACGGCCTGAGGCAGGGTTGCAGGCAAAGTGTGTGGCCATTACCTTGTGTACTCCCAGTTCGCGAAAAGCATACTGTAAAACTGCTTCCAGGGCTTCGGTGCAGTATCCGCGATTCCAGAAGGGCGCACCTATCCAGTAGCCGACCTCGGCCAGACTGTACTGCAGTTGCAGTGAGAGTCCTATAGCGCCTATCACCTCTGCGCTTTCGCGGATACGGATGGCGAAGATCACGGATTGACCGCCTCTGAATCCCGGTTCGTGTGTATCGATCCATGCTTCGGCCATTCCATCGGCATACGGGAAAGGCATGGCCAGAGTGTTGGATGCAACGGCCTCATCGCCTGCAAGTTTCTGCACGGAAGCAGCATCTTCCGGATCAAACCGGTTGAGCAGCAGCCGTAACGTTACAATTTCAGGATAGGGATTATCAAAGGCTTTCAACATCTGTTCTCAATTGTGGAATCATTATTCAGCGGTTACCCCTATAAATACAAACACGTCGTTTGCCATCATATACCGGGCACATTCAACGGTTTCTGATGCACTTGAAAAATAACCGAATCTGACTTTGTATAATTTGCCAATCTTAATAACTCCCACCGGATAATCGCTCAAGGCTTCCAGTTTCCGTGTAAAAGCGCGGGCATTCGAAACTCGGGCAAAGGCTCCGGCCTGCACCCAGTATCTGCCTGCTGAAGCATTCACATTTCCTTCAATTACAGCCGCCATTACCGCAGGTTCCAGTCCTGCTTCAAGCCTTGTGACGGGGGCAGAAGCCATCATCCGGCTGATGTCATCCAGCAAAGCTGCAGCCGGCATTTCTGCAGTCTCTTCTCCTGCTTCTCCGGTCAATGCACCCATATCTTCCTGTTTCAGAGCAACGGCCATGGAAGTATCGGCACGAGACTCAGGAACCCCTGGCTTTGAAAGAGTGAATTCCAGGTCGCCTGCTATATCGCCAATTGCTAAGGATCTTATTTCGAAATAGTTCACTGCCGGCTCGCATATCAGGCCCAGGCGGGAAAGCTGAGCGGTATCGGCTGCAACGGAATAGCTACCGGGTGCCAGACCCATGTAGTTAAAAAAGCCGTCGGATTCCGAAAGGCTGCGGTGAATTTCCCTCCCGCTGCTATCGGAAAAAATAAGCGTAATTCTGCCCTGCCCCTTTGTTTTTCCATACTCTTTAAGGTAAACGCTGCCGATGGCTTCACCCATCACCATCACGGGAATCATCACCTGCTTGAATTGGTTGGGATCTATATTTACCCCGATCACCTTTTTATCGAGCTGCCATGCTATGTTTTCCAGACTGTTATCGTCAAGTTCGAGCAGATAGTTGATGTACGGCTCCAGTTCCATGATCCGAATAAGGCTGTCGCCCACGGGTTTCAGCAGCCGTCCGCCGTTGATGCGCACATTGAGTCCCGATGCCAGAGGCTCACCCGGATCGCGCAGGCCGTTGTGGTTGATGTCGAGGAAGGGGGTTAGGGTTATTCCGCCTCTTCCCACGGTGGAGCGGTTGTCGGCATGCAGGTATCCGTTGCCGCTGCCAAAGGCAAAGCTGCCCCTGGCGCTTTCTGTGGTATGCAGGTTAGTATTGGTGAGACGCACCGAGGTGGCGGTGAGTGCAAAGGGAAGATCGTAGCGGAAGGCTACCTCCACACTGCGGTAAGCGGAACGGAGATTCTCTTCATAAACAAGCGAAAGGTAAGCCTTTCGACGGAAAACCTTTTCAAGCTCGGCACGTGCCGATATCAGGCTTCCGTTGGTGATATCGAGCTGGGCCTGCGGCCGGAACATAATACTGCGACCCATAGGAATTCCCAGCGCCAGATTGGAATATACATAGGGCGTGCCGGCATCCAGCCAGCTGGCATATCCCGAAAGGCTCACTCCCATGCGGCCGATGTAAGAGGATACCAGCATCTCAGCCGTATTATAGGTTACGGATTTTAACACATTCTGGCGGTATATCAGTCGCCCAAACGAACGTACCTTTCCCGTTCGCAGGGGAAACGACAGACTGGCTCTGCGCTCTTCCAGGTAATTGAAGCTGATGGCCTGCTGGTCTTTTTCATAAATGGCGTAATCAATATCAAAAACCAGACCCGAAGGAAGGCGGTAGCTGAGCAGCCCGTGCGAACGCACCCCGTGAGCGTATTCAGCATTCAGCAAAAAGTTATTCAGAAAGCGAACCGACGTATTCAAAAAGGGAATGGAAGGATTCTCCTTAATGGACGAGAGGTATTCCACGCCTCCTCCTACCGTGATGTTCCGGTGCACTCCGGCTCCGGCTTCCACCCTGCTGAAAAGCGCCCTTGAGGTATCCCTCACCATACCGGTACTCACGTGGTATTCCACCTCGCCTTTCGGGATGAAATTATACGGGATATCCAGCGTTTGTTCGCGAATTCGTTCTTCGCCCCAGGGACCGTAAAACTTAAGCATCACCTGTGAAGCTCCGTAAACCAGCGGCACTTCAAAGCTGAAAAACCCGGAGGCATCGGCAGTAGTGTATTCCACGATCACGTTGTTGATGTACAGCTCAACCATCCAACCCGGCTCGGTGTAGTCGGAAAGGATATAGCTTCCGAACGATTTGCGGAAGGTGGTGGGGGTGTTGGTTGCCGAGACACCGAGTACCGGTGAATAAATGGAGGATATGGAACGCGGCTGCAGCTTTCCTGCCATCACCTGCTTAACGATGCCGGCATCGTTGTTGGCCCAGCGCCAGCGGTACTGCTGTTGTCGCTCATCGAAGCCCGCACGTGTTGAATAATTCAGCAGCACATTGGCTTCCCCGCCGAAAAGTTCGGCACCTATTCCAAGATTGGCGCGCGTTTCGCTCGTCTCTTCCGAAACCTGGGTTGAAATTACCGACCAGTCGGCCATCCCACCCCTGAACAGATGGTAATCCCTGCCAAGAGTAGTATCGGCGGTTACTTCTCCCTTCAGGCGGTTCAGGTTCCTGCGCATCTGTGAAAGCCTGAGTTCCTTGACCACCGGAAGCTCGTGCGCTGTTTTCAGCTCCAGGGAGAGGTTGCGAAAGTTAAAAATAAGGTTGAGCCCGAATACCTTACCAAAAACGTCGTTGCGAAGACAAATGCCGGCATCGGTCAGGAGCATGCTGTTTTCACCGGGAGTTAAAGTCTGTGAGCCGAGAGAGATAGTATGTCCGGGTCTGCTGATGGTATACCGGAGGTCTTCACGAAGGAAGAACCCGCTAACCGTATCGTTATTCCGGCTGACTTCATGGTTGATCTTTAGGATGCCGAATAAATCTGAAACCGGAACGTAAATCCGGTCGTTCATGTAAATGGCATTGATTTCAAAGCTGCCGACGCCCTGAACAAGAAGCAAAACACCAATCTCATCGTACTCCGGATCTCCGGTTTCCTGAGCATGAAGCCGGGGTACCCAGGAAATTATGAACGCCATAAGCAGGGCCGCAACCATTCGATTAGGGATTAAACCCTTCAATTTCAAACGATTGCCTGCAGTTATCATGGTGCGGATATGGCTGTATTATTCCTGAATGAAAGTTACAAAAAAATGGCCTGTATATTCACCCGGCGGATTTGCAAGGGCATTTCCCGTGGTCAGCGAGCCTCCCACCCTCACCTGTGAACGAAACGGAGGACTAATGGTATTGATAAACGGAGACAGAGGACTTGAGGTATTAATCCGGAGTAAAAGCTGTCCGCCATTGCTACCGCTAAGGATGACCCCCGGACCGAATACCAGGTGAACGATGGCTCCGGGATTTGCCTCCACTTCGAAAACAGCAGGATGATACTGCCCTCCCATAAAAAGCGGAACCACATCTCCGGTAACGCTGCGGTTACCGTCGGCAGAGATAGTTACGGTACCTCCATTATCTCCGGCTATAAACGATCCAAAACTCAGATGCTGGAATGTAGAGACCTGCATGGGCCTGGGAGGCTGTTCCTGCGCTTTCAGCTCTGCTGCAAAAACGCTGAGAAACCACAGCATCACCAGGATTCCTGCAATTATATGTTTCCGGTTTATCATCGAATTGCTTTTATTAATCTCTCACCAAATTTATTTTTTCTGCCGTTACCGGATCAGCGAATTATTATTTTCTTTGAAAATACATGTCCTTCCGATACAAACGAAACAACGTAAACTCCGGCAGCCGGTGCAGCATCCAGGGTATGAATTCCTTTTCCCTCCAGGATTCCGGAAAAAATTTGCCGGCCCGATACGTTGAAAATACGAACCTCTCCCCTGACCGCCGTATAGAGTTCAACCACCAGTCGACCTTCGGAAAACCGGACATTAAAACTTTCTTCGCTCAGGGGACCCTGCGACAGATCCTTTTCGCTGAAAAGAAGTGAAAACCTCGCCCCGTGATCGCCTTCCGGCAGATAAAATTCCATTCCTTCCGGTTCTTTCATCTCTTTGATTTCAGCTGTTTTTTTATCGAACAGAAACACACGGTTACCAGCCGGAAGGTTTTTACGTTCGGTGAGCATAAGCCTTACCTGTGCCGGACTCTGCAATTTCAGTCCCAGCGGGATTTCCGTTACCTCATGCGACTGAGGCCATGAACCGATGACTACCTTTTTGTTGTCGGCCGTGCGGGCGTAGAGGTTGGGAACTCCCGCACCGGTATTTTCCAGTTTTATCGCATCCTCGCCGGAGTGAAAATCCGCACTGGCCTCCGGATCCAGAATTATCACCAGATGATCGGCAGTCCCTGCCCAGGCTTCAAGCCTTACTATTGTCCGGTCTTCAGCATTTCCATGCTTGTGGAATATGGCCGCCGGCTCATTTACCCGAACCCGGTTGTCCATCCCAAACAAAGCCTGCACCGGATATTGCCCGTCGCTTACACGGATAAAAAATCCCTGCATGGAAGCAATTACCGGTCCGGCAGTACCATCGCTTGAAATACCGTTTTTGTATGTGCCGTAAGAGCCTCCATACTGGTCGTTTGTCCCCGGATTAAAAAAGTAAACCGCATCGTCGATTCCGTCGCGGATCCAACCCTGGGCGGCATCCCAGTCGATGGGTGAAGGATATGGATTGGATACCAGGTTGAATCCCTGCGTGAAGGTACGGTTGTGGTTAAACAGAGCTACCGGGCCAACCGGACCGTTGTTGACGGTTCCTTTCAGAACCAGTGTCTTCGGAGCTGCATCGGTACCCGACTGGGCGGCATATCCGTTCAGCGGCAGAAGCGGTAATTCGGGAGATGTGTAGGCTTGCCATCCGCTGGCCTCCCGGTTTTCGTCGTAATAATAAAACGAAGGAAAATCCGCTCCAAGATCGATGGTCCCGGAAAAACCGCCCACCACGGCATCGCTGAAGGGCGAACCCAAATATTTGTAACCGTATCCCGATGCCAGGTATCGCTGAACAGCGACCTGTCCCAATACGGAACCGCTGCCCGAACCGTCGATAAGTGCAGTACTTCCTGCGGTTGAAATCAAGGTTAAGTTACTATTTGTGATGAGAGTTCCCTTTGCCACCAGAACCCCCGCATTAACTGAAATCATCTGATCGCCAAGGGCGATGCTGTTCGTACGGTTTATTATAAGCTCCTTTACGGCTGGCGGATCGGAGAATATGCCAGCGGGAATCTCAAACGCGCTGCCATCCTGAGATTCCGAACTTCCAAACATCAGGGAAATTTCGGGTGAAAGTCTGAGTTTGCCGTTTGTTTTTGAGATGGGGATATCGCCTTCACGGAATGCAAGCACATCCCCCTGAGGCATAAATATACCTTCTTCCAGCGACAGCATTCCGGTAATCGTAAGGTTGCCCGGAGCCGTAAGACCGGCCGGATTGGCCACCACCAGGTTGCGCACCAGCGGGGGAATGCCGTTGCCCGTGCTTTGCGGGACTGTGCCGCAGAAGGTATAATCGGTTGCGGGACTGAATGCCCTGCCCGCAGTACGTATGCTTCCGTTATCTCCCGAAAGGGTAATACCCCCGGGATGAGCCGTTGAAAGCGCACCTCCGGGTAATAGCAGGAACGAACCTTCGCCTGTAACCAGGTTGCTGCCGCAATCGAGTAATCCACCGGCTTCAAAATCGGTACCAGGTCCGTCGGCAAGGGTCAAACCAGCCAGCAATGTAAGTACAGCGCCGGATTCCAGCTTCAGCTGGTCGGCAACTACCGGTGTTTCAAGGGCTACCATGTGCGTATTCCGGATAAGGATGCGGCCGTCGGCACTTGTGGGCGGCATGAGGGCCGGAAACCAGTTTAAACCATTGTTTTCGCTGCATTCCCAAATCTCAGGATCATGCCAGGTACCCGTAGCAATGGTACGGTAACTCTGCGTCGCCGGAAGCACGACCTCCACGGCATAATCTTCCACCTCACCGTCGAAGCCAGTGATGCAGGGCTGAGGGTTTTCGTTCCGGCTGGTGACAATCCGCATCCGGGTAAAACCGGGAAAAGCTTCCGCGGGCACAGCTATTGTCAATGGAGAGTCCGATGTAGCTCCCGCCGGAGTATTTGTGGCCAGGCCAAGGTCGTACTCTTCCCCCGGATCGGTGAAGAGCCCGTTGGCATTCCAGTCGATCCAGGCACGGGTGGTGCTGCTACCGTTTCCTCCGGTATTCACGTGAATCGTAAGCTGTGTCTGTTCTCCCGCCGTAACTTTTGCTGCAAACACAGGGTAGTAATCGCTGTAGCCGGAGGTTTTGCCGCTCGAATTCGCCATAGTTGACACAGACACATAGGTGATTCCAGCTGCCGAGTTCAGGTTTCCCCATCCTGAACAATACAGGATACTGGTTCCCGTCAGGGTTACCGCTGTCTGAAGCGCTCCTCCCCCGTTAAGAATCATTCTGCCGGTATAGCTTTGCCCTTCATCCGCAGGCCGAAACCGGGCATAAAGGGTGGTTGATGGTAGAGAACCGCCGGTATACGAAATCTGCAGGGAGGAAGAATAATCACTATCGGAAGATGCAGAGATTTCGAAACCCGCTGGTGCGGAAATCGGGATTATTCCGGATGCAGGGCTTAAATTTACACCGCTCAGGATAAAGGAGACAGCATCCGACTGGGATCCTGCCGTTTCATAACCAAAGTTCAGGACAGCGGGGTATACCGACAGCAGAGGTGATTCACTGAGGCTTATGCTTACCGGATAATCTTCCGTCTCGCCCCATGAATACAACCCGCAGGGTTCGGTATCGGCTTCCGTACCGTCGCCTTTTATTATCACGCGCATTCGAGTGGAACCGGGAAGTGCATTTACAGGGACGAACACATCGCCCAAAAGGGTAACCGAACCTGTGTAATCGCCTGAGAAAACCACTTCCGCAGGCTGCTCAAAAATGCCGTTGCGGTTGAAATCGATAAATACTTTACAGTATCCGTTATCGGGCACCGATGCAAAGGTTTCGCTGATGGCAATCGGATAAATCCGGCCTGCCACCAGTTCGGCTGCAGCCACGCTTTGTGTGTAATCGGTATAGCCGGCAGGTTTGACTACCTGTGAAGCATTGTCGATCCCGGCAAATGAAACACGGGTAATGGCTTCGTATTCCTGAAAGTTGACAGATGCTGAGGAGCAATACTCCGGAGGGAAGGAATTCCCCGAAAGGGAAACCAGGGCAATTGCTCCACCACCTTGAATCTGAAGGTCTGATGAGTAATTGCTGTTCGGCAGCAGAGGCCGGTATCGAACGTAAAGCGCGGTTGCCCCAGGGGTGGATGAGTTGTATGGAATTTGCAGACTTGTTGAAAAACCCGCTTCGGGCGAGAGTGAGACCTCGAAGGGAGCGTTAAGGCTGACTGTCAGATTACCGGGAGCCCCGTTCAGGCTCAGGGCTGTGACTTGTATGGTTTTAATTCCGGATGTAAGACCGGCATTAACATGACCAAAGTCAATGGAAGAAGGCGTTGCTGAGATCTGAGGAGGAAGGGTGTAGGATACAATGACGTATCCGCCGGCGCCGGCACCGCCTGTACGGCTGATGTTTGAATTGGTAACGGCACCGCTGCCACCGCCTCCGAAGATCAGCCCGGATCTTCCGTCGCTGCTGCCATTTACACCGTTAGCACCGTTGCCGCCATTCGGCAGCTGTCCGCCACCGCCGGTAGCACCGGTGGCGTTGCCGCCGTTGCCGCCTGAACCTGCAGCACCGCCGCCGCCGCCGGAGGAAACGGTACCGCCCCCGCCTCCGTTGCCACCCGAATATCTTACCTGTCCGGTCGAAGCAGAAGCCTGCCCGCCGGAACCTCCTCCGGAATTATTGTTCTGTCCGGCCTGTCCGCCCTCTGCAACAACCAGATTTCCGAAAGAAGTTGATCCGCCACTGGTATTTTGCATTCCTCCGGTCCCGACATTAACGTTGAAAACCTGGTCCGGACTTACGTTCAGAACGCTGCGGGCATAGGCTCCGCCGCCACCTCCGCCACCCCGGCGATTATTGGCGTTAATGGAGCTTCCTCCTCCCCCGGCACCCCAGCATTCTACTGTGATCTGCGTTACTCCTGCCGGGACCGTGAAAGTACCGCTTACCGCCCAGGTTTGCTGCGATTGTGCACCGGCCGTTTGCAGAACGGCCGGAGACAAAATCAGCATAAGAGCAAACAGTGGTACCAGCCAGCCGTAAAACACGGAAGCGGAACCCTGAAGCGTCCGGGAAATAACCGGCAGAGGGATTGTCGCATTAAAAAAACGGTCTGTTAAAGGCTGTTTCATTTAACAAAGGCAGGTGATAAAGTCCGTAACATGCACTTACTGCAGAAAAAAGAAAGTTTCCGAATACACTTCCGGCTTCAGGTCGTTGGGTGCGGAATAAGTGATCAGCAGTTTACCGGTACTCAGATCAACACCGGAAGGTGTGCGTAACTGCATGCTAAAACGGCGGAGAGTATTTGGTGTGTAAACGGCTAATCCGCGCACTACGCCAACTTCAACCGTCTCTCCCCTTTGGGGTACCCATTTTACCGTCATATCGCCGTACACTGACTTCCCGCCGGAGCGCAGAAGATTCATGGAAAGCACCGGGTTGAGTTGATCCTGCAGGTCCAGACTGAGGTTTTCAATCCGTACCTGAAGACCCGGATCGCCAACCCGTATGATCACAGGAATGGAGATTCCGTAGATTGGAACCAGCCGAATGCCTATGGATACGCTGTCGAAGGATGGCTCATCGCCAAGGGCCTTTTCTTCGGGTTCGGATCTGAAATAAAGGTGAGACCGGTATTCTCCCTGTTGCATATCGGCCATGCGCCTGAACTGCATGCGCACCACCTGGGCTTCGTTGGGGCCAAGAACAACGGTTCGGGGAAAAATCCTCAGATACTTATCGGCAAAGTACTGTCCCGAATCGGGACTCTCAATCTGTTCAAAATTTCCGTTTTCGAGCATGCGGTACTGAATAAACGAGATGCTGTAGCGTGCCGTATCGGAACCGGTATTAGCCAGGGTTAGCTCCTGCGAGGTTTTGTTGCCTTCGAAGACCACCCGGCGGGGTGTGATCATCAGATCGCCCTGTGCAAATCCCGGTAAGGAAAGTAGAAGAACAGCCTGTAAAACAATGTATTTTGCTGATTTCATAGATGTTTGGGTTCGGTCGTTTGATTAAGGTTCAAACTTACACTTTTCCCGGGTACCGGTCAAAAAATATTGACGGATACCCGGAGTGTCAATTGATCTGGTTACGGTTTGATCCGGTTTAGTTGTAGGCAAATGTTAGGGTGAAGGTTCCGGTGTAGATACCGGCAGGTATATCTTCCGGGGAGCCAACCAGCAGTGTCGCACCCACGGTCACGATTTCCTGTCCGCCGGTGAGCACTCCCGTACCGCTTCCGGCCGGAGGGTTTGATGTCCACTCCAGCACCTCAAGGGTTTTATTGCCCGACTGGTGCAACAGCCAGGCAGATCCCTGAGGCAGCTGTATGGTGAACGTAGCTCCCGGCGCTCCGGTAATGGTAAAGCTGCCTGGCTGCGAAAAACCTCCGGCCAGAATCACCGATCCCTGAGCTGTACGGACCCCTTCGGGACTCAGTACTATCCGGCCGCCTCCCGTTTCAGGTGAGAATCTGCCAAAGTTCAGCTGATTCGTCTCCTCCGCTGTAAGGGCTTCGATTACCTCAGCATATGCCTGAGCCGTAACGGCAGGCTGTGCCCACCCCTTCACGGCAATCATCACAAACAGTACCGTAATCGCTATAACTTGGTTCATGTTTCGGATGTTAAGTATGAAAAGAACGTAGCAGTCAAAAAAAAGGGGCGGAGAATATCAGCGCCCCATCCGGAATTACTTCCTTTTACTATTGGTAGTTAACGGTCACGGTGAACGAACCAGTGTACTGACCGGCTGGCTGGTTGGGATTCACAGCGATTGAACCGCCAATTTTTATCACCTGACTTCCTTCGCCACTCAACGTACCAAGCGTACCTTCATCGGTAGCAGGGTCTGTCAGGGTAAGATCCATGGTATTCGAACCATTCGTAAGATCTTCAACAACAGCAGTATTTACGTTATATGCTGCACCTCCAAAACCCGATACAAGGAATTCTGCTGCCTGACGATCACCCGGTACGCTGGGTGCTGCCAATCCTGTGTAGTCAGCCGAACCATTGGTTGCGATGGATACAGTTCCTCCGGCTGCGCTGGCAATGATGTTACCGAATTTAAGATCCTTGCCTTCATTCTTCTGGATTGCAATCGGAGTGATGATGTTGGCATAAGCCTGTGCACTTGCATTGGCTGCGGGATTGCTCTGAGCGTTAGCAGAAATGGATGCGAGAGTCATTACAACGATGCCTGAGAATGCGATGATTAACTTTTTCATGGTTTGATGTTTTTTTGTTGTTTATTTTTTTTGAATTGTTTTCTGTTTCATTAACCGGAATCCCGGTTTGAATTCGGATCCGGCTTAGTCGAAAAACATGCCATGGGACTTTACCAATACGTGCCAAAGCATGAAAATAAATTGAAGATAATTTTTAGAATATTGATTTTCAATTATATAGAATCAATATTTTTTTTAAAGTAATTTTTAGAACGCAGAATTGAATCGTTCCAGTTTTGTTAAATTTTTCCCAAATCGGAATAGTGATTACCATTTCGGGACACATTGCCGTATGCAGAACAAAAAAAGACCAATCCTGACATCCCAACCATCCACTAAATTCTGCATCCTTACCCAGGCGACGGAATCTCGCCGAAAAAGTCTATATTCGTTCGGTGTTTAATGGATTTTACCTATGAAGGATGTACTGTATTTATTGCCTTCCCTTCAGGAGAAGGGTGAAACGGGGGTGCTTTGCCTACTCACCGCCACCACGGGTTCCACCCCCCGAAAGGCCGGAGCCCGCATGCTGGTAATTGCCGGGGGCGGCACGCACGGCACTGTCGGAGGCGGACGTCTTGAATACCTGGTAACAAACGATGCCCGATCCCTAACGGCCGGCAGCCGGCCACATACCCGTCGCTACAATCTGGCCGAAGAGCCCGGAATGCAGTCGGACGGCACTGCCGAGGTATATTTTGAAGTGTTTACCGGAGGCCCGCTGCTTTACATCTTCGGAGGAGGTCATATCGGCAGGTCATTGGCTGGTTTGGCACCTGCACTGGGCTTCCGTACCCAGGTGATCGACCCGAGGCCTGAAATTGCCAACGGCTGGGACGTTGATCAAGGCATTCTGCTGCAGACGCCCTTTGAAGAAGCCGTAGACATACCCTGCTATGGACCCGACACCTATCTGCTGATTACAAGTCCGAGCCATGAAACCGACGAGTTGCTGCTGGTAAATCTCCTCCCCCGAGAATTTGCCTACCTCGGCATGGTTGCCGGAAGACAAAAGGTGGCAGAAATCACCAGGCACGCAATTAAAAACCACGGACTTAATCCCGGGCTGCTCGAAAAAGCGGATATGCCCGCCGGCATTCGCTTTGCCGCCGAAACCCCGGGCGAAATTGCACTCAGTATCCTCGCACGGATGATTCACGTTAAAAACAACGCAAAAAACGAAGCCCCGGACCTTAATCCCTGAAAAGGAGAGAGCCGGAGAAAAAACTGCATAAATCCATACCTTTGCCTCATGCCGGCGGCACCTCTTTATGCCAGAGCCGGCAGAATACCATCAGCCTATGAACCAGCAGCAAACCCTTATACGGCTTTTCGAATCGTGGTGCGGCGAATCCCACGAAACTGCCGAACTTCTGCCTCCTTCCGGTTCCGACCGAAGGTACTACCGCCTGACAAGTAAAAACCACCATGCCATCGGAGCCTGGAATCCCGACGTTCGCGAAAACCAGGCCTTTATCACCCTCAGCCGACATTTTGATGATGCCGGCCTCCCCGTGCCTGCCGTATTTGCAGTCGACCATTCACAGCAAGCCTATCTTCAAAACGACCTGGGCGATATCACCCTCTTTTCACTGCTTTCGCAGGAAGGGCTGTCGGAAAATGTAAAAGCCCTCTACCGCGATGCCGTGAAGCTTCTTCCACGCTTTCAGGTGGATGGTGCAATAAATCTCGACTTCAACGTCTGCTATCCCCGCAAGGCTTTCGACCTGCAATCCATGCGCTGGGACCTCAACTACTTTAAATACTACTTCGCCCGCCTCTCCGGCTTCGGATTTGACGAGCAAGCCCTGGAAGATGATTTCGACCGGCTCACCGGCTTTCTTCTAAGCGCTGAAAACACTTTCTTCCTGTATCGCGATTTCCAGTCGCGCAACATCATGATCTATGGCGGCAAGCCCTGCTTCATCGACTTTCAGGGCGGGCGTCAGGGACCTCTGCAGTACGACCTGGCTTCTCTGATCTACGACGCCAAAGCCAACCTCCCCCGTGAGTTCCGCAACGAACTGCTTGGGCTTTACATGAAAGAAATTTCCCTGCATACAACTATAGATCCCGACGATTTTACAGCCCGTTACCGGGGATTCATACTCATACGCATACTACAAGCTCTCGGAGCATACGGATTCCGCGGGTTCTACCAGAAAAAGGAACACTTCCTTCAGAGCATCCCTTATGCCCTCAACAACCTCGACTATCTGCTCACGCACGAACATCCGGGCATAGAACTTCCGGCTCTGGAAAAGCTGCTGCGCAGTTTCATACAAAGCGACACCATGCGCAACTACGCCAAACCCGGACTGAACCGGAAACGGAGGCGGATTTGTGTTCGACTGTCGCGCCCTTCCGAATCCGGGACGCCTGGAAGAATACCGAAAACTCACCGGACGCGATGAAACCGTAATCCGGTATCTGGCAGGACATCACGAAACCGGACTCTTCCTTGGTGCCGTGTATACCTTGGTGGACCAGGCCGTGGAAAACTACCTCTCCAGGAAATTCACCAACCTGATGGTAAGCTTCGGATGTACGGGCGGACAGCACCGGTCGGTCTACTGTGCTGAACAGCTTTCGGCACACCTGAATAAACGTTTTGGTTTGAATATTAAACCCGAACATACGCAAAAAGAAGAGTGGACGTTGTAATACCAGCCTTCAGGTCTGAATTGTAAATAATTATATTAACAGAGAAAAACTCCCGACCTCACACTGTAAAACACCGGTTTTTTATCCGGTATTGAACCGTTTTAATTCTGCCCGGTTTCTTTTAGTACCGTTTTCGCTGAACGGCTTTCATTTACAAAAAGAGATAACAATGGGAAAAACCATGTGTGAAAAGGGCAAAAAAGGAGATAAAGACACAAAAGATCCGCAGTTCAAGTGCAAACGCTGCGGTGCACTTGTGAAAAAAGAAAAACAGGTGTGCAAGCCCAAAGAGATATAACACATAATATAATGAAAGAACCTTTTGACGTAGAACCTTTTAAAGCCAGAGAAGAGGTAATAAGACAAACCGTGGATCAGATACGGAAAGACTTTGCCATGTTCGGCATGGACGTCGACTTCCCGCTCAGCATGCACATGGTCTACGACGACCTCTTCACCCACCTTGAATACCATTTGAACGGACTGCTTACGGGAAATACGCAGAAGCTGATGGCACTTCTATACCAGATTGACCTTCCGGAAAAGGACATTCTGGCAGCATGGGAAGCCCATCCCGAACTTTCTCATGCTCAGGTAATAGCCGAACTGGTCATTTACCGCGAGTTGAAAAAGGTAATCTTCCGCAACTACTATAAATATTATAAATTGGAAGACGACGCCGGCCTGTGAAAGCGATGATCCTGGCAGCCGGACTGGGATCCCGGCTTAAGCCACTTACCGACCATACCCCGAAAGCCCTGCTGAAAGCCGGCCCATATACCCTGCTCGAATTTGCCGTTCGCAAACTGAAGGCTGCCGGCATCCGCGACATCATTGTGAATGTGCATCATCATGCCGATCAGATTGAAGATTACCTCAGCCTCCGCACGTTCGGCTGCAACATCTCCGTATCCGACGAAAGCAGTCAGCTGCTCGACACCGGGGGCGGCATCAAAAAAGCCTCCTGGTTTCTTAGAGGCAGCGAACCATTTATCGTGTACAACGCCGACATTGTTTGCGGAGCAGACCCTGGCGATATTCTCAGCTCTCATCTGAAGAACGGCAATCTGGCCACCCTGGCCGTCCGCCGGCGCGAAACCAGCCGTTACCTATTATTCGATGAAGAACTGCATCTGTGCGGATGGGAGAACCGCAGCACCGGCGAACAGATAATATCCATCCCCGGAAGGGCTACAACACCACTGGCTTTCAGCGGAATACACGTGATAAATCCCGAAATCTTCACCATGCTTCCCTCAGCAGAGCGTTTTTATCATCCATGCTTACCTTGCCCTCGCCGGGGAGCATCGTATCGGAGGCTATCACGACACGCACCCTCAGTGGGCCGATGCCGGCAAACCGGAAAGCCTGGAAGAAGCCGGACGCATCGCCTCAGAAATTCACTTCAAAGACTGACACTGCCATGAAACAAGCCTTCCTCGAAAAACTGGCGGATCTTATCCTGCAAAAGCACAGCGATAAGGGCGACCGATTACACATCGTTATGCCCAACCGTCGCGCCGGACTTTTTCTGCAACGCCACCTGGCCGGCCGAATCACCAAACCCGTATGGATACCACGCATTTTCTCGATCGAAGATTACGTCTCCTTTCTTACCGGACTCCCCATTCCCGATGCACTTACGCTGATGACAACCCTGTATGAGGCACACCGGCAAACCGAAGGTTCGCGCGCCTCCGGATTTGACGATTTCTACAGCTGGGGGCGGGGATTGATACGCGACTTTGAAGATGTGGACCAATACCTGGTTGAGCCCGGTCACCTGTTTACGTACCTCAGCGAAACCAAGGCCCTTTCACTCTGGAACATGAACGAACGGCAGCTTACGGACTTCGAGCAACACTACCTTCAGTTCTTCAATTCCCTTCCGGAATACTACAGGCATTACTCGGAAGAACTGCTGAAGCAGGGAACGGCGACGCACGGCATGGCATGCCGGCTGCTGGCTTCCGATCCGGAACGGTATGCTGCCAAAGGCACCCGGGATCACGTTATCTTTGCGGGCTTTAACGCCCTGACACCCGCACAGCTGACCTTTATACGACATCTTCTGGCTGCAGAAAGCGCATCCCTGTTCTGGGATGCAGATGCATATTACATCAACAACCCTCAGCAGGAAGCCGGAATCTTCCTGAGAAAATATAAGGACGACCACAGTCTGGGCGAGTTCGGAGAGGTATCCGACTTCTTTATGTCAACTCCGCACAGCATCACTCTGGCAGGAGCCACGCGAATGAACGGACAGGCACAACTGGCCGGCAGGCTGCTGCGCAACCTGATTGAAGAAAAAGGCCCGGAGGTTCTCAATCAGACGGCTGTAATACTCGCTGACGAAACCCTGCTGCTACCACTGCTCAACGCCATCCCCCCCGAAACCGGTGCCTACAACATCACCATGGGATTCCCCCTGCAGCAATCGCCTCTTTTTACCCTGACCGACACCCTGATAGAAATGTACGTTCACTCCCGCCCCGGCAGGATTGACAACGAACCGCAGTTTTACTACAAACACCTGCTCGATCTGCTGCAGCACAACAATCTGAGCCTCCCAAACCGGGCAGCGGGAAACAGCGAACTCAGCACCCTCATACGAAAATCGAACCGTGCATTCCTTAGCTATTCCGATATTGCAGCCGGCACCGATCCCGATAATCCCATACTGCCGCTGCTGAACGCTTTACTGACGGGGGAAGCAACTGCCGACGGACTGCTGAAACGCATCGTCCGGCTGCTTGATTACCTCAGAGACCGGGAGGAAACGTTTTCGGAAGGCAGCATAAACAGCGAAATCCTTTTTCACATTGCAAGCATCACCGAAAGGCTAAGAACACTTTCCGGCACTTCTGCGTTTATCACGGAACTTCGTACCCTTCATGCCCTTTTCAGGGAAAGTGCAGCTGCCACACCCGTTGCATTTTACGGTGAGCCGCTGAAAGGTGTGCAGGTGATGGGAATGCTCGAAACCCGGCTGCTCGACTTCGAATACCTGATTCTTGTCGGAGCCAACGAAGACATACTTCCGGCGGCCAGATCCTACAACTCCTTTATTCCGTTCGACATACGACGTGAGTTTGGACTTCCCACGCACCACGAGCACCAGGCTGTGTTTGCATATCACTTCTATCGTCTGTTGCAGCGCTGCTCCCATGCATGGCTCATCTACAATGCCATACCGGGCGATCTGGGCAGCGGAGAACGAAGCCGCTTCCTAAATCAGCTGGCTTTTGAAATGCCTGCTTATAGTAAATCGGTAGTTATCAATGAATTAACAGCCTCGACATCCCCTTCAACTTCAATACCCTCACCAGTGAGCGTAGCTAAAGATACGGATGTTAGTTCACGGCTCTCTCAGCTGGCCGGCAGCGGCTTTTCACCTACAGCCCTCAGCAGCTACCTGCAGTGCCGACTAAAATTCTACTTCAAGTACATCCTGAGGGTTGACGAGGAAGATACACTGGAAGACACCATTGACAACCGTACGCTGGGAACCGTAATACACGAGGTGCTGCAGAACTTTTACACACCCTTCATCAACAGCTTCCCTGGCAGGGAAGACTACAGCAGTATTGCAACAAAGATTCCCGATGCCGTTGCACAGGCCTTAAAAAAGCACTATCCCGGAGGCGACATCCAAACAGGCAGAAACCTCCTCATCAGCAAACTCGCCGAAACCTGGATCGAAAAATTCCTGAAAATGGAAGCGGAAACGAAATACAACCCCTCTGCCGGCAGTTTTCTGATTGCCCTGGAACGGCAACTCAAGACCAGTCTGCGGATACCCATGCCTAACGGCGAAATGCGTGAAATTGCCCTTTTGGGGAAAGCCGACCGCATCGACCGTCATGAGGGTGTAACCCGCATCATCGACTATAAAACCGGGAAAGTTGCTCCTAAAGATCTGGATGTTAAAGAAGTTGAAACGCTGTTCAACCCGCCGCCAAAGAAAATCACGAACGATAAGGCATTTCAGCTGATGTTCTACCTGCTGCTGGCCGAAAGATCCGGGGAAATAGAAACCGCAGGAACTCCGCTCAGTGCCGGAATCGTCACCTTCCGTTCCCTTAAAAACGGATTCATCCCCCTGAATCTCACCGACACAAGCACCTCCACAGCCCTTCATTTCTTTGAAGAAGGACTTAAAAATCTGTTTACGGAAATGTTCGACGAAACCATCCCGTTTACACAAACCGAAAATCAGGACAACTGCAGGTATTGTCCGTACAAGGCCATCTGCAGTATCCATACGGATTAGCAGTCTATTCAGAGCTGAATATTAATTTTTATGCGTATCCGACGGAAAAACCGGTAACTATGGAGATATGGAGCGATCGGATAAGACGTAAGGATTTTGGATCTCAGATTGTGGTTTTACAGGACATATTTAATGAGAAGACAGAGCATTTCATGTAAAATCCTTTGAATGTCAAGGAACAGGTTTTCAATTCTCAGGGCATATGTGTTCGTTAATTATTCATGAGTTGAATCTCACTTTTGATATTTTCGGGATTTGTCTCCATATGGTGGGTTTTCATGAATTTCTGTAATCATATTGCGAAGCATCAACACAGTTCATCCTCATCCACCGAAATATCTTATCAGCAACTTATCCAATTCGTCGGGGTTAACCGGTTTTTTCATGTATTCGCTGGCCCCGGAAGCCAGGGCTGTATCCTTACCACCGGGGTAGATACCTGCCGTTTGCACGATTACTATTGCTTCCCGGTTAAATTCCCGTATCCGTCGAATGGCATCAAATCCATCGATATCGGGCAGGGCAATATCCATCAAAATCAGATTCAGATCATCGTGATCGCGACACAACTGCACGGAATCCAGACCGTTCGCAGCCTGTAAAAGCTCAGCCCCCTTGTTTTTCAGGTGCATATAAAGCAGCATTCGCGACGCGGGGTCATCATCCACCAATAAAGCTTTAATTCCTTGGGCAGGCTTAGCGTTTACTGCTTTATGCTTCGGGAAGCCAATAGTAAATTCCGCCCCGGGACTGGCAAGCGGCATGGTAAAGCGGAATACCGAACCGCGTCCTTCCTCGCTCTCCACCCAGATCCTTCCATTATTGATGGAAACGAATTCGCGCGAGAGCACCAGCCCCAGACCACTGCCTGATTCTCCTTCGGTACCCCTTCGCACCCCCTGTAACGAGGCGTTAAACAGTCGGTGAACCATCTCGCGGTTGATACCAATACCGTTGTCGCGAACCGTAAAGCACACTTCCCTATCCCCGCAGGGTGCAGCACCAACAAATACGCTCCCGCCTTCGGGCGTGAATTTTACTGCATTCGACAGCAGATTACGTAAAATGCACTCCAGCATGCGTTCGTCGGCAAATACATTCAGGGTTTCGGACACGTCGCACTCTATCGAAATGCTCTTTGCCAAGGCGTGCTGGCGGATAAGGTCAACGGATGTCTGGATGTGCATGGCAACATTAACAGCGTTGGGAGAGGCCGTCCGGTTGCCGGTTTGTATTTCAGCCCATTCGAGCAGATTCTCGAGCAAGCGGTAGAGGTTTGAAGCCGATCGCGACATAGTCTGCAGAAACTGACCTATCTGGTCAAGCGAAAGGGAGAAAAGCCGGGCTTCTACCACCTGCGTAAGGCTGATAAAGGAAGCAATTGGACTTCGAAGGTCGTGAGCAATGATGGAATACAAACGATCGCGGCTGGCATTGAGCTCTTTAAGACTAATTTCGCTGTTCTGCAGAGCATCTTCTGCTTCACGGCGGTCGGTAATATTCCTTCCTACCGCCAGGGTGCTGTTGCCGCAGGGCCCCTGTTTGCCGCTCCACTCTATCCAGACAATGCTGCCGTTCCTGTGCCTGTAACGATTTATGAACTTCACCACTTCCAGGCCGCTTAGGGAGCCTTCAAACATTTCCCGGGTTCTGTCCAGATCGTCAGGAAAAACAAACTGCTCATACCCTCTTCCGGTGATTTCGTTTAGCGGATAGCCCAACACCCGCTCCCAGGCCGGATTCAACTCGAGAAACTGCCCGGATGAATTCACCACACAGAACAAATCCGTACTTTCCTGAAAAAAAATCGAATGGATAGATGACTCCAGCCCAATCGGGCTCGGTTTGGATTTACTACCAGTATCGTTAGTTATAATTAATTCTATTTCCCCCATAAATATCTTCCCCACACAGCACAAGCGAATTTACATCCTTATAAAACATTTACAAGCACATCGAGGGTGGAAAGTTAGTAAAAAAAACGTGCAGGAAACATTGGAGGATTCGTTTGAACGGGCGCTTGGATTTTCATGTGCATGAATGGACAATTGGCAAGGTCAGATGGCTACGCAGATGGTTATCGCGTGCTGAGAAAGTGTGGATTTTTAATTGGATAATAGCACGGGTATCTGGAGTCGCAGAATGAGATTTCCCCTGCGATTGCGGATTTCCGGCGATCAAATTAAGCTGTTTTGTATATAAGTATTCGGGATTGCCAGAGTCTTTTACGATTATTTCATTAATTTTCAATGTTTTCCCTAATTCGGATTTATTAAAAAAAAATATTGACCGGATGGAATAATTATCCTATGTTAGCAACACTTATTGACTTTCAAATTGTGTTTTTTTTGAGTAAGATTTGCTGTACCCGGGTGTAATGATTCATATATTGCCAGCCTTCTTTGAAACCGGCAACAACAAACGGAAATAATAGCAGACTTTCTCTTTCAATGGCGCACTTGGTTGTCACAAATATTAATCCGTTGTTTAACAGTTAGACTAAACTGATTTTTAAAGGTCGCGTTCAATAAAAATATCGTTCAAGAATGCATCTTTCGGATAAAGTACACGGAAAATCTAACAAATATTGCGCGTGTATCTTCACTCCATCAGGGAAATAACCATTAACTGCCCTAAACAATACGTTTGGAAACAGAACAGACAGTCAAAATAAACCAAGCGATGGCAATATGGCAAAATCGTATTTCGCACTTCTAAGTGGTTTTTTTATCAATGCTATCCTTTTCTCAGCCCTTTCAGGGATTTGCCAGTCACACATGTCGCGCAGCGATGGTAATGTAGTTGCTTCCACCCACCCGTATTTAAACCGAAGCATCGAACGCAAGGAATCCGCAGCCATCGATTACATAGGATTCTATCAGAAATACGTAAGTGCACTGCGGGGTCAGGAATGCCCCATGTACCCCAGTTGTTCCAATTACGGACTTAAAACCTTCAGTGAAACGAATTTCGCGCAGGGCATGGTGCTTACCTCCGACCGCCTGCTAAGATGCGGTCACGATCCGGAAAATTATTCGCTGACTCTTCAGCCAAATGGCTTCCGTTTAATTGACTATCCGGCCTATGACCAGCCCCCCGCTGATCTTGTGTACACAAAAACCTCTTATCATTATGCATATGCCGATACGCTCAATGACGATTCCACGGTTGTTTTTGTCAAGAAATTAATCAACAATCAGTTTTACCGTGAAGCTCTGCTTGAAATTCTAAGAATCGAGCAAAAGAAAGATTCATTTGACTTAGAACTATTTACAAATAAAATCATATGCCTTCGGGCCATTGGTGAATACGAAAAAGCCTTGTTCGAATACCATACAAAATGTCCGGAACCTAATGAATCCGATGCCGGACTGGTATATCAGATTGCCCTCACTAACTATAAACTTGGAAACTTCGACCTGGCATCCAAATATATAGCGTTGGCCATGAATTCGTGCAACGACGATTTCTGCAAGTCCGGAACTTTATTGCTCAGCGGCCTTATATGCGCACATCAGGAAAAGTGGACCGATGCAATGCTTGCATATTCAGCCCTTGAAGCCATTGACTCCTATGCTCCTGCAGCCCTTTCGAACCGGAAAATCCTTGAAGATGCACTTCCGCTCAGGACAAAAAGTCCGGCCGTTTCCGCAATACTTTCAGTCGTTCCGGGTGCAGGTTACGCATATACGGGACACACGCAAACAGCCCTTTCTGCCTTTTTAGTGAACGGACTTCTTGCCTATGCAACATACACGAGTTTCAAAACTGAAAACTACGGTGTGGGAATTTTGGCCGGAGTATTTAACCTGAGCTTCTATATAGGCAACATTTACGGCTCGGCTCAAAGCGCAAAACGATACAATAAGAGGCAAAAAGACACCATTATACGCAAACTTGAATTTAATACTAACCTTTAATCAACACACCCATGATTTCAAAAATCCAGCAGTCAATTCTCACGAAACCGCTTGCACTTATTCTGGCAGTTTCCTTCCTGATGATGTCGTTTACCATTAAGGGAGACGGTGAAGTAGTCCTGAACGCCGGCACCCGGGTAGCACTCGAAACAATTTCGATGATTCAATCCGACACGGTGGCAATTGGTCAGACCATCGATTTCAGGGTCAAGTACGATGTCAAAGTAGACAATAAAGTGGTAATCGCCGCAGGTTCAATCGCTAAAGGACAGGTGATGCGTGCCGAGAAAGCCAAAGGCATCGGTAAGGAAGGTATCGTTGAGATACAGATCAAGACGGTCACAGCCGTTGACGGACAAGAGGTTTTCCTCACGGGAGGGAATGTATACCAGGAAGGAGAAGACCGGCAAGTGCTTTCCATTGTCCTCGGAATTTTCGTTTGTCTGCTTTTCCTTGTCATGAAAGGCAAAAACGCCATTGTACCTCCGGGTTATGAGGTAAGCGCCACCGTAGCTTCCACCATCAACATTAACGCATAGCGAAAGCAGTAAGCCCTTCATGAAAGGAAAATAACCTTCCGTTCAGACTCGCACGTATCCAGTATTTTTGTCCCTTTAAGGCTACTTGACGCACTAAAAAACGCAATAGCGCAAAAGATTCCCGGATGCAGCCAGCAACCTTGTACAACCGTCAGGTGTTGCCGGCTGCATCGGATTGCGCAGCAGAATAACACCAATCCACCCATAAAAATAAAAGCATGTACAACAACAGAAACCAGGTTTCAACTACTGGCTTCTGCATTTTATGACTATCCGGAATTATCTGAAGATATTAAGGACATATGCCGGATTCAGCTTAATACCTTTCCAATACCATAAACCATGCAAACTTATATA
Source organism: Bacteroidales bacterium (assembly GCA_022837485.1). Classification (GTDB taxonomy): domain Bacteria; phylum Bacteroidota; class Bacteroidia; order Bacteroidales; family Lentimicrobiaceae; genus Lentimicrobium. The sequence continues at coordinate 102,746 of JALHHH010000003.1, forward strand.
GCCCTGCTCAGAGCAATCAACGTGTCAGGGAAAAATACAATCAATATGGATCAGCTCCGCACGTTGTTTGAGGATTTGGGATTTACTGAAGTACGAACCTGGCTGCAGAGCGGAAATGTAGTGTTTGCTTCCGCGGAAAACAATACCGGGGATATCGCACAGCGCATCAGCAACGCCATAAAAAATACGAAGGGATATAACGTCGGTGTATTGATAATGTCTGCCGGCAGCCTGAAACAGGTGCTTAACGGCAATCCCTTTCTTAATGATCCGGATAAAAACCCCGCTTTCATGCACGTCACTTTCCTTGAATCAGCAAGTAATGCAGATGCTGCGATCATAGGTGCCAGAGCATCTGAGGGTGAAGACTTCCTCATTTCCGGGAAAACCGTTTACCTCTATTGCCCATTCGGTTACGGTCGAACCAAACTTACAAACAGCCTGTTTGAATCGAAACTGAAAACCACCGCCTCCACCCGGAATTGGAAAACGGTGACCGAACTTGTTAAAATGTCGCGGGAGTCCGGCTGATTTACCGGAAATGCCGGTATATAAACTCCGGAATACAGACTAATCCAGAAATAAGAATAAGCATAAACATTTCATATTTAGTTAATTGCAACTTTTCTCTTGACAAACCCTTCTGCGTTTCGTAAATTAGAGGTCATCCTCATTTAAAGACAGGTTAATCGGTGACATTTCAGGGTCTGATATATTCAGACCTCCTGTTTTAGTATTGCCCGAAAGGGCTTCATATATCGTTCCCGTTTTTAGTAATTAACTAAACATCAACAATATGCGATCCATCCGAGTTGGAATTGCCTTATTGCTGGCATCTCTTTGCATTAGCGGTTTGCACGCCCAGGAAACTGTGGCAGCCTCTGGCAGCGCACTATCCGGAACAGGGGGTTCGGTGAGTTACTCCCTGGGGCAGACAGTTTATACTGTGATTGGCGGGAGTACTGGTTCGGTAGCACAGGGGGTGCAACAGCCCTACGAGATCTCCGTGATTACTGCCTCAGAGAACTGGAGCAAGACTCAGCTTGAAGTCTCTGTGTATCCCAACCCCGCTTCTCTCACTCTTAACGTGCATGCACAACTTCTGCCTCCGGGCGGTCTGCGCGTTTGCATGTACGACCTCAATGGCAGGTGTTTGCTCGATAAACCAATAACAAACACACACACCATTCTCGACATCGGGACTCTGTCACCTGCCACTTACCTGGTAAAGGTATTCAGGCAGAGTAACGAAATCACCGTTTTTAAAGTCATCAAAAATTAACAAAAACCCATGAGACGATTCATATTCACAGCAGTCATGGTGTGCCTTGCTGCTCACCTCAATGCCCAGGTTCCTGATCTGATGAGTTATCAGGCCGTTATACGCAACAGCAACGATCAGCTGGTCGTCAATACCCAGGTAGGACTTCGGATCAGCATCCAGAAATACGTATTTGGAGCCCCGCCCTCTTACGAGAACGTATATGTTGAAATCCATACCCCAGTGACCAATGAAAACGGACTTATCAGTATTAAAATCGGTGAGGGCAGCGTGGTTGGCGGTAATTTAAGCACCATAGACTGGGCAGGCGGAGCATACTACATACAAACTCAGTGCGATCCCACGGGAGGAACAAACTATTCAATCACAGGCCGTAACCAGTTACTGAGCGTTCCGTATGCCCTGAATGCAAAAAATGCAAAAAACTATAAAATCGGTGACTTCGCTCACGGCGGCATTGTATTCTGGGTAGATGAAACCGGTCAGCACGGAAAGGTATGCGCCAAAAGCGATCTCAGCATTTACCCGCGCTGGCATGCAGGCACTTCTGTAAGAACGGCTACTTACAGCAACTCCGGTAAAGTAAACACAGCACAGATCATAGCCGTCCAGACTGCGGTAAGCGATGACGGGGATATATACGCTGCCCGGGCATGTAATGAACTGGAACTAACCGAAAACAGCATAGTATACAACGAATGGTATCTCCCCTCCCTGGAAGAACTCGGACAGATATACGCAAACCGGACGGTAATAAACCAAACGGCAGTTCTGAACGGAGGTACAGCATTTGTAAACGGAGATTACTGGTCATCTAACGAATTTGGTTCGTACTACTTTGCCCGGACAAGAAACATGGTAAACGGAACAACCACCTATCAATCGAAAGATTATGGCTACAGGGTGAGACCGGTAAGGTCGTTTTGATTGCGGATTTAAGCATTAGGAGTAACCCGTCAGACTGGTTGTCCGGGATTTTTAAATGGGGCTGTTTCGGGATACGCAAAACAGGGGTGAATGACGGGGGTAGAGCAACAGCCATGCGTATGATGGGAAATATGGGCTTTTACCAATAAGAAAAGGACGATGGGCAAGTCCTTTGGAGTACTATACCGCTGTTGGTTGGGATTCCAATGGACAAAGAACAGAACCCGATGTTTTTCAGCAAAAGAAGGTCTGAAAATCTATTTTTGCCGATTCCAATAAAACTGAATGACCACGGAATAGATAAAAATGAATAAGAAGGACAGATAAAAAGTTAAATTCTAAGGTCGATTTCAGGTGTCCAATTCAATTGCCACTAAATGCAAAAAGCCTGACAATCAAACGATTATCAGGCTTATTTGCGGTCCGGACGGGACTCGAACCCGCGACCCCGTGCGTGACAGGCACGTATTCTAACCAACTGAACTACCGGACCAATTTCTTAAAGAACTTCTCCCGAAAGAGTGTGCAAATATAGAACCTTTTTCTGATCCTGCAAGCAGGCATTGAAAAAAAAATTGATTTTTTTTTAGACTGTAAATCCAGTGACAATTTACCCCGATCCTTAACTGCTGAAATTCAGCTCTATCCGCGCTAAGACAAACATCCGGGCCAGCAATTACTTACATGGTTTTTCAATTATTTGCACTCTAATCGGCGATTATTTAATGCCGGACAAAACTCCGGCTTCTTCCCTCCCCTCTGAAAAATTATAAAATGCCGACAGACTCTTTCCAACAAGACGAATGTTTTTCTGTTTATTGATAAATTTCCACCCATGACCGATCTGAAAGACGGAATTCTGAAGTTCAGAAAACAGGAATTTGAGGCAAATAAGGAGCATTTTACCAGTCTGGGACGCCGGCAAAATCCGCATACCCTTTTCATCGGCTGTTCCGATTCACGGGTAGTGCCTACGCTCATCACTCAAACCATGCCCGGCGAACTTTTTATCGTGCGCAATATTGCCAATATTGTTCCTCCCTGGCGTGAATCGGAAGAATACCTTGCCACCACTTCAGCCATTGAATATGCCGTTCAGATTCTGAACGTGAAAAACATTATCGTATGCGGGCATTCCAACTGCGGAGGGTGTGCCGCCCTGTGGGAAAGTCCGGTCAACCTCGAAAAAATCCCCCAT
>JALHHH010000133.1:0-4506 GCA_022837485.1 Bacteroidales bacterium
TAGATTGATAAACCGGGAAAAGGTGGAATTTTAGTTTCCACCTTTTCTCTTTAATCCCTTACTTACTTAATCTGCCTTGGATCTATATTTATCATGATAAATAGTCGTTTTTGTTATTTTTTTGATTTAAAAAATTACCGTATTAACAGTATGGCTCTTTGCCGCTTCCCTCATGTATTCCCAGCAAAATGTAAATTACGATGAATCGAAAGTGCCTGCGTATGTCCTTCCCGACCTTTTGCAAGGTAATAACGGGGAGAAGATCACGAGTATAGCACAATGGGAGAAGCAGAGAAGCCTGGAACTACGTCCCGGGACTTGTTTTGAATTTTGTGGCAAACATCCCAAAAATTAATTTATTTTTGACTAACTTTGCTGCTGTAATTTATTTCCGACAACTTATTTCCTCACCTTCAGCAACAAGATGAAACTGATATCACCGATTACTCTTCTGTCTATTTTTCTACTAAGTTGCACAGGCACAACAGAAAAACAACCTACCGGCTATGTAAATCCTTTCTTAGGAACAGCCACGCTATGGGAACCCGAGGATCTGGGATATGTACGCACATGGGATGTTCGGACCTGGGGTGCCGAGGTTTTCCCCGGTAGTTCATTGCCAAACGCCATGGTGCAACTGAGTCCCGTCACCCAATTCAGGAGTGGAGCAGGCTATCAATATGAGGATACAGTGATCTATGGTTTTTCACATACCAATAAAGTACTCCCGGGAATTATGCTTCCGCTTTCGGTCATGACAACGAATCGGCTCACCCGGGCTATTACCGGGTATTCCTCAAAACATATGGTATCGACGTGGAGCTGACTACCACCCTGCGTTGCGGATTTCACCGGTATACCTATCCCAAGGGAGCAGACAAAAAGCTGATTGCCGATATGACCCGCTCCAACAATCGGGTAAAGGACTGGGGCATTCAAAAGGTAGATGAGTATACTTTTTCCGGTTTTCAGGATGCCGAAGGAAAAATGTATTTCTATGCAGTATCCAATTATCCGGTAGAGGATATCCGGCAGGTGAAAGACGACCAGCATGAAATTTCATTGGTAAATTTCGGAGAAAACCGCCAGGAAGACCCGCTGGAACTCAAAATAGGATTTTCCTTTGTCAGCACCGAAAATGCAAAGATGAACTTGGAAGCGGAGATGCTTAATAAGAGTTTCGAAGAGGTCCGTGAAGAGGCCGACAAAGAGTGGAACAGCCTGCTATCGAAGATCAAAGTATCAGGAGGTAGCGAGCGTGAAAAGGGGATCTTCTACTCTACCCTCTATCGCTCATTCCTCTGGCCTGCCCTGCGCAGTGATATAAACGGGGATTTCACGGATGAAACAGGAGAAGTCACCAATGAAGGATTCCGCTATTATACCAATCCCTCGTTCTGGGACGACTATCGCAACAAGTTGGTACTGCTGGCTATGCTATCACCCGATGTGACTGCTGATATCATCAAATCGATTACTGACAAGGGGGAGAAAAGAGGCGGTTATATGCCAACTTTCTTTCACGGCGACCATGCCTCGGTATTCGTGGCTGGCAGTTATCTGCGCGGTATTACTGATTTCGATCTCGAACGTGCCTACAAGCTGTTACTGAAGAATGCCACCGTCCCGGGACGCGGCGGCAGACCCTATCTTGATGAATATATCGAACGGGGTTGGATTGCGGAGAAAGATACTACCAACGTACCTACGTGGGATGAATACAAGGCTGCTGTCACCAAAACAGTGGAATATGCCTATGACGATTATGCCACAGCTTTAATCGCCAAAGAGCTGGGCGATGAAGAGCATTACACGTTGCTGATGGGACGTTCCAACAATTACAAGAACCTGTTTGACCCATCCACCTGCTTTTGGCGCGGGAAGATAGATAATGGAAACTGGATTGAGGATTTTGACCCCTACTATCCCTACTTTGCCTATATGTACCGGGAAGCGAATGCCTGGCAATCGCTCTTTTTCGCTCCTCACGACCCGGAAGGGATGATCGCTTTATATCCCAGCCACCGGGCGGTGGAACAAAAGCTCGACTCACTCTTTACCGAACCGTGGAGAGGATATGAGGCGCACAATATGACCGGCTTTATCGGTAATTACTGTCACGGTAACCAACCCTCCCACTCGATACCTTACACCTATTACTTTATCGACAGACAGGAGAAAGCACAATGCGTGCTGGATAGCATCATGGATCGTTTTTACGATATGGGTGCTGAGAAACTGGCTTATGCCGGGATGGACGATGCGGGTGAGATGTCGGCCTGGTACGTGTTCAACGCTATCGGACTTTATACCTACTCGCCTGCCGATCCGGAATATATCATCTCTGTACCCCTGTTCGACGAAGTGAAGTTCTCTCTGGGTAAAGGAAAGGAATTTACAATCAGAAAAGAAGGCAGCGGAAAGAAGATACGGCAGATCAGATATGGCAATGAACCCATAGAAGGATGGTTTATTCAACACAACCAACTCCTACAGGGTAAAGAATTGGTAATATCTACTGAATAGTATCAGGAATACTCTATTTACAGGACCGGACCCGGGGAAAGGATCCGGTCCTTTATTTTCATACGACTAAAATATTTATTTTCAATGGTGTCGTATGGAACTCGCTTTTAGTCATGCTCTTGTGTGAGAACAATTATCATGCTCGTTTCATACTATAACTATTTGAGAATAATTGTTGTTGATTGAAAGTAGGATGCCGTTGACCGATAAAACCCACCTTAAGGATCCTTTTTGACAAAATTGAATTTCGAAACGACAGAAAACAATTTGGGTTCAATGGACGAGGTTTATTTGATTTTAATAATTCAAGTTTCCCACCTCTCCTTATAGCGATAATTGAAGTGGTTTGATTTTATATTAATCTCATATTTAATCATTTATCAAGAAGCTTTATTGCTTTATTGGATTTAACATTGCAGCTATCTAAATGATTTACTGCATTTAGCAAAACAAGGATCTCTTGGGATGTCTTTTCTGAAGAAGTCAACTTGTAAAGAGTCCTTTCGATGTCAATACATAGCAATTCCAATAAATCCCGCAGTATTTTCAATATAACCAATTCAATCCGTTCACATAGCGTTTTTTCCAACATCTCTTCCCGTGTGTCCCGGAACAGGGCTCCCAACGTCTCATATGCCTGGAAACGCTTGTATAGTGATAATATGGTGTATGTTATCATCACTAAAGTGGTATCGGCCACCTGTCCGCAAAAATCAGTGTTTTGAGATTTTCCGAGCCGCAGGTATTGTTTGCATTCCTTGAACAGGACCTCGATACCCCAACGTATTTGGTAGAGTTCCATTGCCTTGACAAACGTCAGGGAGGTGTCGGTCGTGAGCAAAAGCGCCCAGCTTGTCGCATTTTTATATTTGACATAGAATAATTTAACCGGCGTACCCTTGTAATTGGCAACAACAGAAAAATACCGTGACTTGTACTTGTGGCAACTATGTACCTTATTGGAGCGGGATTCATTAATCCTGACGATTGCCTTCGAGTTAAGCTCTTTCCCGTCTACCTCAAACCGGCGCTTGTCCATTTTGCACATGCCGACCACATGCAGCATCCCCTTGCCAATCTTGCGGATTTCCCTGATCATGCCATCGGTCACGAACCAACTGTCCATCAGCACATAGCTTGCCGTAATGGCCCGTTTCACACATTGTTTCAACATCTTAACGCCCACGGAGAGTTTGTCTTCGTCCAGTTCGCCATGGCGTTCCCCGAAATGGCTTTCGACGTCCCTCTTTCCTGCGAACTGCCGATCCTGCGAGTTTTTATCCAACCCGTACCCATTTTTCTTGTTTTCCCGATGAAACGAAAAATCGCAAGGGATCAAACTTTTGCCATCCCAGAAACAAAGCAGCAACAGCTTGAAACCGAACAGGAACCCATGTTCCTTGTGGCTGTAGATTTTGCTGATACCCTCAAATGTCCTGCCACTCTTTTCAATGTCGGTATCATCAAGGACAAAACATTTTATGGACTTACTGTCCAAATCGCCTTTGCGAAGGACACACCGGATGAATTGCCGGGCAAACGACATTAGAACCGACCTCCAATCAACAAGCGGGTTGTTCATCAAACGGTATACCGTGTTGTCGTCAAATCCGATATATCCCGTTTTTTGCGCGGAGTGGACGCTAAATCCGCCCATACGGCTCAAAATCATCGCTACCAGCATCCCTATTAACGGGTAACCTTGCTTTTTTGATGTTGAAAAAGGCTTTAATAGCTGCCCCATATTGAATTGTCTTGAAAAGGAGAGGACCTTCTCCCCTGTCTTGTCTTTTTGCCTTAGGATGTTGCTTAATTCGTCTAATTTGCCTACTTTCGTACTCATAAGTGATGGTAGTTTTAGAATTGTTATATTTTCTGTTTAACTACCTCAAAAATAGCAATTTATTTTAAATTACCATCGCTTTTTCCCTATTATTTTAACTCATTCTCAATCTTTTATAAAAGGTGGGAAACTTGAGT
>JALHHH010000133.1:4524-5067 GCA_022837485.1 Bacteroidales bacterium
ACTACCTCAAAAATAGCAATTTATTTTAAATTACCATCGCTTTTTCCCTATTATTTTAACTCATTCTCAATCTTTTATAAAAGGTGGGAAACTTGAGTTAATAATTGTGCTAGCTTCACTATATTTATTATTTGCAACCGGACAAATAGCAAGCTGTATTTTCTGCTGCAAGAAACGAGTTTTGCAGCAAAAAATGGCTTTCCCCACAAGGGGGGAAGCAATCTCCGAAGTCGTTTGCTTTTGAGTATTATTTTGGTCTATGACTGGTAACGGGAATAAATCTCTTCAAAGTGTTTATGGTTCCACATAGTTTTCTTACCAGCAAAAATAGGACAACCTTAACTGGTATAAAAGACGGACTAGACCAAATGCCGGAATTGATATGATAGTATTAAAGTTAGAAACATGTATAAGTAAGGAGACTGCTGTTAATTAACCGTAAATAAGGGTGCTGTGTTTTTGGTTGTGTCTGTGTTATGAATCAGAATTGTTATTCTAAAATCAAAGAGTAAAACAAGTTAGGTGCATACTTTGTTATAAATA
>JALHHH010000073.1 GCA_022837485.1 Bacteroidales bacterium
GAAGTTGCCAAAGATTACGATTCTAAAATGCTCTTCGGTAATTATTTTCACAAGTATTATTACAACAGTTCTATTGCCGATGGTTATACTTTGCGTTTGATAAGAGAGGAAATTGAAGGAAGTTTCAAAATCCAGATGCAGGAGGTGATGGAAAAGATTAAAGTATTGAAAGGTGAAATTACCGCCAGAGATATTTACGCTCAACCGAAATTTGCCGAACCGCTTTTAGATTATATCACCAAAGATTTAATTCAGTTCAGAAGAGATCAGCAAGATACTTCTTTAGGGGGAATGGTGGTTTGTGATTCTGCGCCGCAGGCAAAAGAACTCTTCAGATTATTTCAGGAAAAATATGGCGAACAGGAAACAGATGCTACTCTATTGATGGTGGCTGAACCTCCAATGAAATATGGTCACAACGAAGAACCGAAATTAACCGCCGCTTTAATTCTGCACGATGAAAACGATAAAACCATTCGCAAAGATTTAATTGGCGCTTACAAAAAAGCCAAAGTTGATTTGCTCTTTGTGTACAATATGTTGCTCACTGGTTTTGATGCCAAACGTTTGAAGAAACTGTATTTGGCAAGAGTGATTCAGGATCATAATTTACTGCAGACTTTAACCCGGGTTAACCGTCCTTATAAAAAATACCAATACGGATATGTGGTTGATTTTGCCGATATTTCCAAAGCATTTGACCGAACCAACAAAATGTATTTTGATGAACTGCAGGATCAGTTAGGCGATGAGATGCAACTATATTCCCATCTTTTTAAATCGGAACAGGAGATTAAAGAAGAATTAAAAGAAATCAAAGAAACCTTATTTCATTACGATACCGAAAACAGAGAATTGTTTTCGCAACAGATTGAACAACTCACGGATAAACAGGAGTTATTGCGTTTAATAAAAGCATTGCGAACGGCAAAGGAATTAAAAAACATTATTGCCGTTGCTTCGGGCAAGGGCGGTGTGGGTAAATCAACCGTATCTGCCAACCTTGCAGTTGCCCTGGGGCGTACGGGTGCCAGGGTCGGACTGGTGGATGCCGACATTTACGGACCGTCGGTACCTCTGATGTTCAACGAAATGAATACCAAACCTGCTGCCGTAGAGAAAAACGGCAAGGCTTATGTGATTCCGGTCCGCAAATACGGCATCGACATACTTTCGATCGGATTTTTTGTGGATCCGGCCAAGGCTCTGGTGTGGCGCGGCCCCATGGCAAGCAATGCACTCACCCAGCTGTTCAGCGAAGCCGACTGGGGTGAACTTGATTACCTGGTAATTGATATGCCTCCGGGAACCGGGGACATTCACCTTACTATTGTACAGCAGCTGCCGGTAACCGGAGTCTGCATTGTAACTACCCCCCAGGAAGTAGCCCTTGCCGATGCCCGTAAAGCTATTGGCATGTTTACTCAGGACAGCATCAAAGTTCCCATTCTTGGCCTGATTGAAAACATGGCCTGGTTTACCCCGGCGGAGCTTCCCGAAAACAAGTATTTCATCTTCGGAAAAGAAGGAGGCAAGCGCCTGGCAGAAGAGCACAACATTCCGCTACTCGGGCAAATTCCGCTGGTACAGGGTATCTGCGAATCGGGCGATAAGGGCAGCCCCATCGCCCTGGATTTCAGCTCACCGGTATCGGAAGCCTTTGCACGCCTGGCCGAAAATACTGCCCAGCAGATCGCCATCCGCAATGCCACACTGGCCCCTACCAAAATTGTGGAAATCACCAAGTAAACAAAAATATCCTTATCCAAAATCACAAAAAAATGTCGAATCACGAAGAACTGACCATAAAAGTCAAAAACATCATTGAGCAGATCAGACCTTACCTGCAGGCCGACGGCGGCGATATCAGCTTTGTTGAGCTTACAGAAGACAAAGTCGTGAACGTAGAACTACAGGGAGCCTGCGGTTCATGTCCGTTCAGCCGTATGACTCTGAAAAACGGCGTGGAAGAAGCAGTTAAGAAAGCACTTCCTGAAATTAAATCGGTGGAAGCCCTGAACCTGTTCTGATCAGCGTTTAACAAAAATTCAAGGCTGTCGTTCGCGAAAAATTCGATTTCCGGAATACAGCCTTTCTTTTTTTTACCGTTGCCGGGATGTAACATCGGCGGAACGATGAGGCACTGCCTGCTTTCAGCGATCAGCCGCGAATTGTCACCCCGAATATTTTCCTGTGATGGGCATGCGCCGGCCCGTGCCAAAGGCCTTGGGTGAAACGCGCAGTATGGGCGGTGTCTGGTAGCGTTTCCATTCGTTTGAACTCACCATTTTCAGCACACGGGTTACCATGTGAGGGTCAAAACCCATCTCTTCCAGTTCTCTCCGGCCCATGCGCTTTTCGATGTAGTTAAACAGCAGCTTATCAAGCACCGCATAATCGGGCAGCGAATCGCTATCCATTTGTCCCGGCCGAAGTTCAGCTGAAGGCGGTTTTACGATGGAATTCTCCGGGATAATAACGCGTGAACGATTGATGTGGCGAGCTAAGCGGTATACGTCGGTTTTGTATACATCACCAAGCACGGCAAGTCCTCCGCACATATCGCCGTAAAGGGTGCCGTAACCAACGGCGGCTTCGCTTTTATTGCTGGTATTTAGTAGGATATAACCAAATTTGTTGGCCAGAGCCATAAGAATAACAGCCCGGATCCGCGCCTGCATGTTTTCTTCGGTCAGTCCCGACGGCAGATCCCCGAAAAACGGCTGCATGGTTTGCTGCAGGGAGTGGAAGGATTCCGAAATTTTTATAATCTCATGGGGGCAACCCAGGTTGAGAGCCAGTTGTCTGGCATCATCGATGGAGTGATCGCTCGAAAACTCCGAAGGCAGCAGAATGCCGTGCACGTTCTCAGCTCCCAGGGCTTCGGCAGCCAGTGCAATGGTAACGGCTGAGTCAATCCCTCCGGAAAGGCCGAGGATGGCCTTGCGGAATCCCATTTTACTGAAATAATCACGGATGCCCAGCACCAGCGCATCGTGAATCAGGGAGATATCCCGGTTTTCGTCATCAACTGCAACCCCGGGAGCAGCGGAAGCATCGTACCAGGCAGCATCCGTTTCTATTACCTTAAGTCCTTCGCTGAAAAACGGAAGGGCTTCGCGCACATTACCGCCGCTGTCGCATGCCATCGAACCCCCGTCGAAAATAAGCTCCGTGTGAGCGCCTGTATGGTTCACATATATTATTGGTATCCGGTATTTCAGGGCATTATCCCTGAGTACCTGACGACGGATGAGCGCCTGATTGTAATGAAAGGGAGACGCTGCTATGTTGATGATGAGCTGTGGCTGATGTGCTATGGCTTCATCCATAGGATATCGCTGATAAAGCGGAACTTCGCTGGTATTCCAGATGTCCTCGCAAATAGTCACTGCCACCCGGGTGCCACCGATTCCGGCGATGGAAAAACCGGTAGCAGGTTCAAAATACCGGTACTCGTCGAAAACATCGTAATTCGGCAATAAACTTTTGTGTACCAGCTGTTTTACCTGCCCGTCACCCAGTATCCATGCCGAATTGAAGAGTGGCTTTCCCTTGCCGGTCTTATTGCGTGAAGGCCCTCCAACTATAGCAGTAATTCCCCTGCACTCCGCAGCAATCTGCTGCATGTGCATTTCCGTTTGCACGATAAAATCATCAAACTCAAGAAAGTCACCGGCAGGATATCCGGTGAGAGCCAGTTCGGCAAACACCACAAGATCTGCTCCCTGTTTGTGCGCAGATGCAATTGCCCCGGTGATTTTTCGGGTATTCCCTTCAAAATCTCCGATCGTGTAATTCAACTGTGCCAGCGCTATTTTCATAAGAAGGAATTTAAAAGAACAAGCTTAATTGCAAATACACTTCAGAGCAGCACATCCCACCGGAGAATAAGGCCTGAAGCAACCGCGGGGGGGGTAAGCACAACGATGGCAATCCCGCAAGGGCTGTCAGAAAACAATCCCGACGGAAAGCTCCAGCATATTGGGAATGGCCTTGTGCTTGATGGAATTATCGAGAGCATTTTTACCTTTCAGAACATCGCTGAGACCGTTTACAAAGTTGATCCCTGCCACAAGGGCTGTGGAATTATCGATGGGATACTCAATACCGGCACCAACCACCATAGAAATCCGGAAAAGGTTGGTTTCGCTGTCGATACCGTGCCAGTCGGTTTTGCTGGTGAAAATCGGCTTTGCGTTGGAAGTAAAGGAGTCCTTTCCTTTCGAAGCGATACGTACCCCCGGTTGTAGACCTAACTGCCCGAAGAAACGGAAATCTCCGATATCGTTGGTTTTCATCTTCACCAATACCGGAATTTCAATGTATTTCAGGCGGTATTTCCTGGTCATTATTCCGTCCTGAAATGCCTGAACATCGGGGTATGATAATTTTGCATTGATGAAATTGACGTTGAACCCGGATGCAATCGCGTAATTTTCAGCAAAATAAAAATCCGCTGTAAGCCCCCATCCAATACCCGGGACAATCCCTTCCGAATTATAGTCATCGGTGTCAACCCTGAACCAGCCGAAGTTGGGAGAAACTCTGGCACCCATTACAACAGATTTATACTGAGCATAAACTGACGGCGCACCGGCGAAGAAGCAAAGCAGTGCGATCAAAATGATTTGACGATACCTTTTCATTTCGGTAATGATTTAGTGTTTCCCGCAAAAATACAAAGCTTTGACACAATAAGCACCGCTTTGGCAAGTTAATTGTATGTGACAAATTCCATTGATCATATCTATTACTTTAAAATAACAAGGAACCATGAAAAGGCATAAACACAGCATTACCATGAGCGTTGCGCTGTTCCTGATATTTTTCTCCACCGCTGCAATGGCTCAGGCCATTCCGGGGTTAACCTTTGGACCCAAGGCCGGCGCCGCGTTTTCAACCTTCAGAAGCAGTCAGGAACAGATTGAGAATGAAATCCGCAACTCCCTGCATTTTGGCGTATTTGCCAGGCTGGGAAACAAGGTATATTTGCAGCCGGAGCTGAATTTCATGAACCGCGTAGGCGAATTATCCTATTCCGGACCCGAGGGTGGCAGTAAATCCATCCACATAAAAACGATTGACGTGCCCGTATTGCTTGGCGCCCGAATCCTTGAAGCCGGCATTATGAATGTGCGTATCTTTACCGGACCCTCGGCATCCATAGCGGTAAACAAGGAAGTTACTGCCGCAAACTGGAGCGGGGCCGTTAATGAAGACGACATCCGGACTGCAAACTGGGCAATACAGGCCGGAGCCGGAATTGATTTTCTGGTTTTCACCCTTGACCTGCGGTACGAAGCCGGCATGAGCAACTTCAGCCAGAAGGATGAAATATCGTTGAAAAACAACATGTTCCTGATAAGCCTGGGTTGGAAAATTCTCTGACAATTTTGTGCATTGTACAATATGAAAACCCCTGTGCAGGCATATCGGGGGTTTTTTGTTTTTTTGCAGAATAAAACTTTGAACTTTACTCAGCTGTCGGAAATCTGCAATCTATTATACGCTTCCGGCGTAAAGGTCTGCAACTGCAGGAGATGACGGGCATTTTTCACAGGGAAACGATTCCAGGAGACAGCAGAACCGGATTATACAGAAATATTAAAGGCACGAACGTCAACCAATAATTGAAGGCCACATGATAAGATCAGCGTTTAAGATCGCGTTTGCACTTGTTGCACTATTTATGGCATCCTGCACCGGGAGTACCGAAAAGCGCAGCGGGCCGGTAACGTCAGCGGGCGGTGAACAGGCCGCTGCTAAAGCTGCGGAACAGGGAATCAGACGGTATGAACGTTTGCTGTTTGAAGAAACGGGCGAAGATCTGGCTGAAAAGCTCAAAAAAGAGGCGCATTTGTACGAGGTATTCCTGGGCGACGGCGATATAGGTGAAAACGGTCTCCGCCAGCTCAGAGAGTTTATTGCCGCTCAGAACAACAGAGAAGCGTATGATGCGGTGATGAAGGCATATCCCGACCTGACGTCTCTGGAGAAGGATCTGAAATCGATGTTCGATCTTTTTGAAGCATCGTTCCCGGACCGTAAGCGCCCGCAGGTATATACCTACGTTTCGGGGTACGATTTTACAATGCCGGTGCGTTATGCCGATTCGGTGATGATCATTGCCATTGATATGTTTCTGGGACAGGGATATGAGATGTACAACAAACTGGGTATTCCGCTCTACATTTCGCAGCGGTTCACTCCCGATCACATTCTGCCGGCTTCTACCCGTGAAATTTCACTAAGCATAATACCGGAAAAGGAAGGAGCCTATACTCTTCTGGATGCCATGATTGAGCAGGGCAAGACGCTCTATTTTGCCGATGCGATGACCCCGGGCATCAGCGACTATATTAAAATCGGCTTCAGTCCGGAGCAACTGCAGTGGTGCAAAAAAAACGAAAGCAACATCTGGCAGTTTGTGATTGAAAACGAATTGCTTTACAAAACCGATTCACGGGCTATGAGTATGTTTATGGTCGACGGGCCGTTTACCTCCTCTTTCTCGCAGGAGTCACCCTCCCGCACCGGCGCCTGGCTTGGCTGGCAGATCGTAAGGGCGTATATGCAGAAAAACAAAGCGGGTCTTGCGGCCTTGCTCAACAACCTGGATGCTCAGGAGATACTCGAAAAATCGGGGTATAAGCCCAGGCGGAGCTGATCAGAAGTGATGATCGCGGAGCTGCATCCGAAGATGGGCCTTGCGCAAGACCTCCATACGGGCTTCGGGCGATAAAATGGCCCAGTTTGCTATTTCATCCAGCATACGGAAACACCCTACACACATCCCGTTATCGTCAAGACGGCACACCCTCTTGCAGGGCGACGATGGATTTTTCTGGGGATTACCGGTTTCCATAAAAGGCTGAATCATTTACCAATAAACCTGTCACCGGGCGATTTGTTCATCATTCCGCACAGCTTCTTTCTGCAACAGGCACCGGCCGGTTCGGGACTTAAAAACGGCAAAAAAGATAATTCCTGCCGCATGCGATTTCCGGACAAAATTCGTTTATATTTGCGATACATCCAGCACAATTTACCGGGAAGGGCAATCCTGTTGCCAGCTCACCAAAATTTCCGAATCCGGTAAAATTCCGAATTACTCTTTTTATCACTTAAACCTGAACTTGTTATGCTTGTAAAAACTTTCGGAAGTGCCATTGTTGGCATCAATGCAATTGTAATTACCGTTGAGGTAAACGTCGACACCGGTGTTCAATTTTTCATGGTGGGTTTGCCCGACAATGCGGTAAAAGAGAGTCATCAGCGCATAGAAGCCGCCCTGCGCAACAACGGGTATAAAATTCCCGGCAAAAAAATCGTAATCAACATGGCTCCTGCCGATATCCGCAAGGAGGGTTCTGCCTATGACCTTACCATCGCCATGGGCATACTTGCCGCCTCCGAACAAATTGATCCCGAAAAGGTGAAGGAATACATCATTATGGGAGAGCTTTCGCTCGACGGGGGGCTGCTTCCGGTAAAGGGTGCACTGCCCATAGCGATTGAAGCACGGCGTCAGGGCTTCAAAGGATTTATCCTGCCCCGTCAGAATGCGCGTGAGGCGGCCATAGTGGATGAGCTCGAAGTTTACGGGGCAGGAAACATCCTGGATGTTATCCGTTTTTTCAACGGAGATGCCGATCTCGAAAGGGAAATTGTTGATACCAAGGAAGCCTTTTATGCCCAGTTGAACGAGTATGAGTTCGACTTTGCAGATGTTAAAGGTCAGGAAAACATCAAGCGTGCGCTGGAAATTGCTGCAGCGGGCGGCCATAATGTAATTCTAATAGGACCTCCCGGATCGGGCAAAACGATGCTGGCCAAGCGGCTGCCGTCCATACTTCCCCCGCCCAACCTGCATGAAGCTCTGGAAACCACAAAAATACATTCCGTTGCCGGGCGCATGGGCAATCACACCTCTCTGATGTCGGTAAGGCCCTTCCGAAATCCGCACCACACAATTTCCGATGTTGCCCTCGTAGGAGGCGGTTCAAACCCGCAACCGGGAGAGATATCGCTGGCACACAACGGAGTTCTTTTTCTGGACGAGCTGCCGGAATTCAAGCGAACGGTACTGGAGGTGCTGCGGCAACCACTGGAAGACCGGCTCGTGACCGTTTCAAGAGCCCGCCTTACGGTCGAGTATCCGGCCTCGTTTATGCTGGTTGCAGCCATGAATCCATGCCCCTGCGGATATTACAACCATCCCGACAAGGAATGCGTTTGTGCGCCCGGAGTGGTGCAGAAATACCTGAACAAGATCTCGGGACCCTTACTCGACCGTATCGATATTCAGGTGGAAGTGGTACCCGTTCCCTTTCGCGAATTATCGGATGCACGCACAACCGAGCGCAGCTCTGAAATCCGGGAGCGGGTGGTAAATGCACGAAAAATACAGGAAGATCGCTATCTGAATTCAAAAGGCATACACTCCAACGCTCAGATGACCAGTAAGATACTGAGAAATATCTGCAAACTTGACGAAACCGGACATCAGCTGCTGAAAAACGCCATGGAAAAGCTCAGTTTGTCGGCACGGGCTTACGACCGGATTCTGAAAGTATCGCGCACTATAGCCGACCTGGACAGCAGCAGCAGCATCCGGACCGAGCACCTGGCAGAGGCCATCCACTACCGCAGCCTCGACAGGGAAACATGGGGCATCTGATGTGACATATTTAATTCAACCTTACATATAAATAAGTATCTTTGTCCCGACATGAAAAAAATCGGGATTTTGCTTAAACTACTGGCCTTCAGAATGAAAGCCAGGAATAAGCATGGTATACACTCCCCCTTCGTTTACGATTTTGTTACCCGGATACTTAAGGATCACCATTATTATCCGGAATACAAAAAAGCGGAGCGACAGGTATCCATGCTAAAGCGCAACAACAACGTGCTTGAAACAATTGATTTCGGTTCAGGCCGGGGTAAAATGGGTTACGTCAGGCGCATGCAAAAGGTTAAGGACATTGTCCGCACTACCGGAATAGCAAGCCGTGAGGGCCGTCTGCTTTACCGCCTGGTTGCATATTTCAGGCCGGACACCATGCTGGAGCTGGGCAGCTCGCTTGGTGTGAGTACCATTTACCAGGCTACGGGAGCTCCCGGGGCACGGTTTATCAGCATCGAGGGATGTGCTAGTATAGCTGCCGTTGCGCGTGAAAGCCTGAATAATGCCGGGAGCGAACAGGTGGAACTGCTTATCGGTCATTTTAATACCGAATTACCCAAAGCGCTGGAACAGCTTGGGCAGATCGGGTATGCCTTCATCGACGGGAATCATACCTATATGGCAACAGTCAGTTATTTCAAAAAAATAAAACAGTACTGCTCCGATTCAAGTGTGCTCGTATTTCACGACATCCACTGGTCGAAGGGCATGGAGAAAGCCTGGGAAGAAATCCAAAGCGATGAGCAGGTTACCGTGACCATCGATCTCTTTTTCATGGGGATCGTCTTCTTCAGGAGAGAGCTGAGCAAGCAGGACTTCCGGATACGGTTCTGATACCGGAAAATTAACCCCTTCTCCTTTCTGCAACAGCTGTCGCCCGCCCGGGATACCGCAGCAGGAACCACATCAGCATCTCTCTTCATCCGTAGTCCGGACAAATCATCAATACTGGGCAATTATTCATACATTTGTCCGTTCAGAGAAAAAACAGCAGCATATGAACCAGGAAGTAATCCGTTTGGAGGACATTACCCGTTATTTCAGAGTTGGAAGCGAAGTTGTTCGTGCTCTCAGGGGGGTATCACTTACGATAAAGCGTAATGAATTTGTTGCCCTGATGGGGCCTTCCGGATCGGGAAAATCGACTCTAATGAATCTGCTGGGTTGTCTCGACACTCCGACCGCCGGACGGTATATGCTAAACGGAAAGGATGTGAGTAAGCTCGACGACAGCGATCTGGCCGAAATCCGGAACCGTGAAATCGGTTTTGTATTTCAGACCTTCAACCTGCTTCCAAGGCTTACTGCCCTCGAAAACGTTGCATTACCGATGATTTATGCCGGCTCTCCCAAGGCCGAGCGTCTGGAGCGTGCCATGCAGGTGCTGGACGATGTAAAGCTTTCCGACAGGGTAAAACACAAACCCAACGAACTATCGGGCGGACAGCGACAGCGGGTTGCCATTGCCCGTGCATTGGTGAACAAACCTTCCATTATTCTCGCCGATGAGCCGACAGGAAACCTTGATTCGGTTACTTCCGTTGAGATTATGGGGCTGATTGAAGAAATCCACAAAGCCGGGAATACCATTATACTGGTAACACACGAAGAAGACATTGCCCGGCATGCGCACCGTATTGTCCGGCTTTCCGACGGACTGGTTGCTTCCGATGAAATCAACACCGATGTAAGAACGGTAAAGGATTACGCCATTTCGGCTCCGACTTCTTGAACATTCGGCAGGTTTTGACTGTTTGACTCACCCTTAACTTTTATCGGCATGAATTCGGAATGGAAAATATACACCCGTACCGGTGACAAGGGAGAAACCTCTCTCATCGGAGGAACGAGGGTACCCAAGTATCACGAACGCATTGAAGCCTACGGCACGCTGGATGAGCTGAACTCATACCTCGGCCTTATACGTGACCAGGAAATGGATGACACAATGCGGGCGCTTCTGATCGAAATTCAGGACCGTCTGTTTACAGCCGAGTCGCTGCTGGCTGCCGACCCTGCCAAACCGCTCCGGTCGCTCCCGGTGCTTCAGGAAGACGACATTCTCTTACTCGAAAAGGAAATAGACCGGATGAATGAAAATCTTCCGGAGTTAACCTCGTTTATCCTTCCCGGCGGACATCCCACGGTTTCGCACTGTCATATAGCCAGGTGCATCTGCCGCAGAGCCGAGCGGCTGACGATAAAAGTGGTGGAAAATCACCCCGAAACTCTGCAGGGCGAAATGGTAATCAAATACCTCAACCGCTTGTCGGACTTTCTCTTTGTATTGTCACGCTCCTTTGCACATCAACTGAATGCAAAGGAAACTCCCTGGAAAGCAAGAATTTAAAAAATATTCTTATGCTGTTTGAACCATTTTTTTAACAGACTTGTTTTTGCCTTGCATTTCTTGATAATTAAACTATTTTTGCAAAAAAATTAAACCCTCTAACTTCTTTCTGAATGTATTGGACATTAGAACTTGCATCAAAACTCGAAGATGCTCCCTGGCCAGCCACCAAGGAGGAGTTGATTGACTTCAGTATCCGGTCAGGTGCCCCCATGGAAGTTATCGAAAATCTTCAGGAAATTGAAGATGAAGGGGAAGTTTATGACAGTATTGAGGACCTATGGCCCGACTATCCCTCAAAAGAGGATTTCTTCTTTCACGAAGACGAGTATTAAAGACCGATAGCCGCTGACAAAATGTCGCGGCTTTTTTTTATTTCCCCGTTTGCTGTCCCCTTGCCTGTTCTCCGTTACATTCCCCTGCCAACTATATCGGAAATTAACATAACTTTGCATCTTCATCATCGTATGGCACAGTATGTGAACAGGAGGAACGCTCCGGCAGCACTGCCATTTTTTCACCGCTGAAATATCGCGCAAACAACAATAACATGCTTTCATTTCTTAAGAAATTCCTGGGAACAAAATCGGAAAAGGACATCAGGGAAATTACACCGGTCCTTGAAAAAATAAAAGAAATTTATCCCTCCGTCCAAAAGCTTTCCAACGACGAACTCCGGTCACGCACCGCTTATTTCAGGGAAAAGATACATACTGCCGTAGCCGGAAATGAAGAAAAAATCAGCCAGATCCGGGAGCGCCTGGAGACGGATCCGGAGATGGATATGGATGAAAAAGAAAAGCTCTACGAACAGATCGACAATCTGGAAAACGAGAGTTATGCCTTAACCCAGTCCGTGCTGCAGGAAATTCTTCCGGAAGC
>JALHHH010000074.1 GCA_022837485.1 Bacteroidales bacterium
CTTGTGTAAAGTGTAGGTTTTTCATCTTCTAAATTTTTAAGTTTCGCAACCTTAAATTTAGAAAAATCTCACTTTACACACTTTTTGGGATAGTATCAAATACCCTGCTGTTTCGTCCGATAATAACTGAATGATATCAGACGCCTTTCGACGTATTAAATATGTGATACGTATACCTGGCTAAATAAAACATATTATTTGGCATTTTCGCTTGACATGTGAAAAATTGAAGCCTATATTAGCACCGATTTTTCTGTTGTTGCGTGATGGCATCCGTAGAACCAATCCGCAGCAAGCTTTGCCAATATCAGTAAATTGGGACTGACGGGGCGGAGCTGTATAAGCCATCATCAATTCAAATATTTCATATATGTTTTACGTGTTAATTATCAATATATTACAATAATTTAACGAAATGAGAGCCTTTTTACCGGATTCCGGCAAAAGTAAGATCAGCATCAGGAAGATTGTTATTGACGGAAGTATCCGGATAGGTATTTATTTTGAGTACAACGACGAAATAAAGCAAAAAGTAAAGGAACTCGGGGCTATATGGAACAAAGCCCTGAGGTGCTGGCATATTGACTACACCCCAGGAGCATACTATGAATTTAAGAAGGTGTTTCCGGCACATACGGTAATTAAAGACTCAGCGTTTTCCGAATCAACACCGGCGCCTGGTTTGAAAAACAACCACGACACTGCGCCCACAGCCGGATCCAACGGCGAAATCCCGCATCATGGCGATGTTTTGGGACATAATCTGCGTAAAGCGGATGACAAAAACGGAACCGGAGCTGAGTTTATATCTTCCACAGGAAAGTACTGGGCGGTAAAAATTCCCTACCATGAGCAGCTCAGCAAGGGGATGAAAGCAATTAAAGGCGTCTATTGGAATACTTCGTATAAAGCATGGATGGTATACCGGCATGTAACCGTAAAAAAGCGTGTGGAAGCTCTGCTTGGGATGCCGGGACTGCTGCCGGATGACTATTGGACCAATACCGTTCCCGAAAATGTGGAGGAGATAATTGTAGTTGAAGTTCATGATGCCGACAAGCGTATGATTCAGGTACGACTTCCACGGGTATCATCGGTTATCCAGGTTGTAAAGCGTTTTGCCGGAAGCCGTTACAGCAAATCGCAGGAATGTTATCTTTTGCCATCCAGTCCGCTGGTATATGAAAATCTGGTAAAAATTGCTGCAGATTACGGCTTTGCGATAGAGAATAAATTGCCCGACACGTACCTGAATAAACGTTATACGCCTTCACGGCGAAAGGTGGAGATGGCACTAACAATGGAAAAGGTAAGAAACCTGACTCCTCCGGTTGCCCGGGAATACGTGGATGCATTTACCGATCAGCTGCTTGCCACAAATAAAAGTGCAAACACGATAAAAACGTACGTTCATGCCTTTATTTCGTTTCTGCGATTTACCGGATACCGTGATCCTGGAGGCATAGAACGGAAAGAGATTGTAAAGTACCTTGGCAACATGATTCTTCAGGGATTTTCACCTTCAGCAGCCAACAATTGTGTGAATGCGCTGAATATCTATTACAGCGAAGTACTTCTCATCCCTCATTTTGAACTTGAGCTGCCCAGGCCAAAAAAGGAACACAGGCTGCCGGTGGTTATTACCCAGGACGAGTGTATCGCCATTTTTAACAAATTAAGCAATCCAAAGCACAAAATGGTGCTTATGTTGGCCTACGGAACCGGACTCAGACGCGGCGAGCTTGTAAATTTAAAATGGGAAGATGTTCTTTTTGACGAATACAAAATTCACGTGCGTTCGGGAAAGGGCAAAAAAGACCGCATGGTAATGCTGCCGTATTCGGCAGTAGCTGCATTGCAATCGTACCGGGAGTTATACAAAAGCAATCTGTATGTATTTGAAGGCCAGTACAAGGGGGAGCCTTACAGTGCCCAGAGTGTTGCTGCGGTAATGCAAAGGGCCGTACAGGCGGCGGGACTCGAGAAAAAGGCAACGGTGCATACCCTGCGTCATGCCTTTGCCACCCATCTTCTTGAAGCCGGCACCGATCTAAGGTTTATACAAGCACTTTTGGGTCATTCGAGTATTAAGACTACCACTATTTACACCCATCTGACAAAAAAAGGCGTTGATAAAATTGAGAGTCCGCTGGATAAACTGATGAAGGAGCATAAGAATTCAGGAAAACCAGATGGAATAATTTAAAAAAGTGGTAAGTTTGTGAGGATATAAACGAGTTGTGTGCAACCCTAAAAAAACGACACGACCGACAATAAACGAATAGTAAAATGAAAGACAAAATGCCAACGCTTCAGCAAAATCAAAAGAGCTGCATCCCCACGCTCAAAGCCAACGCAATGCAGCACATTTGCTTTTGCCCCAATGCACCGACTGACAACAATCACGGTTCGACAGAACGACAAGGCATTTAAAAAACTAACTTTGACAATTAAAATTTAGCATAACAGACAACAAATGAGTGAGAATTTAGAATTAGAAAAAACCCTTTGGCAAGCAGCCGACAAACTACGCAACAATATGGATGCGGCTGAATACAAACACGTTGTATTGGGTTTGATTTTCTTGAAGTATATATCAGATGCTTTTGATGAACTTTACAACCAATTAGAAGCGACCAAACACGAAACGGGAGCCGACCCCGAAGACAAAGACGAATACACAGCCGAACGAGTTTTTTATGTGCCACCACAAGCACGTTGGAAATGGCTGCAAGGCAGAGCTAAACTGCCAACTATCGGAAAAGATATTGACGAAGCAATGGACAGCATTGAAAGAGACAATGCTGCATTGAAAGGCGTTTTACCAAAAGACTATGCCCGACCTGCACTTGACAAACAAAGACTTGGTGAACTTATTGACCTAATTGGCTCAATCACATTGAGCAAAGGCGGAAACGGAAAAGGAAAAGATGTTTTGGGCTTTGTGTTTGAGTATTTCTTAGGTCAATTTGCAGATGCCGAAGGCAAAAAAGGCGGACAGTTTTATACGCCTGCCAGCATTGTAAAACTCTTGGTTGAAATGCTTGCCCCCGAAGCTGAAAAACGAGTGTATGACGGCTGTTGCGGAAGCGGTGGAATGTTTGTGCAAAGTGAAAAATTTATTGAAATGCACGAACACCGAAAAGGTAAAATTTCCATTTTCGGACAGGAAAGCAACCCAACCACTTACAAGTTGGCAAAAATGAATTTGGCTATCCGTGGAATTGATGCCAAAATTGAGTTGGGCGACACCTTGATGAACGACAAATTTCCTGAATTGAAAGTGGATTATGTCATTGCCAATCCACCGTTCAATGTTAGCGATTACAATATCAACAAAGCCGAAACCCACAAATGGAAATTTGGCGTACCGCCAACAGGAAATGCCAACTATGCTTGGCTGCAACACTTTGTGAGCAAACTTGCCCCTTATGGCACGGCAGGAATTGTTTTGGCAAACGGCAGTATGAGTTCTGAAATTGCCACCGAAGGCGAAATCAGAAAAGCAATGATTGAAGCCGACTTGGTGGATTGTATGGTTTCTTTGCCTTCGCAGTTGTTTTACAACACGCAAATTCCCGCTTGCTTGTGGTTTTTGGCTCGCAACAAAACCGAAACCACCAAATTCAGAAACCGAACCAATGAAGTGCTTTTTATTGATGCACGGGAATTTGGCACAATGATAAGCCGCAAACAGCGTGAACTAACAGACAACGACATTGTCAACATTGCCGATACTTACCACAAGTGGCGAAGCAAAGAGCAATTTGCCGAATACAAAGACATTGCAGGTTTTTGTAAGTCTGCCAACATTCAGCACATCCGCAAAAACAACTATATCCTGACCCCGGGGCGATATATTGACTTTAAGGAAGTGGAAGAAGATGGACAAGCATTTGACGAGAAAATGCAAATGCTCACTTCTACCCTTTCAGAACAAATGCAGAAAGCGAATGAATTGGACGAAGCGATAAAAGTTAACTTAGAGAAAATTGGATTTTTAATTTGAAAATATGGCTCTAATAAATCAAACACTGAATGGATATACCTTCACCGAATTTATTGGTGCAGGTGGATTTGGTTCAGTATATAAGGCTACAAAAGATGGCAGCCTATATGCGATTAAGGTTTTCCGAGAAGATTACATACTTCAAGAATACAAGCAAAGCGGGCAAAACAACCGTATTCAGCGAGAAATTGATATAATGAAAACCGTTAATCATCCTTACTTGATAAAATATGTGGATGATTTCAAAGGCAGTGATTTAAGTGTGCCATCTTACTTTTTGGTAATGGAATTTGCCGAAGGAGAGACACTACAGAAGCTAATTAAAAGGAATGCCCTTCAAAGCGAAGGACAAATCATTTCCATTTTTAAAAATATACTACAAGGTATCAAAGCATTACACCAAATCAGGGGCAATGATGATGGCAAAGGAATTATTCACAGGGATTTGAAGCCTGAAAATATAATTGTGAATGGAGATAAAGTTAAAATTCTAGATTACGGAATTTCTAAAGTAATTGACTATACAACCCTGACAAGTACAGGTAATTTTTTAGGCTCTCCGCTTTACTCATCACCTGAACAAATAACAGACAGTAAAAATATTGACAAGAGAAGCGATTTATACACCTTAGGAGTAATTCTATATGAAATGTTAACTTCAAAAGTTCCTTATGAATTTAACAATCTTCCCGAGTTAATTGATAAGATAAAGAACGAAAACCCTATACCCCCAAGAAAATACTTTGCTGATATCAAAAACAAATATGAAAACATAATTTTTAAACTTCTTGAGAAGAATCCCTATCAACGTTATTTGAATATAGACGAATTGATTTCTGTCTTTGAATCAGATGAAGCAATTCCAAAACGTGAATATGATTTGAGTCCGAGATTTGTGTTGCGTCTATGGAATGAAGGTTCCGCTTTAGACATATATTTCCAAGACCACAATGATAAATTGAATGTGGATTTTCCTGCAATCCACCAATTTCAACAGAAAAAGCTTTTACAGCGTATTCAGGGCACTGAATTTTGCACCATAATTGACCCTGAAACTGTTCGTTTCGCTTACGACACATATACGGACACAGTGGGGCTGAAAAAACTTCCATACTGTCCGGAAAATTTTGAAGTGATTACACCTGCCTATCTCAATTCATACAGAAAACAGCAGGAATACGTAAAACTTGTAATTGATGAAGAAGCTAAATTAGGTGCTGACATTTTTGTTTCTCCTTATCATTATACGCATAACACGAATGTGTTACCTACATACAAGCAAAATCCAGTAGAACAATGGTTTGATTTGGACATTAAGTTACTCAAAGAAGCCATTGATTATAAAAATTCAATACCTGAGTATGCTGACAAAAAACTTTATGCAGGTATATGTATAAATAGCGGTAGCCTAACCGACAACCAATACAAAAATGACCTTCTAAACTATTATTCTGCCCACGAATGTGATGGATATATTGTGTATGCAGATGGTATTGATAAGAACACTACACCAGTTACTCTTTATCATTACATTGATGCACTATTGAAACTTCAAAGATTTACAGGGAGACCAGTAATTGCAGGACGTTTGAATAGCTTGGGATTGGGGCTTATTTCATTAGGTTTGGCAGGTTTTTCCGCAGGTGCAGCAAGGTTTGAAAGTTTTAGCGAAGAATTACACAAAGATAGAACTCAAGGATTTAATCTTTACGAAAGGTATTATTTCCCTGAGTTGTTAGGTACCGTTTCCATTGAAAAGAAAAGACCGACCAGATTAAATCAAATTTCAAGTGTTTTGGGTGCTTGTCAGTGTTTATACTGCCGTGGTAAAGCAGCAGAAGATGTAATACAAGCACAGAACAATAAACTGCATTACATTCATTCGGTAACCCAAGAAGTAGAGACAATTAAAAACACTACGGACAAGCGAGAATATTTTTTAAATAGAATTGATGCAGCAATAAGAAATTATCAACGCTTGACAGCCGTTTATAAGCGTGATGACTACAAACACCTTTTAGTTTGGAAAGAAGTTTTTGAAAATATAAGATAGTACTATGTTTAGATACGAAAGTGAAATGATACCAGTATTGATTGACAACCTTTCCAAGGTTTTCAAAACAGAATACATTGCCACTGAATTCAGCACAGGAAATGGTGTTGCAGATTTGGTTTTTACAACTGAAATGAATGATGAAGATTTATTTTTAAATGACTATGCGTTAATGTCTCTTTTTGTCAACCTGTTTCAACAGAATAAGCATATAACAACAAAGCAATTACAGAAAAGCAACCTAGACAAAAACAAGCTTAAGAAGTTGCTTATTCAACTTGAAGTGAATGATTTTATTGAATATGATGGTGAAGTGATAAAAAGGAATAGAAAGTACAAGGCTCACACCCGAAATTTATTATCAGTTGAAGCTAAACTAAATGATTGGAAATCGGGATTTTATCAAGCCTTGCGGTACAAGTTTTTTTCCCATCAATCCTATTTAGCCTATCCTGAAAAAAACATCCACCGAGTGGATTTAGACTTGCTTAAAGAGCACAATATCGGACTAATTTCGGTTGGAGAAGACAGGATTCGATTTATATCCAAGCCTAAAACAGAGAAGCCCAAGGATTTAACATCCTACTTTTTTCTGTCTGAGCTATTCGCTCAGCAATTTAAAACAACGCAAGCAATATGATACTAACCAATAACCAAACAGCCGAAATAAAAGGAGCTATCGCATCTGCATTAGAACGAGTTTACAGTCAGGACTTTTCTCTGATTGAAAGACGAGCACACGAAAGGTCAATTTCTTTCAGGTTTGGTCTTTACTTTTCTGAAATCATTGAACTTACATCTTTTGGGGATGATGCCGACTTAACAATTGATGCGGAGTATAACCGCAATCTGCATAACACGAAAAATATGGAAGGCTTTGAGGCCCCACAAGGGATTTTGCCTGACATCATTTTGCATCATAGGGGATTCAATGATAAAAACATTGTGGTGATTGAGTTCAAAGGCTATTGGAGCGGAAATGGCAGGGATGATGAAAAACTTCGTGGCTTTACACATCAAGAACAGAACGACTATCACTATGGCTTGGGCTTATTCATTCGGCTTGGGCGGACTTTAGAAGAATGCGAATTGGTGTATTACAAAAATGGTGATTTAGAATGAGCGAGTGGAAAACATATAGGTTGTCAGATTTAATTAATTTGGTCGGTGGTGGAACACCCAAAACTACTGTTCCAGAATATTGGAATGGAGAAATTCCGTGGCTATCTGTTGTTGATTTTGGTAAAAGCATAAAAAAGGTTTACCAAACCGAAAAATCAATTACCGAAAAAGGACTAAATGAAAGCAGCACAAAAATATTAAAGGAAGGGCAAATCATTATTTCTGCCCGTGGTACAGTTGGTGAATTGGCTGTTCTAGGTAGAGATATGGCATTTAATCAGTCTTGTTATGGTATTTATGCGAATGATAAGACAGAAAACAATTTTCTCTATTATTTGCTCAAATACAGCATAGGTAAGATTAAGAAAAACACTCACGGTGCTGTTTTTGATACAATTACAAAACAAACATTCGATAATATCGAAGTTTCAATCCCTGAAAATAAAGCCACCCAAAAAGAAATCGCCCAAATCCTTTCTTCCCTTGACGACAAAATAGAACTCAACCTGCAAATGAACCAAACTTTGGAAGCTATGGCACAAGCCATTTTCAAAGAGTGGTTTGTCAATTTCAACTTCCCCGGTTTTGATGGCGAGTTGGTGGATGGACTGCCGAAGGGATGGAATAGATGTTTGATAAAAGATTTTGGCAAAATCGTTTGCGGCAAAACTCCATCAAAAGCTGTTAAAGAATACTTCGGTGGCGAGTATATGTTCATTAAAATACCTGATATGCATAATTCGGTTTTTATCATTGAAACTACCGACAGCTTAACTGAAGAAGGATTGAATTCACAATCAAATAAAACAATACCACCTTTCTCAATTTGCGTTAGTTCTATTGCAACAGTAGGATTGGTTTGTATTAATCCAGAACCTTGTCAAACTAATCAACAGATAAACTCAATTGTTCCAAAAAATAAAGACTCAAGATACTTTCTTTATTTTCTTACCACATCAATGGAGGACACTTTTTTAGCTACTGCAAGCGGTGGTACTGCAACCTTGAATATGAATACTTCACAATTTTCAAATATTGGAGCATTTATGCCGGGTGAAGACATCCTGAAAGAATTTGATGTGATTGTAAGTCCGATAATGGAAAAAATATTAGAAAACGAATACAACATAAAATCATTAACCCAAACCCGTGACACACTTCTACCCAAGTTAATGAGCGGACAATTAGAAATAGTATGAGAAATAGCATCACCGAAAACGAAATTGAAGAAATTGCCCTTAGCTACCTGCAAGGTTTGGGCTATACCTATCAGTTGGGAACAGTCATTTCCCCTGATGGTGAGCACCCCGAAAGGCAGTACAATGAAGTGGTGTTGGTTACTCGTTTGCGTGATGCCATTGACAAACTCAATCCCAACATTTCGCAAGATGCCAAAGAAGATGCCCTGAAAAAAGTATTACGTACCGAAAGCCCCAATGCCATAATCAACAATGAAACATTTCACCGCTACCTGACAGATGGCGTAGATGTGGAAATGAGAACCGAAAACGGGATTCGTGGCGAGAAAATTTATATCGTTGATTTTGAAAACCCCGAGAACAACGAGTTTGTAGCCATCAACCAGTTTACAGTAGTAGAAGGAAATCAAAACAAACGCCCCGATATTATCCTGTTTGTAAACGGCTTGCCTTTGGTAGTGATAGAACTCAAAAATGCTGTGGACGAAAACGCCAACCTGAAATCGGCATTCAACCAACTGCAAACCTACAAACAAGCCATTCCTTCTCTTTTCACTTACAATAGTTTGCTCGTTATCAGTGATGGTTGGGATGCTCGTTGTGGCACCATTACCAGCGATTACGGCAGGTTTATGACTTGGAAAACCAAAGACGGACAAACCACAGCCGACCATTTGCAACCCCAAATGGAAGTGATGTTTCACGGAATGTTGAACAAACACACGCTGTTGGACTTAATCCGTCAGTTTATCGTATTTGAAAAAAGCGACAGCAAAACACTGAAAAAAGTAGCTGCATATCATCAATATTATGCCGTAAACAAAGCCTTAGAAAGCACTGTAACCGCCAGCGGAAGCAATGGCGACAGGCGTGGCGGTGTGATTTGGCACACACAAGGAAGCGGCAAAAGTTTGAGTATGGTATTCTTTTCAGGCAAGCTCATCATTGAGCCGAGAATGGAAAATCCCACCTTGGTAATCCTGACCGACAGGAACGATTTGGACGAGCAACTACACGAAACCTTTACCAATTGCCAACAACTTTTAAGGCAAGAACCCCAAAAAGCAGAAAGCCGCAGGGAATTACGCCAATTGCTAAAAGTGGCATCAGGCGGGATTGTGTTTACCACCATTCAGAAGTTTATGCCAATGCCTACCGACATTGTGCAGCCTGAAAATGAAAACGTAGTAAACGAACCAAGTGTAGAATATATCGGTGCTGACATAAAGGCACTCAGCGAACGAAAAAATATTGTAGTTATAGCAGATGAAGCCCACAGAAGCCAATACGATTTTATAGATGGCTTTGCCAAACATTTGCGTGACGCTTTGCCCAATGCCACGTTTATAGGTTTCACAGGCACACCCATTGAAACCACCGACAAAAACACCCAAGCCGTTTTCGGTAACTATGTGGACATTTACGACATTCAGCAAGCCGTAAACGATAAAGCCACCGTTCCCATTTTCTATGAAAGCCGTTTGGCAAAAGTCCATTTTAACGAAGACGAAAAAGTAAGCCTTGACGAGCAGTTTGAAGAACTCACCGAAGGCGAAGAACTGAGCAACCGCCAGCAAATGCGGGCAAAATGGACACGCTTGGAAGCCATTGTAGGCAACCCCAACCGATTGCAAAAAATAGCCGAAGATTTGGTGTATCACTTTGAGCAACGCAATGCCGTTTTGGATGGCAAAGCAATGATCGTGTGTATGAGCCGCAGAATTTGTGTGGAACTCTATGAAGCCATTATCAAAATCCGTCCGTTGTGGCATTCAGATGATGACGACAAAGGCACGATAAAAGTAATAATGACAGGCAGCAGCAGTGATGCCTTGAATATGCAAGCCCACATTCGCAACAAACCGAGAAGAAAAGCTATTGGTGATCGTTTGAAAAATCCAAGCGACTCTTTGAAATTGGTGATTGTTCGGGATATGTGGCTTACAGGATTTGATGCCCCTTGTTTGCATACGCTTTATGTGGACAAGCCAATGCGTGGACACAACTTGATGCAAGCCATTGCAAGAGTAAACCGAGTATTTACCGAAGGCAAAGAAGGCGGTTTGATAGTCGATTATTTGGGCATTGCACAAGAACTGAAAACTGCATTAGCCGATTACACCGCAAGCGGTGGCGAAGGCAAACCGACACTCGACCAGGAATTGGCAGTTGCCAAAATGTTGGAACTGCACGAAGCAATAGACTACCAATTAAGGCATTTTGATTGGCGTAAATTCTTCACGCTTACACCCGAAGAAAAACTGAAATTCATTCCCGTTATCGTGGATTACATTTTCAGTCAGGAAAACGGAGAGCAGAGTTTTACCGAAAACACCAAAAACCTATTGAAAGCCTTTGCAATTTCTGTTCCCCACGAGCGGGCAATGGCAATTCGTGATGATGTGGCATTGTTTCAAGCCATCAAATCAAGGTTGGTAAAAATTTCCGACCGAAACGAAGGCGGCAAAACGGACGAAGAAATGGAAACGGCTATCAAGCAAATCATTTCGGAAGCCATCACAGCCGACAATGTGATTGACATTTTTGATGCCGCAGGACTGAAAAAACCCAACATTGAAATTCTTGACGAACGGTTTTTGCAAGAACTGAAAGACTTGCCACAAAAGAATTTAGCCGTTGAGTTATTGAAAAAACTACTCAAAGACGAAATCAAGAAGCGGACAAAAATCAACTTGGTAGAGAGCAAGAAGTTTTCCGAAATGTTGGAAGATGCCATCAAACGCTATCACAACGGAATGATTGACACGGTAGAGTTTTTAGAAAAAGTACTTATTCCATTTGCCCAACAAATGAAAGAAGCCGACCAACGTGGCGACAAATTGGGATTGGATTACAGAGAATACGCCTTTTACACCGCTTTGGAAGTAAACAACAGTGCAGTAGCCATCTTGGGTGACGAAATTCTAAAACACATTGCACAAGAACTTCTAAAGGCAGTTCGTAACAGCACGACCATTGATTGGACAATAAAAGAAAGCGTTCAATCAGCATTAAGACGAAACATCAGACGAATTTTAAGACTTCACGGTTATCCGCCAGACTTACAAGAAAAAGCGGTTGACACAGTAATCACACAAGCAAAAATGTTGGCAGAAGACTTGGTAAAAAATGGAGACAAAAAAGAAGAATAAGCCCACGCTATTGGTGGCACATTTGCAAAACCGCACCAGCCCACGCTAAAGCCAAGTTTTGCAAAAGAGCCACCAAGCCAACGCACGACAAAACCGATACTAAATGACTGATAGAGAAATTAAATGAAAGAAGGGCAGCACACAACAGGCGTTTGGCGGCAATGGCGGGTGACGTGGTTAATTGAACATTCTACCTCGCATCAACTTTTGTGGTGTGTTGACAGTTTTGTGCTCCGAATTCCGCCACTGCGCCAAGCGCCAAAACGTTAGCGGCTATATTACAACCGACCGTGCTAAACAGAAAGTTCATATATTTGCAGACACAAAAAATTAAGTAAAGACAGAATGTAAAAAATAATTTCT
>JALHHH010000134.1 GCA_022837485.1 Bacteroidales bacterium
CCCCGGAAGGCGATTTCCATTGATAGGTCATTTCACCGGTGCCACCAGAGATTTCAGGTGTATAGGTGAAACTGCTGCCTTCGCAGATTGCAGTTGCAGATGGTTCAGCAAGGCCGGGCGCAGATGTAACGACAATGTTTCCGTTGGTGTAATCCACAGGAATTGAAAGGCCATTGTTGTCGAGAAACAAATTAACGCCGGATGCGGCATCCCATCTGAGTTCTGAGGCCCCTTCCGGCCCGGCTTCAAATACCAGGTCAAGCATTTTCGCATCGTCAGGGAGCGACACGACTGCGGAACCTGCCCATTCAATAATAATTTTTCCGGCTTCAGGGATCAGGTAAGGCTGCATGCCGGCCTGTAGCAGACTATTGACATCCAGATAACCCAGGCATTCCATTATGGCCGGATCGTAGGTGAGTGTTACCTTAAATGATCTGACCCCGTTGAAATTGCTGACATAAAGCGGGGAAACCGCCGGGTTGCCCGAACAGGCCGATCCTTCACCGGCGATGGCATTGAGATAAACAATTTCAAGGGTGGTGATGGTGATGGAAATGTAGGTTCTGCATCCGTTTTCATCGGTGACTTTGCAAAGATAATCCCCGGCGGGGAGGTCGTCGAAGTAGCCATCGTTGATCTGCGTAATGCCGTTTACGGTATAGTAAATGGTGTCGCCTGCAGCGGACTGCGCTGTAAGGATAATGGTTCCATCCGGCTGTCCGGCTGTTGCAGGCAGCATCAGATGGTCTGTGATCTCCGGCCCGTCAGGGCTTGTAATTATCACAGGCTGCCCGTAAACGCTGGTGCATCCGGTTGAATCAGAAGCCCAGGCATAATAAACACCTGCTTCAAGGCCGGTAAACAAACCGTTGTGCCATTGAGACAATGTATCATTTTCATGCCTGATAAAGTATTGTATTCTTGAACCAAGCCCTGAAACAGCAATGACAAATATTTCCGCATTGGCCTCATTGCATAATGCGTTTGTATTCGTAACCGTGTCAATCAGGAGGTTTCCGACATCCCTGATTTCGAAATTGGTTGCCGGTAGGTTGCATCCGTTGCCATCGGTTAGGTTAAGCTGATAAATACCCACCCCCAGATTATAAAGATTGGGCGTATGGCCTTCAGGGCTGCCGGAAATGATTTCCGTCCAGTTATAGGTAAACGGTGGCAGCCCGTCGATGCTGAGGCCGGTAATGGCCCCCGTTTGTCCGCCGCAGGTGGTAGGGCTTACAACAAGATCGTCCGTAATAAGGAGGGCTGCAGGGTGATGCATCACCTGAACGGTATCGGTAAACGCGCAATCCCCTTCGTTGCGGACCTCAACCCAGTATTCGCCGGGGGTGTTCACGGTAATCTGGGGACTGGAAGAACCGTTGCTCCAGAGATAGGAAGCATATCCGGGTCCCGGGGTCAGTACAGTGCTTCCGCCTTCGCAGATTCTGATGGTATCGCCCAGCGAAAAAACAGGCAAACCGAAAATATGAACGCTTCTAGTGGAAGTATGCTGCGTGCCGTTAGGAAAAACAACGGTAACCGACACCTCGTATTCGCCGGGTGCAGAGTAGATGTGCCAGGGGTCGGCGTCCGAACTTGTGTTGGCTGCGCCGCTTGCCGGATCACCGAAATTCCAGAGCCAGGAAACAGGTGCCGGTGAGAATCTTGAATCAAACTTAATGGTATCACCTACACAGCTTCCTGTCCATTCAAATTCGGCCATAAATGAACTGATGAAAGTCGGGAGTCCCTCAAAGGGGTTGGAGGTTTCAACAACCATCAATTCAATATTGCAATCCTCGCCCTTTGCTGAAGGATTGTTGATGCCTGACAGATATCCGGAAAAATTGGTTCCGTCGTCTTCGCTGTGTGCGAAATATATTTTCCCATTGTTTGCAAGAAGCAAATTGCCGTAACCCCAAACCGAAGTGTCTCTGATCATTACAGCTTTTGCATCCATAAACTGGGTGAGGTCATCTGTTTTACTCATTTCGTACTGTGCAATCCATCTGTCGCGCCGTGCTATTATTGGTAGAAAGATGCCTTCACTCATATACAGAAATTCAGAATTTGCAGAAAACTCAATCCCCTGAATTGACTCGGCGCCTGTATCAAAAAGTAAAGCCGGCGTAAGTTGTCCGGTAACATTGTTGAACCGGTATATTTCTGTCATCCCCTGGTGCCCGGCGGTGCCGTTGC
>JALHHH010000075.1 GCA_022837485.1 Bacteroidales bacterium
CTGGCGATCATCCGCGACATCGAACGCCGTTTCGACGCTTACGGTGGCAGTCAGGAAGAACTCGTGAATGCCCGTGCAATGCTGAAAATTCTATTGGCTGTTAAAACCTTTAAAGTTACCGACCTATTCGGCGATATCCCTTTTTTCAATGCTGGCCGCGGATTTGAATCCCTCGAATATGCCCGTCCGGCCTTCGACAGTCAGAAAGACATTTACCTGTTTTTGCTCAACGAACTTGCCTGGGCCGATGAGAACATTAATGCCACAGCCAGCCCCGTGACATCTGAAAACATTCCGCTTTATAGTCTGGCATCGTACGACAACCTGTTTTATGGTGACATGCTGAAATGGAAACGGTTTGCCAATTCCCTGCGTTTGCGGTATGCCTTGCGGATGTCGGAAAAAATGCCGGCTGAAGCCGGCGAAATTGCCGCAGATATAATTTCCGGAAACAAACCTCTGCTTAACGGTACCGGCAACGACGTGGTAATGTCGCCCATCGTACAGGGATGGGAAAACACAGCAGTAAACTGGTCGTTCAGGGAACACGGGAAGTTGCGTATGGGCGAAACTATATGGAAAATGCTCTCAGAGACCGATGCAGCCGACGGCAGCGGAATCTTTGATCCCAGGGCATACATATTTTTTGAAACCAACAATGCCGGAGAGTGGAGAGCCTTCCCCCAGGTGCTCACTCCTGAAACCCCCTCGGAGGGCGGGGCACCCTACCATCTGCACCGCGACAACAACTACGCTGTTAAGGGCTCGGCCTGCAACTTCTCCCCTTTTAACTACTATCTGATACGGGAAGAAAAAAGCATTCCGGAGATCTTGATGACGGTGGCTGAGGTGAAGTTCCTGCTTGCTGAAATTTACTTCCGGGGCATCGGCGTTGCACGCGATCAGAGCATGGCGCAGGGAATGTACCTTGAAGGTGTAGTAGTATCCATGACTTACTGGCAGAACATTGTAAAGAACACATCCCGGTGGGTAAACCATGAACCTTTCCTCAGCGAATGGGAATTCTATTCCGTACTTGCCAATCCGGTTCTCGATATATTCAGCGCATCCGAAGAAGAGCAACTGGGATACATATATGCCCAGCGCTGGCTGGATGCATTCAGACAACCGGCCGAAGCCTACGCACTTACCCGAAGAACCATGGCAACTCCTTCATCAGGACTGCCATTAACACGATTCCGGCTGCAGTATCCGGTTTCGGAAACGCTTAACAATACTGCTAACTGGAATATTCAGGTAGGCACCATGGGTGGCCAGGATGCCCAAACTGTTAAAGTATGGTGGATGCAATAACATTCTGAATTGAAATATCTTCAACACAAACAGCAAGTTTATGAAAAACAAATTACTCACGATTGCATTGTTACTGGTCACATTGGTGGCCGGAGCTCAGATCGTTTCGGTTTACGACTTTAATTCACTGAATGCCGGAGGACTTAATAACCAGGATGGCTGGAAGACCATCGCTCAAACAGCCTCCAATTCCGGTGATTTTGAAATTGGCTACGCCAGTGGCGACGTTGTGGCTCCCGACGGAAGTCAGGCAGCCTTTTATCCGCACGGGGGTCCTGGCATTGGCCGGACGGCCACCCGAAAATCATCGGATAACTTCGAATTCAGCTTTGCCGGGGGCGTGGTTGAACTGGAAGCCGACATTCATAAAAACTGGTGGGGAGTGTTTTTTGGCGCCGGATTTGATGCTGATCAGGACGGACATATTGCACCCGGTCTGCCAACCGAACCCGATGACGGCGGCATTTACATTTACTGCCGGAATGCCGCACCAGCAGTAAATAAAATTGTCCTGCCCAGCGGGACCGAGATACCCTTCAATGCCAACAACGATAACTGGGCAAGGTATAAAATGGTCATGGACTTTACGGCTAATGGCGGGACGGGCACCGTTGCGCTGTTCTACAAGCCATCTGCAACGGGTGACTGGCTGCCGGCAAGCGAAATCCAGGGAATCAGTATGGAACTCACCCCCGGATCCGGTACCAAAACCGATAATGAAGTCTGGGACGGCATCTTTTTCCATTCCCAGGGCGGAGTCGGAGGCTTCGACAACATCCTTGTCCGGCAACCGGAATTAACCGGACTGTATCAATTCATCAACTTTCCGGCCATTCCCAACAAGCTGGCAACCGATCCTCCGTTCACCCTGAATGCCACGGCCAGTTCGGGTTTGCCAGTAACTTACAGCATTGTGGAAGGGCCTGCCTCTGTCAGCGGCGACGTACTTACCCTTACGGGCGAAGCCGGAATAGTCAGGGTTAAGGCATCACAGCCAGGCAACGATGAATATGCACCTGCTAACGACCTAATAAATGAATTTGAGGTTGTGGATGCAACAGCATATTATCCGGGCCTGCTGGTTCGTCGCCCTGCCGACCTGACCAGCGTTTACATGGAAAATCTGGAAATGGTGATGTTTCTGGCAGAATCGCATGTGGAACATCCCGAAGTACTGTCGGTTACCTCCATGGAATTCAGCATTGACGGCATTCAGATTCCGGTGCATGGCTACACCAACGGATACTATGCGGCATACTGGACACCCCCGGCTTTCGGCAACTACACAATGACCGTCAGAAGTACAATCACCGGAGGCAACACTACCACATCAACCGTGAGCTTTGATGTTACAAACAATATCGTTTCCTTGCAGGTACAAACTTTTACCGGACAAACGGTTACGCCATCCAACCAAATCGTTACCGGAACCTTTGTATTTCCAACATTTGCCGGAGCCTTCAGCGAAATTCTGTCGTACCTCACCATTTCATGCCCTCCCGGGGGATGCGATCCCTACGACAGGGTTTCACACATTGAGGTTAAAGATTTAACCGGGCAATGGGTTGAAATCTACCGCTACATCACTCCATTTGGAGTAGGCTGCAGCGACAATGTGGATGTTACCGATTATGCCTCACTGCTTCAGGGTGAGGTTGATATGCGATACCACTGCATTACG
This sequence comes from Bacteroidales bacterium, assembly GCA_022837485.1. GTDB lineage: Bacteria > Bacteroidota > Bacteroidia > Bacteroidales > Lentimicrobiaceae > Lentimicrobium. The sequence goes on from JALHHH010000075.1 coordinate 2,996, forward strand.
TGGGACAAGGGATTCAACATCAACATTCGTTACGAATTCACTCCCGGAACACCCGGGTACCTTTATTCGGTTGTAACACCGCTCTGGAGGGGCGAGTATTCCTTTGGCAATATGTCGGATCCTCAGCCGGTTTCGCCTGCTCAGTATACCTTCCCGGCAGATGCGCTGGATGCACATCTTAAGGTAATAACAACCGGGCACAACTGGGGTGAGAACAATACCGGAAATGCCGCGGAGTTTTACCATGCCACGCATTACATCAAGGTAAACGATGTACGCACCCACACCCAGGATTTATGGGCAGTGTGTAATCCGAATCCGGCTGGTTGTCAGCCTCAGAACGGCACATGGGTATATCCGAGGGCAGGATGGTGTCCGGGCTCCATCAGCAGGGTATTCGACTTCAGTATGGCAAACTTCCTGAGCATTCCGAATTTTAAGCTGGAGTATGAATTTGACCCCAATTACAAGGATCTCTGTAATGCTGCAAACCCGGAGTGTGTATCGGGTGTTACCTGTCCCGACTGCGCCGATACCTTCAATCCCATTCTGAATGTGTCCGTAAATATGATTACATTCAGCAATAAAATATTAGTAAAAGCCGAAAACTGTGAGTCGGCCAACATTCGGATTGTGCCAAATCCTGCCAGCGGCCGCTTCACCCTGATGTCGGCGAATCCGGTACTGGCGCGCGGATCATCGGCAGAAATCCTGAATGCCTCGGGAAGTGCTGTTAAGGCATTTGCATGGAACGGAGATGAGAAGCAGGTCGACATCAGCAAACTTCCGGCAGGCTTGTACATAGTCAGAATTACTACCAGCCGGGGGGTTGACGTAAAAAAACTGATTGTGAACTAAGCGTATAAACAGCAATTACCTTATTAAAAAAAAGCTGCCCCACCCGGAGCAGCTTTTTTTAATAACAGGGGAAAAAGCCGGTACTATTTGCCAAAAACATACCCAAGCGTCAAACCAAACCCCACGTGTTTTGTGCTTGATTCCGACTTTTCTCCCCTGTAATCGGGTTCCATGTTTGCAATTCCAAGCGATGCATTTAGCATCACCTGCAAGCCAGCTGCCAGTTCGTATCCGGCAAAGACTTTTGCACCCATATCAAACGGTTTATAGTAAACCGTAAATTCATTTGCATCTTCCAGATCGTTAACGAACTCCAGATCTAGGCTGACGTTATCGGATTTTATAGTACCGGCAACACCGTAAGCAAAATATGGTCCGAAACCAACCAGTACATTTCCGCCCGACAAAGGTCCTTTGTACATCAGGTTAATCGGCAGTTCGAGGTATGATATCCTGGTAGTGACATCATCAATAAGAGCATATTCGTTTTTAGCACCTTTTTGAGCAAAAAGAAGTTCCGGACGCAGGTAGAATTCATCGGCAACCTGAAATTCGGCAAAAACACCGACATCAAAGGTAGGTATCATCGTTGCCTGATCCTTGTCGCCATCGGCATCTTTGAACGCAAGGTTGAACATATCAAACGAACCTTTAATGCCAAATGCAACCTGTGCAGAAGTTGTACCTGCTGACAGGAATAAAAGCAGTGCAATAGCTGGAATCAATATCTTTTTCATGAGATTCTCTTTTTTTTAATTAATTACTTGTTTCTTTAATGGCATCTTCGCGCATCTTCTCGTTAGCTGTGATTACGAAGGTAACGCGACGATTCTGTGCTCGGCCTTCTTCGGTATCGTTACTGGCAATTGGCTGGTTTTCTCCGAATCCAACTACCGTAATCCGCTGAGAACGGATATCCTGCTGGCGAAGGTAACCGGCAACCGACTCTGCTCTGCGCTCCGAAAGACCCTGATTGTAGCTGGCCGAACCCTTACTGTCGGTATGGCCCTGAATCATAACATCCGTATTGGGATAATCTCGGAGAACGCTTGCAAGTTCCCTTATGCTGCTTTTGGAAGCTTCGGTCAGATCGCTCTGGTCAAAACCAAACAGCACCTTACTGCTAAAGTTAACAACAATACCCTCTTCCCCTTCGTTGTGAATCACTTCTGCATCGGGAACTTTACGACGGATTTCTTCAGCCTGTTTGTCCATCTGTTTTCCAATTACGGCACCGGCAACTCCGCCAACTGTGGCTCCGATCACAGCACCGGCACTTGTATTACCTGCCGTTTTACCAATGATTGCACCAATTGCACCGCCGGTGGCAGCACCAACAGCCGCTCCGCGTTGTGTACGGGTGGTCTTGCATCCCGCAACAAAAAGCGACATTACCATCAGAAAAATTACTGTTCTTTTCATATTTGTTTGGATTTGGTTTGATAACTTACGGGGGATCAATTCAAAGTTACAAATTAAATCGCCCCTGAAGCAAACACCGGTGGGCAAGTTTCAGGCCAAATGCCAATAAATATGTTGAATGCAATTCATCGGCTTCCGGGTGGTATTTAAAGGAAACCTGTGATATAACAAGCCTTTCCCCCGATCTTGGCTGGCAGTCCGGCTCCCTGGCATTTGTTTCCTGAAATACAGGAACCGTAGCTAAAATTGGAATATTGTCCGGTTTACTCCACACAATGCGTAAATGACTGCCAAAATTGCAGAAATCCATTTTGGGATCAAGATTGGCAATATGTGGACTCTCCGCTCAAAACAAGTGTTTGGTGTGGCAGTTTGTTACCATTCTATCAATAACGACGAAGAAAGTGAACCGGCTGGCAGATGAAGAAAACAAACCGTTAATAACGGATAAATTACTCAATTAAAGTTGTATGCATACAACCGGCTAACTTACAAATAATATCTATCTGCATCTGTAGTATAATCCCTTCGAGGCAGTAATAGTTCCTTTGGGCAAAAAAAAAGAGACTGCCTTTCGACAGTCTCATAAGATTAAAGCGCAAACTATATAGTTAGGCTAATTTAACCTTTACGGCGTTTAAGCCTTTTCTTCCTTCCTGAAGCTCAAAAGTTACGACATCACCCTCATTGACGCGATCGATGAGGCCGGTTGCGTGAACAAAGTACTCTTTTCCGGATTCGTCATCAAGGATAAATCCGTAACCCTTTGATTCGTTGAAGAATTTTACTTTTCCTGTTTTCATGTTGATGATAAAAATTAAAATAAGCGCAAATATAACTTAATAATGGTTCATCCAACAAAAAATGTAAATATTTTAATTCTTAATTCATTAACAACGCATTTTATTGAATGCAGATATAAATTCAAAATTTAAGTAAATACTTGTTTTTCAAGTATATACAACATAATGCGTTCAGAGAAACCGGGCAGACTTATGCTGTCATCTCCAATATACAGCGTCGGAAAAAGCAGGTGCAAGACACATTTAGCCACCTCAAATCCGGATAAAACTGAGATTCTTTTATCCCAATCCTTCCATTTGCTGCTTTAGAAGTTCAATTTTCGCTTCAGCATCGGCTCTTTTTTTACGCTCATTTTCGATGATATCAGGTTTAGCATTAGCGATAAACCGCTCATTTTGCAGCTTTTTCATCACCGAATCCAAAAATCCCTGCGCATATTCCAGTTCTTTTGCAAGCTTTTCACGCTCGGCTTCCACATCCATGGCATCTCCCAAAGGGAGGTAGTATTCGGTAGCCTTAACCATAAAACCAGCTGCAGAAGCGGGTTTATCGTCCACATAATCAACCAGGGAAAGGTTGGTCAGCTTAGCCACAACGCCATCAAATTCCTTTCCGGGATTATCGCCTTTTACAAGCAGTGTCAGAGAGTCTTTAAAAGGAATATTCTTTTCCTTGCGGACATTGCGAATTCCGATTACGGCTTCTTCCGCGTGTTCGAATGCAGAAAGCATGGATTTATCAGCATTTGCTGCAAGGGGCAAAGCGCTTACCATGATGCTCTCGCCCTGGATTCTGTCGGTAAGCAATTGCCATATTTCTTCGGTTATAAATGGCATAAACGGGTGCAATACCTGCATCAGTTTATTAAAGAAAGAAATGGTCGCGGAAAGGGTTTTTGCATCAATCGGTTGCTGGTAAGCCGGTTTTACAATTTCAAGATACCAGGAGCAAAAATCATCCCAGATCAGCTTATACACTGCCATCAGGGCTTCAGACAAGCGGTACTTGCTGAAATTCTCTTCAATCTGTGCAAGGGCATCGTTAAAACGCGATTCGAACCACTTTATGCCAACAGCAGCATACTCAGGCTGTTCAAGGTTAGCGTCCTTTTGCCATCCTTTCACCAGCCGAAGGGCATTCCAGATTTTATTGCTGAAGTTTCTGCCCTGTTCACAGAGACTTTCATCAAAAGGAAGGTCGTTCCCTGCCGGGGATGTAAGCAGCATTCCCACCCTTACTCCGTCGGCTCCGAAACGGGAGATAAGTTCCAGCGGATCGGGCGAGTTACCGAGCGACTTCGACATCTTGCGGCCGAGCTTATCCCTTACGATACCTGTCAGGTATACGTTCTTAAATGGGATATCATTCTGATATTCAAGCCCTGCCATGATCATTCGGGCAACCCAGAAGAAAAGTATCTCGGGTGCGGTTACCAGATCGTTGGTCGGGTAATAGTATTTTATATCGGGATTCCCGGGATTTCGTATTCCATCAAATACGGAAATCGGCCACAGCCAGGAGGAAAACCAGGTATCCAGCACATCCTCGTCCTGCCGCAAATCGTGAGGCAGCAACGCCGGATTTCCGGTCAGAATTCGGGCTTTTTCAAGCGCCTCTTCCGATGATTTTGCAACGATCACCTCTCCGGTTTTAAGATAATAGGCGGGAATCCGCTGTCCCCACCAGAGCTGACGGCTGATGCACCAGTCGCGCACATTCTCCATCCAGTGGCGGTAGGTATTTTTGAATTTTTCAGGATGAAACCTCACCGTATCGTTCATCACCACATCCAGGGCCGGTTTGGCCATTTCATCCATTTTCATGAACCACTGCACCGAAAGCTTGGGTTCAATCACCTCATCTGTACGTTCCGAAAAGCCCACGTTATTCACGTAATCCTCAATTTTAAGGATATGGCCGTGATTCAGCAGGTCTTCCACGATGCGTCCGCGTGCGGCAAAACGGTCCTGCCCGGTGTATAGCAGGGCTTTCTCGTTCAGTGTTCCGTTGTCGTTAAAGATATCGATGGATTCAAGGTTGTGTTTCAGTCCGATGTTGTAGTCGTTGATATCGTGGGCAGGCGTGATTTTAAGGCATCCGGTACCAAATTCGCGGTCAACGTATTCATCGGCGATCATCGGGACAGAGCGTTTAATAAGGGGCACCAGTACGCGTTTCCCGGCAAGGTGTTTAAAACGCTCGTCTTCAGGATGGTAACACACTGCCGTATCGCCCAGAATGGTCTCGGGACGGGTGGTGGCTATGGTAACCCATTCGTCAGCGCTGCCTTCAATCTTATAGCGGACGTAATAAAGCTTTGATTTAACCTCCTTGTAAATCACCTCTTCGTCGCTGAGGGCCGTAAGCGCTTTGGGGTCCCAGTTCACCATACGCACCCCGCGGTAGATGAGGCCTTTGTTGTACAGATCGATAAACACATCGATCACCGACTCGTACATGGATTCGTCCATGGTGAACTTCGTGCGTTCCCAGTCGCAGGAGGCGCCGAGTTTCTTTAGCTGTTCCAGGATGATGCCGCCGTGTTTTTCCTTCCATTCCCAGGCATGGGCCAGAAACTCTTCACGGGTAAGCGACGATTTTTCGATGCCTTCTTCTTTAAGTTTGGCCACCACCTTGGCTTCCGTCGCGATAGAAGCATGATCCGTCCCCGGCAGCCACAGGGCGTTTTTCCCCTGCATCCGGGCACGGCGCACCAGCACATCCTGAATGGTATTGTTGAGCATGTGGCCCATGTGAAGCACTCCGGTCACGTTGGGCGGAGGAATCACTATAGTATAAGGTTCGCGCTCATCCGGAAACGATTGAAAGAATTTATTGTCGAGCCAGTATTGGTACCATTTGTTCTCAATGCCCGAAGGGTCGTATTTGGCGGGAATATCCATGTGTTATGAAAGCTGATTTCTTAGAAGGTGCAAAAGTAGTAAAAAAAACGGAGCCGGAAGCCGGATTGAAATTCGCGCTGAGAGTGAGATCCGGAAACGGATATAGCTGAGGCTAAGGTTGAGGCTGAGGTTGAGGTTGAGGTTTAGGTTGAGGCTGAGTTTGTGTTTCGGCTGGTCTCGTTCCGATAGTCCCGATGGCGATTGGGATCGGGATCGACCGACCACCGTCGCTCAGCAACCAGGGTTGAGGTTAGAATTACGAAATAACAGTTTTCCCTGGAATTGCGTCCGGCATCAGCGACCTCCTGATCCGGCAATCCTGTCAATCCTGTCAATCCTGTCAACCCAATTAATCCTGTAAATCCTGTGAATCCTGTCAACCCTATTAATCCTGTCAACCCTATTAATCCTGTAAATCATATTAATCCTGTAAATCCTGTAAATCCTGTAAATCCTGTCAAAGAATTAAATCCTGTGAATCCTGTAAACCCTGTCAAAGAATTAAATCCTGTGAATCCTGTAAACCCTGTCTTTATGAAAAAAACCATCAACACGGTCATTCATATCAATCCGAAATCAAAAATCAAAAATCCGAAATATCAAAACTCCTTACTTTTGCAAAAATTCAAACCAATGAAAGTCTCCGGTTTCACCTTTATCCGCAATGCCGTTAAATTCGATTATCCTGTGGTGGAGGCCATCACCTCCATACTTCCGATCTGCGATGAATTCGTGGTGGCGGTCGGCAATTCCGAGGACGGAACCCGCGACCTGATCCTGGGCATAGGTTCACCAAAAATCCGGATCATCGATACCGTTTGGGACGACAGCCTGCGCGAAGGCGGACACGTGCTGGCCGTGGAAACCGACAAGGCCTTTGACGCCCTGGGCAGCGACAGCGACTGGGCATTTTACATACAGGGCGATGAGGTACTGCACGAACAATACCTGGAGCCTGTCAGAGAAGCGATGCTGAGGTGGAAAGATGATTCAAAGGTGGAAGGACTGTTGCTGAATTACACCCATTTCTATGGCTCCTACGACTACATCGGCGACAGCCGTCGCTGGTACCGGCGCGAGGTGAGGGTAATCCGCAACGACAAGTCCATCCGCTCCTACCGCGACGCCCAGGGCTTCCGCAAAGACGGGCGTCCGCTGAACGTGAAACCCGTTGAAGCAAGCATGTATCACTACGGCTGGGTAAAACCGCCCGAGCTGCAGCAGGCCAAGCAGGAATACTTCCATAAACTCTGGCACAACGATGAGTGGGTGGAGAAGAAAATCCCGAAAGCTGACAGTTTCGACTATTCCGGCATCGACTCCCTGGCCCTTTTCAAAGGAACCCACCCGGCTGTAATGCAAAACCGCATCAACCGGCTTAACTGGCAGTTCAGCTTCGATCCCACCAAAAAACGATTGCCCTTCAAATCAAGGTTGCTGCATTCCATCGAAAGCCTTACGGGATGGAGGATTGGCGAGTACAGGAATTACCGGGTAATTGATTAGAAAATGAGATAATTTGAGGATGTGATAATATGAGAATTTCGAAATACCTGTAAATAAGAAATCAGCAGTACAACAATCATTGAGGAATAAGTCATTTCTTACCGCTCCAATATATTCGGTAAAGCGGAGTGACTGAAGAAAAGAAAAGCATCCGGACCAAAGCCGGATATTTTTCCGTATAATTTTATGACATTTTACTTATAAAGAACTGATAATTTTATAGATAATCACTGTTGTCCGGGGAAATTATTATAATCTCACCGGAATGTTTTATAGTGTGTTGGTTTCAGAAGATTGTAACAGCATTCAGCTTGCTTTTAAATATTTCGCCACTAAGCGATGCACTGAGCCTGCCGAAGGGGTACAAAGGTACCAGGTTGCACAAAACATATCCCGGTTTATCCGGATTTATTTTCCTCATTTAGTGATACTTAGTGTCTTCGTTTCTTTGTGGCAAATTCTTTCTTCATTTAATCCGGACAATGGCGATAAATAATAGCTATTTTTGGGGAAATCATCTGCAATAGTTAAACAATTTTACATGAAACGATTGCTGATACTGGTCCTTTGCATTATTTCCCTCAGTGTTTCAGCCCAGCGGGAAACCGATAACTGGATTTTCGGCTGGGGTACGTGGATCAGTTTTGCCTCAGGAACACCTGCATATGTTCCCGTGCACACCGGACTCTTTTCATTCTATGGTTCCACTTCCCTGTCCGATAGTGCCGGAAATTTATTGTTTTATTCTGACGGGATAGAACTTTATAATAGAAATAAGGATTTAATGGAAAACAGCGACGGGTTGATGGCTGCAGCTTTTGCGACCAACCCGTGCATTGCATTTCCCAAACCGGGCGATCCGGACAAATACTATTTTTTCACGGTTGGCGGAAGAACTGGCTCCACCAACAGGGCGGGCTCGGAATATTCGGTCATCGACATGGCCCTTGACGGGGGTCTGGGCGGAATCATTGAAGGTCAGAAAAACATACCCCTGATTGCCGCCGACAGCACTTACGAAACCATTCAGGGGGTAAAACACGGAAGCCGCGATGCCTACTGGGTCATCCTGCGCAACCACCGCAGCCCGAATAAGTTTTTAAGCTATCTGGTTGATCAGTCAGGGGTAAAACAGACTCCCGTTGTTTCAAACTGCATCCTTAACTTTCCGGCCGAAGGAAATCAGTCGGAATACATGAAAATCTCGGCCGACGGCAAATATCTTGTGTTT
>JALHHH010000076.1 GCA_022837485.1 Bacteroidales bacterium
GGAAATTATAAATTTGAAAAAAAAGTTGAACAATGAAAAGATTTGCAAAGATTACAATCGCCGTTTTGGCTGTCGTACTCTCGGGGAGCTTATCGGCTCAGGAATCCGGGAAGGCCGGCGTGGATATTAAAGTATCATCGCAGTGCAGTATGTGTAAAGAAACCATAGAACGCACCCTGGCTTTTGAAAAGGGGGTTCTGAGCAGTTCTCTCGATCTGGAAACGCATACCGTAAAGGTGGTCTACAGGCCTGGTCGTACCAGTCCCGACAAAATTCGCAAGGCAATCTCGAAAGCCGGCTACGATGCCGACGAACTTGCAGCAGATCACAAGGCCTATAAAAAGTTGCCTGATTGCTGCAAGAAGCCTGAGGACAGAGAGTTTGACCATTCGGGTCACGATCACTAAACAGGGAAACCCGGTTAACCCGAAATAAAAAATGCATGGCCGTAATCGTTTGTTATCCGGCCATGCATTTTTTAGTTGGCAGGTTTGGAGAGGTGGGTTTGAAGAATAACCCATTTGCCATCGCGTTTTTCCAGAAATCCGGTAAAGCGAAGGTCGGGGTATTCGTACCCTGTGTCTCCTATAGTGAAATTATACTGCAGTACCTGTGAGAACCATGCTGCTTCGCAGGATGGGTGCACGTATATACGGAGATCGCGTGCCGCGATAAAGGTATCTTCGAAGCGTTCAAATTGTCCGGAAAATGTACTTTTTACGGCTTCAAAGCCTTCAAGTACATCGCGGCGGTCGGTTCCTATACTGAATACTGTGGAATCGTTAGCCCAAAGATCGGCGATCATGGCAATGTTTTGCGTTTCATTGGCTATAACGTACTTCTGAAGGGCCAGTTTGATGGCTTCTTTTTCAGCGGAAGGGTCAGGAGCTTTCACAGCGGGGTTGCTGTTGCAGGCTGACGCAAAAAGGAGCAGAAGGGCTGCATACCAGGCTAACCTTTTCATGTCGGTTCGGTTTGAAATTTGACAATGGATATCCGTAAAGATAATCAATCTTTCAAATCCACGAAAACTCTGCCTTTTATTTTGCCGTTCAGGATGAGGTGGATATGCTCAGGCAACTGATGAAGTGTGATTAATGCGGCGATGTGTTTCAGCATGGGTGGTTTCCAGTCGCCTGCAAGTTTTTCCCAGATTTTCCGTCGTTCGGGCATGGGCCAGGTGGCTGATTCTATTCCAAGGAGGTTGATTCCATTGAGGATAAACGGGTAAACCGACGTATTCAGCAGGTGAGAGGCTGCATTTCCGCAAACGGCCACATTGCCGTGGGGATTGCATGCTTTGATGGCTGTGCCCAGATATTCTCCGCCTATTGTATCAATTACACCTGACCATCGGGGCTTGAGCAAGAGTTTTTCGTGATTTCCGGTTTCAATGCGGCCGATTACCTGTGCCGCACCCAGGCTTCTCAGAAAATCGGCGCTTTCCGGTTTCCCGGTTGAGGCTATCACCTCATATCCCAGCGATGCAAGTATATTAACCGCCAGGCTTCCCAGTCCGCCCCCGGCTCCGGTAACAAGTACGGGTCCGGATGAAGACTTTTGCCCGTTTACTTCCATACGCTGCAGTGCCAGAGCTGCTGTGAACCCTGCCGTTCCAAGCATCATGCTTTCGGCGAAGGAAAGGCCTTCGGGAAGCGGCATAACCCATGCAGCCGGCACCTGAATGTACTGGCCGAAACCACCGGGGGTATTCATTCCCAAGTCGTAGCCGTGCACAAGAACTTTGTCTCCCTTGCTGAATTGCTGGTCGGCGGAGTAAACAACCGTTCCGCAGGCATCGATCCCGGGGGTGTGCGGGAAGGAGCGTGTAACGCCACGGTTACCGGTAGCCGACAACGCATCCTTGTAGTTCAGGGATGAGTAGTGCACCTGAATAAGGACCTCGTCGGAAGGCAGATACGACAAAGGCAAGGTACGGATAACCGGCTGAATACCGGAACCGGGCATTTCTTCGGCTCTCAGAGCCTTGAAGGTTTCGGGAATCATTTTTTTTATTGTTGCGATTGTTTGTATTCGCCCCAGTTCATTTTTTTGTACGTCCCTTCCCCGTAAAATTTCAATATCGGAATCAGCTCCTGCGGGGTTTTGTACCCTTTCAGTTTATAGGTCCAGTCGCTTGCTTTGTCAAGGATAACGTAGGAAGGGTAGAGACGTTCATTTTTCATAAGTGCAAGGGCGAGCTGGTGGGTCGACCGGGCTTTCTGCGGGTTGGGATTTACGAATCGCTGTTCCTTGAACTCCATTGGATCCGGATGTTCAGCATTGAATTTTACAGCATAAAAACGCTTGTTCATGATATCTGCAACGGCAGGATCGGAAAACGTTTCATTATCCATTTTTTTGCACCATCCACACCAGTCGGTGTAAAAGTCGATGAATACCATTTTTGGTTTCTTGCTGTTGAGTGCCATGGCCTCTTCAAACGTCAGCCATTTGATTCCGGTGGCAGATTTTCCTTCTTTTTGCGCTGAAAGCAGCAGAGGAAACAGTATAGCCAGTGTAACAACGGTTAAAAATGAGGTATTGCGCATGCGTGAGTCCGGTTTTTCGTTTATTATCTTCTTTTTCGGTTAAGAAACTGAGCCAATTATACATCATTAGCAGACGTTCATCTGTAAAGGTCAAAATTACTCAAAATCCTGCCCGAAAGAAAGCCCGATTTGACAGATTTTATTGCAGCGATTATTTTATGAAAACACATCCATGCATCAAAGGATCAGGCGAAGCAGGGGAAATTCCGGCCCGCTGTGGGATCAGTAATCGCGGTGACGTTCGATTTCTCGGCGGGTGTCTTTGGTTTTTAGCGTCTCGCGCTTATCGTAGAGTTTTTTGCCCCGAGCGATGGCGATCTTTAGCTTTGCCCTGCCTTTTTCATCAATAAAAAGCAGGGAAGGGATGATGGTAAGCCCTTTTTCGCGCGTTTTTACGATAATTTTCCGGAGTTCCTTGCGGGTAAGAAGCAGTTTGCGGTCGCGTTTCGGTTCGTGATTCAGGTAAGTGCCGTATTTGTATTCGCTGATGTGCATATTCTTTACGAACAGCTCGTCGTTTACAAAAGCACAGAAAGAATCGGTAAGGTTGGCCTTCCCTTCACGGATCGATTTGATCTCGGTGCCGGTAAGCACTATTCCGGCTGTGAATTCTTCCGTAAGGAAATATTCAAAACCTGCTTTTTTGTTCTTAATTGCAATACCGGCCATAGGCTTTATTCTGGACTGCAAAGGTAAGCAAATTGTGGTTGAGTAACGGCAGATCCTTTGTTCCGACGGTTTTCATTGCGTCCCTGACCGGATTGTCTCGCCCGGCTATTGTGAATAACATTCAAAACCGTTATGTTTGTTATAACATTATATCTAAATTGTTATGAGAAAACGTATTTCGACAATTCTGCTTGTTATGGTTGCCGGGGGACTGATGGCTGCTGTTCTTTATTTAAATTCTCTTATGCCTATCATCACCGGATATGCGGCAAAGAACCTGGCCTCGGCGGTCTTCATTTCGGGTCGTTCTCAGGAAGCAGTTGAAAACCTTGATCTGAATTTCTCATTTATCCGCTTTACGAGAAATACTGTTGACATGGAAGGGAAAACGGTTGTCAGCCGGTTCTTGTGGGGTAAATCCGTAGCTATTTTCCAGGAGGGTTTTGGATGCACCCTAATACGTGGTGAGGATGCTGATAAACTTTTAAACAGGATTTTCCCTGATACACAGAGACCTGCCGGTAATCCGGACAGCATTGCCTGGCCTGTTGGAAATCTGATAACCGATACACTTGCGGGAATCGACCGCGAGAAGCTTGCTGAAACGGGTGCCATGCTGATGCAAGGAGATGCCTATGGCGGACATGCCTTTGCTTTTCTGGTGATGTATTGCGGGATTCCTGTTAGTGAATGGTACAATGCAGGCATAGAACCCGATACACGGTTGTTGTCGTGGTCGATGGCCAAGAGTTTTACCAATGCCCTTGCGGGGATAATGAGCCGGGATAAACTGCTGGATGTAAATTTGCCCTCGCAAGTGGATGCCTGGCAGACCGATGAGCGCTCGCTGATTACAATCAACGACCTTCTGCGCATGCAAAGCGGCCTGGAATGGAACGAAGATTACGGCAACCGCTCGGATGTTACACTTATGCTGCATTGTGAACCGGATTTTGCAGCGTTTGTTGCCGGCAAAAAGGCAGCGCATCCTGCCGGGGAATTCTGGTATTATTCTTCCGGCTCCACCAATTTAGTTTCCAGTCTGATGCGTAAGTCGATAAACAACGATGAGGCGTATTACCGGTATGCATACGAGAAATTGTTTTACCCTCTTGGGATCCGCAATGCCGTGATTGAAACCGATGCTTCCGGAACGTTTGTGGGTTCTTCCTACATTTATGCCACCGCCCGCGATTATGCCAGATTTGCGCTGCTTTACCTGAATGATGGTGTCTTTGACGGGCAGCGCATTCTGCCCGAGGGATGGGTGGATTACTCTTTTACGCCGGTTCCGGGCAGCAGGGGGGCTTACGGAAGCTCTTTCTGGCTCAACCAGTCGAACGATCTGAAATCGGTACCGCGCGAAACTGCTATCTGCAGGGGACATAACGGGCAGCGCATCTTTATCGTGCCGGAACACGACCTGGCAGTGGTAGTTCTTGGTTATTCTCCGAAAGAAACCAACGATATGGATTTCGACCGCCTGCTGGGCGATGTGCTGGCTGCTTTACCCGGCAACCCGGGGTGTCCCTGATAATCCAAAGAGGCTGTGTCACTGCTTGTAATTCCTTTGCAGTGCAGGATTTAACCGGCATTGCATCAAAATTCATTGAAAGGCAGTGATACAGCCTCTGCTGTGATCGTAAAAAAAAGGAAAATCAGAGTTTCAGGGTCATTCCGGCCATAAAGTTGATCCCGGCCTGAGGGAAATAACCGTCGTAGACGCCATAGGTTCCTTCGCTGTAGTAACGGTAGATCCAGGCATTTGTCTCATATTCTGCATTCAGCAGGTTGTTGATGTTTAGTGTAAACTCAATTCCCCTGACAAATTTGGGCGAAATCGTATAACCCAGTCTGAGATTGGTTATCATGTAAGGGTCGAGGCTACGGTCGGCTGAAGAGGTATTGTCGATGAACTGTCGGCTGACATACTTCCCCGATAGGGTGGCATCGAACCCCCTTACAACGGTATACATCACAGATGCACCGGCAATGGCATTGGGAGCGAATGCAATGTTTGTGGTGCCCAGTTTATTTTCTATCTGACTTCCCCAGTTATCCCAGTCGTCCACATATTCGGTGAAATTTCTGATCTTATTAGTGCTCAGAGTGAGGTTTGCCGAGGCTTGCAGTGAGTTTGAAAGTATGGCTGTTCCGCTGAGCTCCAGTCCGGTACGGTAAGACTCCGGGACATTGGTCATTATTGCAGCCCCCACGTCGTTTATTTGTCCGGTCAGCACCAGCTGGTCGCGGTAATACATGTAATAGAAGTTGGCCGATGCTTTCAGGTTTTTGTTGCTGAAGTTGTAGCCTAACTCATAATCGTAAAGCGTTTCAGCAACCGGTGCGGGTTTGTGGGGGTCGGCATCGGTATAGTTGTCGCGATTGGGTTCTCTGTTTGCGATAGCAAAACTCAGATATAGGCTGTTCAACTGGTTGATGGCGTATGAAAGACCGGCTTTGGGATTAAAAAACAGGAAGTTGTGTTTCTGTGTAATGTCGCGCAGATCGTCATCGATGCCGTCAATGCGGTAATCGATGCCACGCAGCTGTAGGTCGCCGTAAAGGCTAAGATTGGAAGTGACCTCGTACAATGCTTTTGCAAATACGTTGAAGTCGCGTTTGTCGCCTGTTCCTTCATACCAGCGGAAGTTATAACCGGATGTTCGGGCAAATTCGGCCCAGATTACTTCACCGTAATGCAGGCCGTCGTAACGGTTGGCAGATCCGCCGGCAGTGAGGTTAAGCCTGTTTTTATCGTAATTCAGCGACCAGGTAAATCCGTAAAAGTGATTGTCGAGATACTTGCGCCGGATTAGGTCACTCTCCTCTATTACCAGAGAATCGCTCCCGGGAACTAAAACGGGAGGTATGCCATAATCGCTGAGGTCTTTGTCGTCCTTAAACTGTTCGTAATACCCGAATCCTTTGGTGTAATGAAGGGCAAGATTGCCGGTGAGATTGCCCGCAAGGCGCTGCGACAGCATCAGCTGGTAGTGATCCTGCTGGTAATTGTCGGTCTCATTATCGTAATAATGTTCATTGCCAAGGTAATCGGTGTAGTAGCCAATTCCGTTGTAAGTCCGGTTAGTCTTCAGGATATCGGAAGGAATACCGTCCCAGGCCTGGTAGGTAATCTCTTTGCCTGAGAGAACATTAAGTTTTACAATGGTGTTTTTACCGTAATATCCTCCGGAAACGTAAAACGACTTCAGGTCAGCGAATGCACGGTCGATAAAACCGTCGGAACTAAGTTTCGACAGGCGGGCATCCATTGCCCATTTGCTGTTGATGAGGCCTGTTCCGGCAGTAACCTGATGCCTGAACGTGTTAAAGGAACCTGCAGCATTGGTGATTTCGCTGTACGCCTTCGTAGAAGGAGCCTCGGTCAGAAGGTTGATGCTGGCACCGAAAGCCGCAGCGCCGTTGGTGCTGGTCCCAACCCCGCGCTGTACCTGCAGGCTTCCTACGGATGAGGCAAAGTCTGGCATATTAACCCAAAAAACGCTGTGCGATTCGGCGTCGTTCAGCGGAATTCCGTTAACGGTGATATTAATACGGTTCATATCGGTACCCCGGATTCGCATACCGGTATATCCGATTCCCGTTCCTGCATCGGAAGTTACGATGGTTGCCGGCATCTGCTCAAGTAAAAACGGAATGTCTTTGCCCTGGTTGTTTCGTTTAATTTCCTTCCCCGTAAGGTTGAGGAAGGTAACGGGGGTTTTATTTCCGGCGCGGGTGGCAGTAATAATGGTTTCTTCCGTGAGAATGGGTGTTTGTACCATCGAAATCAGCATGGTACGGTCGCTGTCGAGTTCGAAATGAGCTTCCCAGGCAAGGTATCCCATGTATGTAACTTTCAGTTTGTAATTGCCGGGCTGAATCCCTTTGAACTCAAACATTCCGTTTTCACCGGTCGCGGTTCTGAGCTGACGGTTGTTGAGGCTTACATGTGCCCCCTGTAAGGTTACGGCCGATTGCGAATCAATAACCTTGCCTTTAAGTGTGAATTGTGCCATTGATAAAAATGGCAGCAGTACCAGCAGTGCCGGTAGTAAGCGCAATTTCATCGTTTTGATTTTTTTTAGATTAAACTCTGGAAGGTTGAATTGGGCCTTTAACCCTCCGTATTCAAGTTCTCTCTACTTCCCTTCGCCGGCATTACCCGGAGCAGGTTCTATGAGTATGATCTCAGCCCGTGTTTTTAGGGCACCCCAATTGGAAATCGCTGCAAAGGTAATAAAAATTATTACGGTAAAAATGTTGGTTATCACAGAAGCTTCGGTGCATTTCAACTAATATACATCAGAAACTGGCCGAAAAGATGAATCGTTTTTCATTATTACTGCCCTGATTCGTTCACCGATTGATTGTGGCTATGCGGGATACGTAATGCAGGCTGGAATCTCCAGGGGAAAATCGTATGAACCCCTGAAATCATTATTTTTGTGATTCAAATGATCTGGAATATGAATACCCGAATGTTGCTGTTTGTTTTACTTGTCCTGATTGCATTCAACGGATGCGACAAGGATAAATTTCCGAACGAATTCAACATTCTTGGCCCCTGGATTGAAAAAGAGGAGGCGGATTTCAGGGTAGAAATAGAGTTCCGCACCAGCAGCCGTGTTTTTCTGAAGCGTTCGCCTGAAGGAGGCATTGACACCCTTATGTACAGGCTTGACAAGGCCGATGAGCTGAGGCTGTTTCTGCCGGCCGATTTCCCTGCCGGCCCCTCTTCGGCGCACCGGATCACATACAGCCAACGAAGTGAGCAGTTGACCATTTACGGTCTGATGCCTTTGGCAGGAGAAACATCCGTTACGGTATTCAGGCGAAAATAAGCTACAGCACCTTAGATACGAAGATATGAAGATCTGCATCATAAACGGGCCTAATTTAAACCTTACCGGAAGCCGGGAGCAGGGATTTTACGGTTTAAAAGGGTTCGACCAGTACATTCCGGAACTCAGGAATGCGTTCCCGGAAGTAGAAATTTCCTACTTTCAGAGTAATGTGGAGGGTGAACTGATCAACAAGATTCAGGCAGCAGGTGCAGCCTGTGACGGGATTATTCTGAATGCCGGCGGTTACACCCACACTTCCGTTGCCATCGGCGATGCGGTAAAAGCGATTAACGCACCAGTAGTTGAGGTCCATATCAGCAATGTGGGAGCACGCGAAGAGTTTCGTCAGCGCTCGTATATCTCATCGGGCGCACGGGGTGTTATTACTGGTTTCGGACTCGATGTTTACCGCCTTGCCCTGCTCAGTTTTCTGCTGCGCTGATTTTTTTTCCGATACGGAGCGTAAGCCGATGATTCCTCCCAGGATCATTGCAATAAAAAGAAGTTTTAGCAGGTCTTTCGATTCACCGAAAGCAATGATTCCATAGATCACGGCACCAAGAGCGCCAACACCGGTCCAAACGGCATAAGCACTTCCAAGCGGCAGGGATTTCAGGGCCAGGGCAAGCAGATAAAGACTTACAGCCATGGCAGCAATGGTAATAACGGTGGGCCACAGACGTGTAAATCCATCGGAATACTTCAGCGAAACGGCCCAGACTGTCTCAAACAGTCCGGCGATGAACAAAATTAACCAGGCCATCTTATCGAATTTTTTTTAGGGATAGTTCGGAGAATTTCTTTTTCCGCCTCAGGAAGTGATCGACTACGATGTTGCCCCGGTAGATGCAGGAGACGTCTTCATGCGAAATCATCTTCCGTTTCCGTCGATGAGTGGGGAAGCGCCGGTAGAAGCTCATGTGTGCCCTTACGACTGCCCAGAAATCGGAAAATCCGCCGTCGATAAGAAACTTGAATGCAGCTACTCCGTCGAGCACGAGCCGGGCGAAGAATACAGGTGCAAGCCTTTGTGGTGGCAGATTTTTATACAACATGGAAATATTGTTCCGCATGTTGAGGTAGGTCTTAAACGAGGACTGCTTGGGCAGGGTGCCGCCTCCTACATGAAAGACCTTTGAAACGGGACAAACCATCACTTTGTATCCGGCATGCCTGGCTCTCCAGCAGAAATCTATTTCTTCCATATGGGCAAAGAAGTCGGCATCAAACCCGCCAAGTTCTTTAAACGTGCCAGCTCTGACAAACATGCAGGCACCGGTCGCCCAAAATACTTCAGTAGTATCGTTGTACTGCCCCAGATCGTCTTCAACATGCTGAAAAAGCCTTCCGCGGCAAAACGGATAACCGTATAGATCTATAAAACCTCCGGCCGCACCTGCATACTCGAACTTTTCAGGATTGTGGTACGAACGGATAACCGGCTGACAGGCAGCGATGGATGTGTCGCTTTCCATCAGGTCTATCACTGGCTTTATCCAGTTTTCGGAAACTTCTATATCGGAATTTAAAAGAATGTAATAATCGGCATCCACCCGTTCCAGGGCTTCGTTGTATCCGCCTGCAAATCCGCTGTTACGAGGGTTTGCAATGATTTCAACCTGCGGGAAATGTGCTTTCAGAAACTCAACGGAGCCATCGGAAGAGTTGTTGTCGGCTACAATAATGCCGGCATCTCTGCTGCTGTGCAGAACGACGGAGGGGAGAAATTTCTCGAGAAATTTCTTACCGTTCCAGTTTAGTATAACGACGGCAGTTTTTGGCAAGGCGGATGATGTGTATAGTTACAGTCTTATCCGGGGTTATTGTATGCAAACATACGACATTGCGGCCGATTTTCCGTAGCTTCGTTCTGAAAGCGGATGAAATTTGCGATAAACTTCAGCATATGCTGCAGAATTCCGGATGTGTATTATTTATAAATCTCAGAACAGATCGTTATAATACATCGACGAACGACGCTTGTCTCTGCGCATGGCATCGGAATCGTAATCGATGATGTTGTCGCTGTCGTGGATATCGGCTCCCCGTACGAGTAAGCGCTGCCAGTTGTAGTTCTGCAGTTCGCCCCTGACATCGGAATGTACCAGTTGATAATCGGTGACCCTTAGTCCTGAGCTGATGAATACAAACCGTTTGTTGCGCTCCCGGTTGTTGTTTATGCTGTAATAATGCCAAATCTGGTACGGTATGGAGCCGTATTCCAGCTTCTGGGTTGGTTGGCTAAGGTTATATCCCTGTGTTTCAAATGATTTGTCGATAATAGTGTTGGGCGGGCCGTATTGAAGATATACCCTTCCCATGTCGGTTTCATATCCTTTTTTTACCTGTGTGGAATAGGCCTGATTTACTTTGATCACTTCAAGACGGTAATTATTCCATGCGGCAGCGGGGTCAAACTCGTTGCGCGAACTCCAGAATGCATGAAAGAAATTTTGCAGAATTCTCAGCTCAGTGCCGTTCAGTTGAGTATTGATGAAGATTTTCTCCATTTCAGTTGCAATGGGCGTTAGAGAGCGGATGTACTCTCTTAGTGTATCTGCGTTTGAATATTGCTGTGAGAAGGAGTTTTTCAGGTCGAGATCGGCAAAATTCATAGCTCTGGCGGTTGCAGCCGGGTTGAACCGCTGAAAGAACACCGTGTTTTGCCCGACGATTTCATTGTTTTTGTTTCGAACCAGAATTACCAGATTGTAATTCCCGGAAGGGAGATTGCTGATGTCGAACTCGGATAACAGCACCGTTACCGGCCTGGACGATTCGCGCTTAATCCGCACGTATTCGTTAAGCATTCGGTTGCTTTCGAAGGTTTCTATAAAAGCGGAAACCAGAAATTTCTCCTCGCTGTTTTCCGTGTGCAGCGGATTGTATACCTCAGCGTAGAATGTTATCTTATCTTTTCCTGCCGGATAAAAATTATCTGCAAACGGAACGAAGTCATACCCGCTTTTACTCAGAACATTTTCCGTTGTGGTTTTGGTAAAGGAACCTATGAGCTGTACGCCGGAAATCGAAATGCTGTTATCGGGGAACTCGATGGAAAAAGGGTAGGAGACAACAACCGGTGTGCCGTTTCGGTTGAGATCGGCAATGGAAAGATCGAGTTCGTAGTGCCCGTTACCGAGCATAAAACGCTGCTGGTCAATAAAATTGAGTGAAATCGAAGTGGTGTCTTCCACAACGGGACTTTTCAGTTCAAATTTCCGGAAATCAACGATGGAGGAGTCTTTACGAACAATCATGGTTACCTGAACACTTCCCTGAAACATGCCGTCGCCGGTTTGCCTGTATTCAATCGTATTTCCGATGATCTCCAGATAGGTTTCCAGGTATGGCCCTTCACCGGGGATGTTAAAAGTAGCGTGTGAAAGATATGCTCCAAGTCTGCCATTGCCTGAAAATGCGGCCGTTGCCGACAATAGTAACACCGTAAGGATAAGAAAAAAAGGCTCCGGTTTACTGATTCCGGAAGGGAATACAAAAATAAGCAAAATGATGGATATTTTCAAGTATAAATGGATAAACTGACTGTGCTTTGACGAACAGAATCAGGACTTTATATTTTTTTAACGTAGTTAGTATTCTGTGTTATGGGGCATTCCTTCGGAAGATAATTTTCTGCAGATCGTTGACTTTCAGGTATCCTGACTTTTTTAAACAACCGGGATCGGATACCGGAATAATCATTTATCCGTCCCAAATTACAGTTTCGTAAGCTTACTTTCAAAAACAACCGGATTGGCGTGCATTCCGAAGAAGTCAGCACTTATCCTTAAAAACGGAATTATACTTCGGATGGGTTGATTTGTTGCATGCAATTATTTATTATTTTTGTCCGTGTTTTGAAACATTATTTTACATTTTCTGAATTACTTGTGCGACTTTTTTTTATCCGGTATGCCCCTAACAAATGATTTGGCTGACAGGCGATTCCTCGCTTTTATGGCCGATATTCAGAACCTCATTCTTCATCTTGACGGCAATGGAAATATTTACCGCTGTAGGCCGGAATATTTTGTGGAAAAATATTTTACAAGTGGATGTTCCAAAAACCCCGGCATTTTTACCCTGTTTGGTGTCCAAACGGGGAAGCTTCTTGCTGAGGCTGTTGATAAGGCAATTGCAGAAGGATTTGTTTCCTTCCCGTTAACTAACTCATTTGAGGGACTCCCTGATTGTAGTGTTTCGATTACAGCCATCAGCGGAAGGGAAGCTTTGATGGCTTTCAGCCGCATCCCGAAGATTTCTGATGAATCGGAAAGAACGCGGTTTGAAATCAGTCGATTTCGCAGAATTATTGAAAATCTGGACGAAGTTATTTATGAACTGGATGCTGATGGAATTATCACTTATATAAGTCCGGCTGTTGAAAAGCTAACCGGCATACCGGCTGCTGAACTGCTTAATATGTCGGCAAGCCGCCTATCGGGGCGAGATCAGAAGCACCTCAGGGAGCGCATGAATTTGCTGAAAAGCAGGCAATCGCTGATAGGTGAATACAAATACGACAAAGCCGGTGAGGAGATTTGGATAGGTTTTTCTACACGGGCCCTTTTCAGAGAAGGAGAATTTGCCGGTGGTGTTGGAACACTGATGGATATAACCGGAAAGAAACACGATGAATTTGACCTTCGCCGGAGCCGTGAAAAGTTCAGGTTGCTGGCAGAGAATATGTCCGACGTTATTTGGATTTTCAATCCTGTGAATAGGAAATACCTCTACATAAGTCCTAAAGCCACGGAGCTTTTCGGGTATACAGCGGAGGAGATCCAGGATTCCGATACAATGCTGCTTGCATCACCAGATGTGTTTATTATTGAAAAACTGGTATTTGATGATCTTTTAAAACGGTTTGTCAATAATCCGGCAGATCGTATGTATACACGCAAGGAATTGCAAATTACTCATAAAAACGGTCATAAATTCTGGGTGGAAGTTACTGCATGGTTTAACCTTGATCGCAAGGGAGAGGTTGAATTGTACGGAATAACCCGGAACATTGAAGACAGAAAGCAGTCTGAGCTGTGGTTACAAAAATTTGCCCGGGAACTGGAGATTTCCGAATCGAAGTTTTCACAGGTTTTCAATCTGGTGCCTGTGATTCAGGCTATTTGTGATGCTACTACGGGCGAGGTTGTCGATGTAAACCAGCAGCTTGTCGCCACCATGGGTTACTCGCGGGAAGAGATGCTTGGACGCCGCATGCCCGACAGAGAGCTTGTACCCGATGAGGCTACCGGTCGCCGGCTCGCAAAACTCATTCTGACGGGCGAGGAAATGAAGGATCTTGAAGTAACTGCCCGTAAACGAAATGGCGAACCTATCGACCTTCTTTTCTCACTGAGCAGAATCAGTCCGCTGAATGCAGATTATCTTGTTGTAACTGCCGTGGATATCACAGCCATGAAGCGAAAGGAGAGGCATATCCGCCATCTGCATGCCAGGCAGCGTCTGCTGGCGGGAATCTCTGCAATGTTTAATGAGCCCGGTGAGCCAACCGAAAAGATAGACAGTGTGCTGCGAATGCTTGGACTACATACCGGGGTGAGCAGGGTTTATTTATGGAAAAGCGGCGAAAAACAAAAACCTGATGTTCGCTGGAACGAATGGGTAAGGCCTGGCTCGGTGGCTCTGGGAGAGGGAATTGAAGAAAGAGCCGATCCGTCTGTATCTGATTGGAACGGTCGGCTGTTGGAAAAGGGTATTATTTTTTCCGGCAGTACAAGCGAACTGTCCGCTACATTAAACGAACTTTTAAGACGGCAGCAGGTGAAATCTGTAATCGCCGTTTCACTGAACAGTTCGGGAATGAATTATGGATTTTTAGGTTTTGATGAATGCCGGAATTTAAGGGAATGGACTCAGGATGAACAACATCTTCTGCTTACCGTTTCGAATATTATTTCGGATGCGTTGGAGCGCCGTGAAGCCTTTAAAAGGCTAGAAGAAAGCCGCATGCGGCTGAATCTGGCCATTGAGAGCGCCAGGGAAGGTTTGTGGGATCTGAATGTCCGAACCGGTGAATTATACTATAGTGAGATGAGCAGCGAAATGCTCGGACTTGATCCTTCGGAAACGAATCCTCATATCCGCGGATGGGAGACCAGGGTTCTGGAAGATGACAGACCCCGGATATTAGCTCTTTTTGAACAACATCTGAGAGGGGAAACCGAATATTACGAGGCTGTATACCGAATACGTACCTGTGACGGCAGACTTAAATGGCTGCTTGATCACGGTAAAGTAGTGGAGCGCGATGAAAATAACCAGGCTTTAAGAGTAATAGGTATGAACATCGATATAACGGAACAAAAAGAGAATGAGATTCGTTTAAAGGAATCGCTTGAGACGCTTCAGAAACTATTCTCCATCATTGCACACGATCTCAGAGCTCCTCTCAGCAGCTTTCAGATGGCGCTTGAGCTGATCACAAGCGGGGCGGTTACCGATGGGGTAATGCGCGATCAGTTGCTTGCCGACCTGGAAAATGCCTCGCGCATCAACCTGGCACTGCTCGAAAATCTGCTGCAATGGTCTCGAAGCCAAACGAATACCATCCGGCTTAAGCCTGAATCGCTCTTATCGAGGAGAACATCGGCCTGGCTGCACCAACGGCTAGCCAAAAATCCATTGAGATCCGTAAAACTGGCAGTTCCTTCATTTTGGCTTTCTGTGATCGTGAATCGGTGAATCTGGTAATACGAAATCTAATTTCAAACGCAATAAAATTTACACCGGATAACGGCCGGATTACCCTTGCTGCAGAAGAAATTGACGGGATGGTACACCTGTCGGTGGAAGATACTGGAGTGGGTATGGAGCCGGTCGTAATAGAAAAGCTTTTTCAATCCAGCGGATTTCATTCAACCTACGGAACAAGAAACGAGAAAGGCTCCGGCCTGGGACTCAGATTATGCCGCGATTTTGCTGAACGAAACGGCGGAGAACTCCGGGCGGAAAGCCAGCGGGGTGAAGGAAGCCGGTTTACAATTACACTTCCGTTGGCCTAGCATCCAGTCTGCCGGCGAAGCGCCAGTGCCACCCAGACATCAACCGAATCCGATTGATCAAACTAATTGGTCATTTTCTTCTGCCTGCAGTTTTCTTCCGGCACCTACTTTGTATTACCTTTGAGATACTTAAAAAAATGTAAGATGAAAACCAGGATGTTGATTACCGGACTATTTGGTCTGGCATTGTTAATAAGTGTGCCCGACCTTGCAGATGCTCAGAATACTACTCCCCATGGTAAGAAGGAAGGAGTAAAGAAGGAGCAGCAAAAGAAAATGCAAACTATTCCCGTTGAAGTGGCCGAACCGGGAAAGCTTCCTCCTGGCCAGCAAGGTAAAGAGGTTCGCACGGATCGGGAGCCGGGATTTGAAAGGGCCGGTGATAAAGGCAGGAAGGAAGGATGGACAAAAGACGAGCCAAATCCCAAAAAGCAAGCGAAACTTCGTAAGGAACAGAAAAAACGCGAAATTGAATTGCGAAGGCTTGAGAAACAGCGCTCAAAAGATGCCAGAAAACTGGAGAAACAACGAATGAAGGAAGTCCGGAAACTGGAAAAGCAGCGCATGAAAAAAAACCACAACCTTGAAAAACAGGGTGCAAATGAAAAGCAAATTCCTTCAACAGCAGAACCGGCACCAGTGAAAAGGTCGATTGAGATCAAATAGACCTGATCAGTTACCAGAGCTGACCGGGCTTTTTACTTCAGGCAGCCGTTGGGATTCTGTCTCCAACAGAGTGACCGAAGTCACTTAGCGGGCAGTATTGAAGAACGATTATAAAAACAGGGGAGAGACTCATCTTTTCCCTTTTTTTATATCCATATTACGTAATTTTGTTTGTAGTTAAATGCAGTAATCTGACTTTTGAACCTTTTCCTTCGGTGGATAAAATGGTGCAATTTTGCGTAAACACTTTCAGAACAGGGTTTAAGAATTAGTATGTTCTATGTTCAGATATTATTAATCAATGACAACTCCAACGGATGATCTCAGCAAAATGCCAAACATCGGCAGCACGCTGAAAGAAAAATTGATGCTGATTGGGATAAACTCAGCCGTTTCATTAAAAATGGCCGGAGCAGAAAATGCTTTCATTAAACTGAAAACAGTTGATAAAGATGCATGTATAAATATGTTATACGCTCTTGAAGGAGCAATTCAGGGTATCCGCTGGCACGATTTGCCTGCAACGCGTAAAGCGGAACTCAAGGAATTCTTCAGGCTGACGGATTCGTAATAAGAGAAAATGCTTCGAATTCCGACAAACGGATGTAATATTTGTTCATCCGTAAATTTCAAATAGAATTGCGTGGCTTCCCGACAGACTGCTTTCTTCCTTTGATCAAATGAAATTTTGGTTTTACTAAATGGTTTATGGAATTGAATATTTATGAGCGTTGCCTGATAAATTACACATTATCTGGGAGTTTATATGATATTTTATGGATTTTATGCATAGATGACGAATAAATATATATAATAATTACTGCATAAATCCGTACTGTCATAAAAAATTTTGTAATTTTATTGATTAAATAGTTGTACCGGAAAGTAATTTCTATATTTGCCCTGCTCTGTCATAAATGAACGTCTTGCTTTCCGATATTCTCTTCACTATTTAACCAACACAAAAACAACCGTATGAAAAAACTGAAATTCCTGAGCTTCCTGATGGCTGCCTTAACCCTTGTGGTTGCATGCTCTGATAAAGATGACGACAAGAATGCCAACCCGCTAATTTCCGTAGAATACAATGGCACCAAATGGGAAACTACTACCGTTGTGGCCAGCTATACTTCAGTCACCGACGGGACTATGATTAATGCAACAAAAATTTCGTCACAGGATCAGCTTGTTATCTCATTTACCGGTACCACCACCGGTACACAAATTTTTGCCGATCCGGGTGAAGGCGCTTTGTTTAGCATTTCATTGGCCGGACTGGGTTCATATACCACACTTTTTACAGGTGGCAATGTGGGTGAACTTGTCATCACAAAGTACGATAATGAAAAGAAATTAATTTCAGGAACGTTCCATTGTACGGCGGAGAATTTCGAAGGGGATGTAATTGAGTTTACCAATGGCCAGTTTAGCAATATTCCTGTTATGAATTAATGCTCTGCTCCTGAAATTATAAGGAGCAGCGCGAGTGGCATCAAACGGAAATATCGGATTATGCAACATAGCCTTTCTGCTTTTTATGGAAAGGCTTTTTTCTTTTCCGGTCTCTCCGGCTGAAGAAAAACCTCTTCGCCGGATTTCCCGGAAAATAAAAATGCCCCGCGAAAAA
>JALHHH010000077.1 GCA_022837485.1 Bacteroidales bacterium
GCTGAGTCCAAGCTTACTAAGCCCGGCAGGATTCAGGTAAGTTAGTTTACTATCGGCATCAAGTTCCCATACCCAATCTATAGTACGTTCAACAAGCAAACGGTATTGTTCTTTTGCCTGAGCAAGAGCAATCTGAGCCATTTTACGGTCGTTGATGTCGCGGGTTATCCCGAGAATGAATGCAACTTTTTCTTCGTTGTTACGCATAAAGTTGATGCTCAGCTCCCCCCAGATCAGATGTCCCGATTTGTGTTTATGAAGCATCTCAAAAACAACGGGCTCACCGGTATCGGGCTTAATGCCTTTAACTACCGGCAGAATTTCTTCCATCATCACTTTTTGACTCAGGGCATACGATTCCGGAGGCAGTCGTTCAAAAAGGGGCATAGACATATATTCATCAACAGAATAACCAAGAGTTCTTTTAACCGAGGGACTCATATACACGGTTTCCATCTGAAGATTCATGATCCAGAAAACATCGCTTGAGTGAAGTTCAATCTGGTTAAAAATCGCCAGCCGGGATGCAAGTTCATCTTTATCGTGACCTGCATTTTCCGCTGCAATATTTCGTTCGGGCTTATTCATTAGAATAAAAACGTTTTCACAAAAAAAGTGTTTGTGCTACAGATGAATTTACCGGGCATTCGAGCCGGTATTTCGTGTAATTAAGACGGATTTCGGTAATCATTTCCAAAATCAAAACGACATTGAAAAGAGTATTGAAAATTAATATATCATTCATTTTCAATTATTTAATGTCGCAATTGAAGAATTTAAAAATCGTGTACAAAGATATATAATCAAGTTAGATGTGCAGCGTAAGAATTTTAACAGTTGAGCAAAATATCGAAGATTCTACGGATGCTGAACATTTTTTTAGTTCATTGAAAGGCCAGGCTTCCCGGCAAACCTGACAACTTTCACCAAATCCGGACGAGCATTATTGCCGGACAGCAGTGGTTGGCTTGATTGACACGAACTATCGAAGAGTCACGCGCATCCTGACTTTTTTCGGATTACGGGAATTTTTAGCTGGCTTAGCTGAACGCCGCACACACACAAGGGCTAATACGCAATCGGGCAAATGGTTGTAAGGATAAAGATTGTACATTTATTGAAAATTGCGCTGGCCGGCATGATGCATAAACAATGATGCCCGACTTTCATCAAACGGCAGTTGAAGAATTGTTGCTTTTCCAATTTGCTTTTTCAGGATTTCCACGTCTTTTTTAAGTGCCGACAAAGCGGTGGCCATGTCTTCGCGCGGCAGGTTGGGTTCGGGCATGGCACTGCTGATGTAATGAACAAATTTCCAGACTTCCCTTACGTCCTTTACATCCACCCGGTAGGGATCATAGAGCGGATTCAGCGAATGCAGTTCGAGCTGTGCATCGGATTTTAGAAAGTTGTAAGCAACCTTAAACATTATGCCGTCGTTAAGGGTAAGGATGATGTAGGGCTGTCCGTCGCGGATCAAATTCCAGTTCTGGACAAATTCACCGGTTACCCATGAACCGTCGGGAATTGGCAGCATGGAATCGCCTTGTATCTGAAAAGTCCGGTATTTTTTTTCCTTCGACAGGAAGGGCATGTGAAACGTGGGCAATACCTTAATATATTCCGGGTCGGCATAGCCTGTACGGTAGCCTGCCGAAGCTTTCTGGTTTACCAGCTCCACATTCTCGTTATTTTCGGCGTCGACGGTAGTAGCCAGAATCCGGATTTTACTTCCGCTGATAAAAACATCGTAACCCCGTTCCAGTTGCGAGAGCTCGCTTTCCGACAATCCCGAAAGATTGATTTTAAGCAGGGTATCGACCGAAATTCCATAATATTTGGAAATCAGCAGCAGGGCATCAATCCCGGGCTGAGCCACTGCGTTTTCATAACCACTCAGTGTTGAACGCTTCATTTCCAGGGCAAAGGCCACATCGTCCTGGGTACGCCCCCTGCGCTTCCGCAACAGCTTGATGTTCGATGCAAAAATATTCATGACCGTGTTGATGTTTTACAAAAAATGATTATATTGTAATCGAAATTTTGATTAAATTTTAATCAAAGGTATGAATAAAAATCAGCGATCCGGCAAATCTTTAATTTTTTTTTCGATGGGAAGAGACAACAGGATTATAGTGCATATGGATCTGGACACTTTTTTTGTGTCGGTAGAGCGTCTGGGCAACAGCCGGCTCAAGGGTTTGCCGGTGATTATAGGCGGGATGTCGGACCGCGGGGTAGTTGCCGGCTGCAGTTATGAGGCCCGGACGTTCGGGGTTCATTCGGCCATGCCGGTGCGGATGGCCCGGGCACTTTGTCCGGATGCCGTTATTATCCGCGGCGACATGGATCAGTATACCCGTTATTCCAGTATGGTAACCGATATTATATCGGAGAGGGCTCCCGTTTATGAGAAGGCATCGATTGATGAGCACTATCTCGACATTACGGGAATGGATCGTTTCTTCGGAGCGATGAAATGGTCGCATGAGCTCAGGGAGCGCATCATTCGTGAAACGGGCCTGCCCATATCGTTGGGCCTTTCGGTAAATAAAACCGTTTCAAAAATTGCCACCGGACAGGCCAAGCCCAACGGAGAGCTTGAAATTCCGGGCGATCGTGTTATGACATTTTTAAGCCCGCTGTCGATCAGCAAAATACCGGGTATTGGCGACAAAACCTTTCATCTGCTGCGCTCGATGGGTATTGCCAGCATCGATACCCTGAGCCGAATGCCTCCCGAGATGGTGGAGCGTCTGCTGGGAAAAAACGGAATGGTTATCTGGAAAAAAGCCAACGGCATTGACCCCACTCCCGTTGAACCATACTCGGAACGCAAATCCATCAGCTCTGAAACAACCTTCGAGCAGGACACCATCGACGTTGGCATGATCAACGACCTGCTTCTCAGAAAAGTGGAGAAGCTGGCATGGGAACTTCGCCGCAAGCAAAAACTCACCTCGTGTATTACAGTAAAGGTACGCTATGCAAACTTCGACACCCATACCCTTCAGCAGCGGATTCCCTATACGGCCTTCGACCACGTGCTGCTGCCCCTTACCAGAAATCTTTTTCACCGTCTCTATCAGCGGCGTATGCTGATCCGGCTGATAGGCGTTCGGTTCAGCCACCTCGTCAGCGGAGTTCAGCAAATCAGCATGTTCGACGATTCTCCCGAAACCATCAGCCTTTATCAGGCGATGGACCGCATCCGGAATCGCTATGGACAACGCGCACTGACACGCGGCGCAGCCATCGGAAGCATTGCCGTCAAAGAAGAGGAATAAACCGTCCCGCTCACCAACACACATGATCAGAATAACAACCAAATGCAATCCGTTTAACCTATACAAATGCACCTCTCGTTTAACTCATATTACAGTCTGCGCTACGGCACGCTCAGCATCGGCCGGATTCCTCCCCTTGCACTGGAAGCAGGTGCAGAAGCCGTGCTGCTGGCCGATATCAACAACACATCCGGAACGATCGACTTTGTAAACGCCTGCCGCAAAGCGGGAATACGTCCCATGGCCGGCGTTGAATTCCATGAAGGCAACAAACTGTTGTACACCGGTATAGCAGAAAACAATTACGGATTCCGTGAACTGAACGAGCTGCTGAGCCGCTGCAACCTTCAGGGGACTCCCCTCCCCAGGCCTGCACCTCCGTTTCGCAATGTACTCGTAATATATCCGTTCGGAAGCCGTCCAACATCGGTACTGGCCGAAAACGAATTCATAGGCGTCACCACAGCCGATCTGCGCAAACTTCCTCTGTCGGAATTTTCCTCACGCCCCGAGAAGTACGTTATTCATCAGCCTGCAGCCTTTGCCGATGAACAGGAATATGAGTTGCACCGCTACCTTAGAGCCATCGAAAACAACCTGCTGCTCAGTCGTCTGACCCCTGAAATGGTTGCCGGACCCCAGCGAATGATGGCATCCGTACCGGAACTCCGGAAAGCCTTTGAACAATACCCCGGACTTATCCGCAATACCAGCCGGCTGACGGGGCGTTGTACGATAAATTTTGATTTTGAGACCATTAAGAACAAAAAAACGTTTACCGGAAGTATGTACGACGACCGTTTGCTGCTCGAAAAGCTGGCGGCAGAAGGACTTGAATACCGTTTCGGGAAAAACAACCGGGAAGCTGCGGCCAGAGTTCGCCACGAGCTCGACATCATCGACCGGCTGGGCTTCGGTGCTTACTTTCTGATTACCTGGGATATAATACGGTATTCCATGTCGAGGAGCTTCTATCACGTGGGCAGAGGCAGCGGAGCCAACAGCATCGTGGCCTATTGCCTGAGAATAACCGATGTGGATCCCATAGAGCTGAACCTCTACTTTGAACGCTTCCTGAATCCCAAACGCAGCAGTCCTCCCGACTTCGACATCGACTATTCGTGGAAGGAGCGCGACGACGTGCTCGACTACATCTTCAAGCGCTACGGAAGGGAACACACAGCTTTGCTCGGGGCAACGTCAACGTTCAAAGGCAAATCAATACTCCGCGAACTGGGCAAGGTAATGGGACTGCCCAAGGCAGAACTTGACCGGCTGGTAGACGACCCGGGAAATTCAATGAATCAGGACGACATCACCCGGCACATCACGGCGCTGGGCGTTCGCATGACCGACTTCCCCAACATCCGCAGCATACATGCCGGCGGAGTGCTGATATCGGAAGAACCCATCACCTGCTACACCGCCCTCGACCTGCCCCCAAAATCGATGCCCGTAACCCAGTGGGATATGTACGTTGCGGAAGACCTGCGGTTTGAAAAACTCGATATCCTGAGTCAGCGCGGCATCGGCCACATCCGCGACAGCGTGGATATTATCCGGGCCAACCGGGGAATAAGCATCGACATACACCAGGTTGAAAAGTTTAAAAAAGACGCCAGGGTAAAGCATCAGCTCAGGCATGCCGAAACCAACGGCTGTTTCTACATCGAGAGTCCTGCAATGCGCGGACTTCTGAACAAACTTCGCTGCGACAACTATCTGAGCCTTGTTGCAGCCAGTTCCATCATACGTCCCGGCGTGGCCCGTTCGGGTATGATGCGCGAATACATACGGCGGTTTCACAACCCGGGGAGCTTTGATTACATCCATCCGGTAATGAAGGAACAACTGGGTGAAACATATGGCGTTATGGTTTACCAGGAAGATGTGCTGAAGATTTGTCATCACTTCGCGGGTCTCGACCTGGCTGATGCCGATGTGCTGCGCCGTGCCATGAGCGGGAAATACCGTTCAAGAGTTGAATTTCAAAAGATTATCGATAAGTTCTTCAGCAACTGCCGCGAGCGGGGCTACCCCGAAGAAATCACGAAAGAGGTATGGCGGCAAATCGAATCCTTCGCCGGTTATTCCTTCTCGAAAGCACACTCGGCATCCTTTGCTGTGGAAAGCTATCAGAGCCTGTACCTGAAAGCCCATTTTCCGCTTGAGTTTATGGTAGCCGTGATCAACAATTTCGGTGGCTTTTACCAAAGCTGGGTATATTTTAACGAAGCCCGCCGCCAGGGAGGAATTATCGAACTCCCCTGCATTAACCGGAGTAGTTACCTGAATACGCTGGAGGGGAATACCATATTTATGGGGTTCGTGCACATAGCCGGACTGGAATCGACGCTTGCCGCAAATATCACAGCCGAACGTGAACGTAACGGACCTTTCCAAAGCCTGCACGACTTTGTGGAACGAATACAGCCAGGCATGGAACAGCTGGTTATACTGATCCGCACAGGAGCCCTCCGGTTTACCGGAATGGGCAAACAAAGCCTGCTGTGGGAAGCTCATATGCTTGCCGGACGAAAACAAACCGTACCCGCGGTTCCGCTGTTTTCTCAGCCTGTTAGGCAGTTTACCCTTCCCGCACTGGTGCACAATCCGCTGGAAGACGCATACGATGAAATTGAACTTCTCGATTTTCCGGTGAGCATGAGCTACTTCGACATGCTTCAAACCGGCTTCAGAGGCGAAATATCCGCCGATGGACTCGGGGAATCCATAGGCAAAACATTGCGAATGGCGGGAATACTTGTTACCATAAAATACGTCAGAACCATTAAAAATGAAATTATGCACTTTGCCACCTTCATCGACCACCGGGGTGAGTTTTTCGACAGTGTGCACTTTCCCGATATTGCCCGGGAGTTTCCCTTCCGGGGACGGGGGGTTTATCTGCTCCTTGGGAAAGTAGTGGAAGAATTCGGATTTCCCTCCCTGGAAGTTGTTAAAATGGCCAAACTCCCGCTGCAGGCTGATCCGAGGTATACGTAAATGTATACCACGCGGTGCAAACGCGTGATGAAATCAGAAATGGAATTGCTAAATGCTGCAAAACCAGGCATTATCGTGAAAATGCCTGGCGTAAGCTCTGGACAAACTCGTCCAGGTTGTTATATACCGGAACCCCGTAGCGTGCAGCTGTAATATCGACGTTTCCCTTTCGCCAGAATCCATCGGGGCAAACAACGCGAAGCTTGCCGCTGCCGGCATAGAGTCCGAATTCAAGCAGACTGACCGGACTCAGGGTTCCGGGGGCAAAGTAAATAAGTATGAGATCGGAAGCTTCGAGTGCCGTAAGTTCCCATTCTACCTGCGCTCTGAAATTGCTGTCGGCAGCCACCGGCTTCCAGGCAGTATCCCAGTCGTTGCGCCGGGGATTAAGCAATACCACATCGAGATCGCTGATTATTCCGGCCAATTTCGATTGCCAGTCAACAGCACTTCCCATCTCAATACTTCCACCCAGAAAAATTTTCGGCCTTAGGTCGGAAACCGGGAGCGGATCGGGCGGACGAACCAGACGAACTCCTTGTGCTGAAGCCGATTGCGAAACAACTAACACAAGCAGAACAAATCCGGCATAAATGAGGAGCCGTATAAATCCGGAAGAAGGTACAATTGGCATCTTTGTATTGCTCAGGGGGTATGCTTAACCCATATCAGGTTGCGGATATCGAATCCGTTTTCTTCGGCAATTTTCAGATAACGCGACTTAACTTCTTCGGGAATTTGTTTTTCCCTGGCGAGAATCCAAAGGTAATCGTGACTTTGACCAGCCACAAGTGCATACTTGTATTCATCGTCGAGCGCAATTACATTATAACCGGAATAGAAAGGTCCGAAAAAGGAGACTTTCAACATAGCAACATTTTTATCTCCCGCGAATTTTGCTTTGCCAATAGCCTGTTTCCACTCATTGGTGATATAATTGAATCCACGGTTCACAACCCTGATACTACCATCCGGATTTACCGAATATTCGGCTGTGGTATTATTCAGATCGCGTTCGAAACGGAAATCAAAACGGGCAATTTCGTACCAATTGCCCATGTACCGTTCTATTTCAAAAGGACTTACTGCTACGGTACCCCGCGGGATAGTAGAACAGGATGTAAATACCAATAGTCCTGCCATACCTCTGATGGCCGCTTTAATGATTTTGGTAATATTCATGTTGATTTGAATCTATAATCAATACAGTTTAAAGTCCGGGGTCCCTTCGATGCGGCTTCCTGAATGCGAGGGATGCCAGATATCCAAGAGCAAAAACAATGACAATGAGAACGATCAGTGGCATATCGAAACCAAAGAAAAGGAATTTCACCCTTACCGACTCCAGGTTCTGGAATACAAATACCAGAAGCAAAACAAGGAGTCCGACGTAAATAATCTGACGAACAGTTATATTTTTCATGATTTTATCGGATTAATTCAAGTGTTGTAACTTTTTCAGCCCCGTCGGTCGACTGCCAGCGCTGAAATGACTTTTTATTTTCGACCTGAATCCAGCTTTTCGCAAATTCGGAACCTTCGCTCCGGATAATCACCATATTCCCTTCAACAATATAGGTAAAGGGAATCTGATCCTCGAATGCATTGCCAAACACCGTGTAACGGATGTCTTTTTTACCACCACCGCTTCGGTCGAAGGTGAGCGTACCGATGTTATTCAGCGAAATGCCCTGCTGACCGGGTGTTGTGGTTTCGTACTTCTGAACGGTCCAGGTTCCTGCCAATCGCGGCGAACATGCGCTCAATGCTGCAATTGCAAACAGCAAAACAAATAAGTGCTTGATTTTCATAGTTAGAAATTTTAATGTTATTTCTATATTTTTCAATCTGACGTCTTTCTGTCACGATAATTCGGATAACCGGAGTTACACTCAGACTGATTCAGCCTTTCAAGGGCCTTGAATTCCGAAGCACCTCCGATTTTTTCTTAAAAATAGGGATTTTTTGTATCTGGACTATTTTTTTTTAAGAAAACCGCATACCCAGACTAAGAGCAGGGAAAAAGAGATGAGCATAAGCGTGAAAGCAGGTTTTACAATTCACAAACCATTTGAATCCCAGTCCAGAAGTCGTTGTTCGCCTTCCAGGCTGACAACATCCGTAATATCCTGGCTGACCTCAAGTACGCCTTTGTAAGATCCGGCACGATCGCGAACGGCAAAATAGCGGATCAGAATGTAACGGCCCCGCATCCTGATTCTGAAATCGGCACGATCTTTTCCACCACTCCTGAATTCACGAATGATACTTTCTACCACGTGAACGCTCTCCGGTGGATGACAATTCTGAACAAGACGCCCGACAACTGCACTTGACCTTGGGAAAATGCGGTCCAGTCCTTTGTTAAAAAATGCAACTCTGTCGTTTTCATCCACATAGGTAATTTCTACGGGCAGATGATCAAACAACATCAACAAGCTGGATAGTTCAGGAATACCGTTAGAGTCTGCAACTGATTCTCCAGCTTTAGGATTGGCTGTCGTATTATTACCTGGCAGCTTTACCGGAGGCCTGGGTGCCTCGATAAATGGAAACGGATAATCGAACGACTGAAAATGCATATCCGCCTGGTCGGTTTTGTTAAGGACCTCCAAGGCAACAGGAAATACGATCAGATCTTCCTTCTGAATCATCCTGAATACGAGAGAAAAGTACTTCCCAATCAGAACATTAAGGCTTTTCCAACCGGCAGGTTCAGCGGTCATGGCGATCAGCTCACGAAGCACGGACCGGATATCGTCGTGCAGCGACCACATAACCTTGAGCGGACGATAGCACTTCAACTTTTTTTCCAGGAAAGGGAATAAAATATTCTCCTTTTTCTGATAATGTGCCTCAAACTCCTGAAAAGTGGTAAACGCATCATGCAACAGCTTGGACAGGGACTCCAGTTCGGTCGTTTCCCTGCCGTGGTAGCTGCGAAGCAATTTTTTTACCTGATTCAGGCGGAAAGTGAATGCCTGGTTTTCAAGAATCAGGTAGAAAAAAAAGGATTCTTCATCGGGTGCCCGGCGCGGATACGCATTTAATCCGTGAAAGAACACGTTTATAATTTTTTCGATATCCTTTTTGATGACATCAGGACTCACACCCATTCTAAGCTGTCGGTCTTCCATTTCGAGCATATCGCAGGGAGTGATGGTCGAAATGGCCTCTTTGTATTTCTCTATAAGCACTTTCCCATCTCCACCGTTCATCATTTCCAGGGAGAATGCAAGCAAATCATCTACTCTGCCGGCATTGGCTTTTCCTTTTTCCACTATTCGATTATTTAATTCTGAATACTATTTCCTTTCGACTATAACCCGTAAATACTAATCAATAATATACTGGCCTTGCATAAACAACCTGCACTTGCCGCTGATTTCCACCCGCCGGCCTGCCGCACGGCAGCGGAGATACCCTTTACGCGACGAAAGCTGTATGGCTGTCAGAACTTCTTTATTAAGCCGCTGTGACCAGTAAGGTGTAAGAGTGGTATGGGCGGAGCCGGTAACGGGATCCTCGTTAATCCCTACCTTCGGACCAAAAAAGCGGGAAACAAAATCACTTTTGCTTCCCGGAGCAGTTACAATTATACCCCGGGCATCCAGTTTACTGAGCAATGAATAATCGGGCAAAAGCCCGAGAATCTGATCCTCATCATCAAAAACAAACAGAATGTCGCTTCTGCCCTCATATGCCTCCCGTGGTTTAATATTTAATCCTGCAGTAATCTCCGCAGATAATGCTATATGTTTGAGATCGTCGGCCGGAAAATTCAGGGTGAGCCACTCCCCTTTCCGGCTTACGCCCAGTTCGCCGCTTATATGAGAGACAAACCGAATGGTATTTCCGTGACACCCTTCGTAATTAAAAAGCACAAAAGCTGCAGCCAGGGTAGCGTGTCCGCATAGGTCGACCTCTACGGAAGGAGTAAACCAGCGAATTTCATAATAGCCTTTATTTTTAACCACAAAAGCCGTTTCGGAAAGATTGTTTTCCATCGCAATCTGCTGCATTCGTTCAGCCGGCAGCCATTCGGACAGCGGACAAATCGCGGCAGGGTTGCCGGAAAATACCTTATCGGTAAAAGCATCGGCCTGATAGATTTTCATATATCCATTGTTGATCTGGTATACATGCAAAGATACGCTTCCTTGCACGGAAACGGTCAGGGATGTTAATTTTCTTCCGTTATCTTCCGGAACTGAGCAAAGAATAACAGCTCCAGAACGGGTTTTCAACGTGGCTTTCCCAGCGTCATACATATCAGATTACCCGCACGTATCGGCTGGAAGTTCAGCGCTCTTGCCCGACATAATGCTTACGCAGTACCGGTCGCGCCGGAAAAAGCTGTCGGGTGTTTCGCCGGTGATGGATTTGAAATCTTTGATGAAGTGAGCCTGATCGTAATATCTGCCCTGAAAAACCATATCCTGGTAGTCGGCGTTCTTCTGAATCCGGCCTATATCCCACAGGTAATTAACGCGGACGATCCTGGTCAGGGTTTTGGGGCAAACACCGATTCGTTTCATAAACTTTCGTTGCAGAGTCCGGTGCTTCAGGCCGAAGCGGTTAAGGATCTCCTTTACAGGAAGTTGTCCGTGGGTTTCCAGAATTACATCGTAAATCCGGTCGATACAATCCTCTGGATAGTCATTCGTATACCATTGACGTGTAAATGAGGCAAATACAGCGATGCGGGAATAGAAATCCCCTGCATCGCTCAAGCGTTGCCATAAAGGTTCGAAAACCTTTTCGGGAAGTGGATAATAACCGGAATAAGGTAAAGAAAGGTCTATGGAGGCCACTCTGCTGAGTACCGTTGGTTTGCATACCACAACGAAGGTGGTATCGGGTTCGCTTAACTTGATATGGTTTGCACAGGAAATTACCGGAGCAAGAAAAAACCGGGGAAGGCTCGCTGCAACCGGTTGCAGCATTAGTGGAGGATGTCCAAAGTGAAAAACCAGGGAAACGTCAGCCCGGGGAATAAACTTATCGAGTAAATCCGCTCCGCCTGCAAAACGAATTTCTTCATACTGTTTTACCAGCCATTGAACATCCCCGGAAGGAAGAGCATAATCCGCGTTAAAAGTCATATAATGCTATATTAGTAACAGTAGTGTTCATTATCCAAGCCCCGTCAAATTCGATTGCATATAAAAGGACAGAAACCAAAAGTTCTAAATGAACTAAAAATGCTGCATCAAAAACCTGCATTTATATGGGAAGGTATTGAAGATACAGTCCAATGACTTGCTGCCCGCTGTAAAGTTAAAAGAATGTTTCCCTGATATAGATCCGAAACGGAACATTCTATTGTCTCTGTTTGTGGCGTAAAATCACAATAAATGTAACGATGAGAAGAATCACTAACGAAAGGATCGAAATCCGGCGACTGAAGCCCTGTATTGGGCATTCTTTGGGATACTAAATCGTCCCGGATCAGAGTTTCGTGTGAGTTTTTAAAATGTAGCCCCATTTGAGGCAACCGGGCTGCAGGGAGATGATAAATTCGGATTTCCGGAAACTGTTCGGACAAAAATGTTAAAGTTTTCATAAAAAAAAGCCCGATTTTGCCACAAAATGCTTTGGAAAACAGCATAATGGCCATAATGGCGGGTTATCCGGAAAACTCGCTAAAATACAAAAGAAAAACCGGCAGGTTCCAATAAAATGTAAATTAATTTTACATTTTTAATCTTCAGAAATCAGGAAAAATCGGGCAAATTGCAGGATAGCATTCCAGGTAGCAAATAATTTTTCAATAGCTATCATAATACTATTTTTTAATTATATCAAATTTTACTAATTAATTACTATGTATATGGATTAGCTGATAATCAGAAGAATACCAAATAATAGCGTAAGTTCTTGATTAAAAATACAAAAGCGCTTGCATTCTATAAATTAATTTCATACATTTGCTTTACTTAACAGCGTATACTCAGCTCGTAATTGTTCTGAAATAATTAACATTTCTTCCCGCAAATTCCTCTGAGCACCGAAACGAACAATTAAAAAAAAACGCTGTTAATGAGATGTTGTTTCTGCGTGAACGATTATGATTTGACCTGACCGGCCGCTCCTGCTTCCCAACAACTGCCCGCCTTCACTCTTCACGATCCGGCATGAGCATACCGACTGGGTTTTTGCAATCTCATCGATGAAATTGAAGGGTGAGTAATGCTCGAGGACTTCCTACTCTGATTGATTTAGTTAACAGTTTACCTGTGCTTTGAATTAACTAAACAATTATTAACCAAAAACCACATCTTATGAAAAACAATCACGAATTGATGAAAGGGGTAAATAGGATCTTCCTGTTATTACTCCTGTCTGCGGTGTGTTGTTACACCTCATTTGCCCAGCCTCCATGCGATACGCCGTTCTATATTGACGGAAATCCCACTGAATGGGACGATCCTGAAGTTACGGGACTCCCATTCTTTTCCTATGTCCTGGATCCTTACGGACAAGGGGTCGTGGATAATGCCTTCACACAGGGAACCAAGGACTTTTTAATTGCATCGGAAAAAATCTGGGAAATCGGTCAGACCAAACCCAAGAATGACCTTTGCAACGGTGCAGCTGTAGTGAGAGTTGACTGTAACGGCGATTATCTTTTGCACTTTGCCGGTGACCGGTCCAAAATTCAGGGCGACGCCATGATTGGATTCTGGCTTCTGCTGAACGGAACTGGTCCGGTAATCGGAACAGCTCCGAACGGACAGCCGCTCTATAATTTTGCTCCCGAACATGCATACGGTGACCTGCTCATCCTGAGCAACTTTCAGAATGGTGGCCGTTTGGCTACTGTTCTTATCTACATGTGGGTAGGTCCTGGCAACGGGAATTATGGAAATAATAATTCGTTAATCTTAACTTCATTCACGGGTACTGCAGCTCAGAATAACGATGCCATGTACGACATCCCGATGGGCTGGTCATATCCGGGCGCTCAGTATCCTCTCAATGCATTTTATGAAGGGGTCATCAACCTGAATGAAATCTACGAACAAGGGCCTGCAGGTGCACTCCCCGATCTCTGCAAGGCTACCTGGCTGCTTGAAGCCCGTTCATCCACGGAGCTTACCGCTGCGCTCGACGACTTTATCGGTGGTCCTTTCGGAATTGAGCCTCTGCCTCCTTCAGCCAGCCTTTCCGAATGCTATCCCGGCTACTACTGCCTGGAAGTAACCCCATCGGAACCAGGCGTTATCCGCTGGTACCCCACCGAAGCAGATGCCCTGGCCGGAACCAACATGATTCAGGAAGGCGTATCCTATTGCACCAATTTTACGCAAACGACCACCCTGTACATCACCCTTACCAACGTTGTGGAGTGCACCAGTGCCCCCGGAATGGCAGTTATGACCATTACCGGAGGACCTGAAGTAACAGACAGCCACACCAATGTGTTATGTTATGGAGGCAGCGATGGAACGGTTACGCTCACATTCAGCGGAGGTGCTTCACCCTATATGGTTAATTTCAATGGCGGCGGATTTGCAGCCCAAACATCACCCGTTACTTACAGCAACCTGGCAGCTGGAACGTACAACTGGGTGGTTAAAGACGCTAATGATTGTGAAACTTCCGGTTCGGAAGTCGTTACACAACCTACACAGGTTACGGCTACCGACAACCACACCAATGTACTGTGCTACGGTGGAAACGACGGTTCGGTAACCATTACC
>JALHHH010000135.1 GCA_022837485.1 Bacteroidales bacterium
CCCCTTCCCTGACGGTTGCCATCTGCGGGCGCGTCTCGGGATTAATGATGGTAGCAATGATGTTTCCTCCGAAAGCAGGTCTTATTTGATACAAGAGATTCCTGAATTCGGTTTGGGTTTTGTTTTCAAAATGATCCCCAATCTCCAGGCTGGTACAGTCAGCTGTAAGTCCGCAACGCAGTGCGGAAGCAATTCTCGGTGCCAGGTCCCGGCCGATGGAGGTTGCTCCAAACAGCGCGATTTCGGGCTTTTCATGTCTGAAGATATGAAGTACGATAGCCGAATGCGGCAGGGTGGTATACGGAAAGAGGCGACTGTCATCGGCAATATGCACCACATCGGCTCCAAATGGGAATATCTGGAATTCAATGTTCTTAAGATCCGAACCAATTACCACGGCTTCAAGTTTAACGCCAAGTTCGGTGGCCAGTTTTCGCCCTTTCGACAGCAGTTCTAGGCTGACATCGGCAATTGTTTTTTCCTCTGTCAGTTCGCAATACACAAATATATTGTTCACGTTTTTTGTTGTTTAAGTTTACACTAACAGGATTACCCGATTACATGGCTGTCGATCAGCTCTTTCATCAGTTTATTGATGTCTTCGTCGGATGCGGTAAGTAACGTTGAATCTTTATGGGCAAATACGACGTTTTCAATTTTTTTAACCTTGGTTGGTGAGCCAGAAAGGCCAAGCATGCTGATGTCGGCATGAAGATCGTCGACGGTCCACTCGTCGATCTGAAGGTAGGGCCGCTGATTGTATAGTTCGGTATAATCTTTTGTTTCGTTCTGAAGTTCGGTAACGGTACGTGCATGTTTATACTTCATCAAAAGTTTGGCTACACGCTGACGGCATGCAGGAGCAGAACCGTGTACCGTGACGGCAAGCGGCAAGGCACTCTTGACGGTTTCAATTCCACGCTCAAGCCGGCGTTTGATTACAATGTGTTTATCGCTGACGTCCAGAATTTCTTCGGCATACGTAACCTGCGGAAGGTTGAGTTTTTCGGCTGTCTGCGGTCCTACCTGTGCAGTGTCACCGTCGATAGCCTGACGCCCTGAGATTACCAGATGGTAAGGCTCCAGCTTTTTCACTGCAAGGGATAGAGCATACGATGTGGCCAGAGTATCGGATCCCGCGAATTTGCGGTCGGTGATCAGATAACCGCGGTCGGCACCGCGATACATGGCTTCACGCACTATTTCAGCTGCACGGAAAGGTCCCATAGTTAAAACAATAACTTCGCAATTGCTCATCGTATCCTTAATCCGGAGAGCAAGCTCCAGTGCATTGAGGTCTTCAGGATTGAAAATAGCCGGCAGGGCTGCCCTGTTAACCGTTCCGTCCGCTTTCATGGCATCTTTGCCAACGTTGCGGGTGTCAGGAACCTGTTTGGCGAGTACAATAATTCTAAAGCTCATAAAGTGTGGTTTGTGAAATATTCAATTGTTGATTCCGGCGGATTCCGTTTAGCCGAAAATATCCCGGATTGCAAAAATATCCCTTTTTAGGTTATCACCAAACTGAATGTAAGCTGTTTTACACTTCCGGTCAGAATATGTTGATTATTACGCAATTGGCTTAACGGTGTCCGATTCATTACAAACAAACTTATTAGTATTGCTATTTTATTTACGTTAACTTTGCTGCTTAACCTCTTCAACCTGCAATGGTTTCACGAAAGACAAACGAACGTAAATTTATAGTCATGCCGCAGTATCCCGGCGGCAGCAAGGCATTAAGGCGATTCATTGATGAAAATCTGAAGTACCCGCCAGCAGCTCTGGAAAACAAAATTGAAGGCATTGTCTATCTGTCGTATACCGTTGCCGACGACGGGCAGGTTGAAGATATTAAGGTAATGAAAGGTCCCGG
The DNA here is from genome assembly GCA_022837485.1 of Bacteroidales bacterium. GTDB lineage: Bacteria > Bacteroidota > Bacteroidia > Bacteroidales > Lentimicrobiaceae > Lentimicrobium. Next base: position 1,877 of record JALHHH010000135.1, read on the forward strand.
ATACGGATGCGAGGAAGAGGCCATGCGTGTGGTTTCACTGTTGCGTTACGAGCCGGCCCATAACAGGGGCTTAAGGGTTCGTACAACCCTCCGGACTAGGATTCATTTCCGGATTCCTGCTGCCCCTGCACCGGTTGTAAAGTATGAATATTCAAAGGGTTCTGATCAGGGCACAAAAAAACCGGCTGTTAAGCCGGCTGTAAACCCGGGATATGGTTATACCATTACCTATTCCCGCCCCGATAATGCCTGATATCAGGATTCCGGATGGTTGAGGGGA
>JALHHH010000136.1 GCA_022837485.1 Bacteroidales bacterium
ACGTGGATACGTATTACAAATATACTACTATAACCCGCCTCAAATCGAGGTTTTTAACAAAAAGTTATCAACTAATACGTGTTAATTTCAGGGTTAGAGATTAATACCAGCTTCGTAATCGCTGCCGCCATAGCATTCCTGCCACAGGATATCGCCCTGCATATCGAGCTCAACCAGTCAGACATTACCGATAGCCCCCTGCGGGTAGCAGGTAACCATGCCCCCGTGGTATTGAACCTGGCCCACCATCATGATGTTGCCGCGCCGGTTTATGATCAGCGACACCCCGTTATCGAGGCCTTCGCTACCCAGGGTTTTTTGCCATTCTATGTTGCCGTCGGCATCGCACTTGCACATCCATACATCGTAAGCGCCGTAAAACTGGGTAATGTCACCGCCCGGGTTATCAATACGGTCAACAAACACAAAACCGCCATCGGGGGTAACAATGAGATCATTCATGATGTCGTAATAGGGCGAACCATACGTTTGCTCCCACAGTATATCGCCCTGCCCGTTAATTTTTATCACCCACACATCGTTAAACCCGTTGGTGCCCGATTGAACATCCCCGTCGAGCGACCAAGCTGAACCGAATATATAGAAGGTAGAATCGGTAATGGGCACAATCTTGCGGGGATTATCCGTATCTGATCCACCATAGCATTTTTCCCAAAGCACATTGTGCAGCGTATCGGTGCGCAATACCCAGATATCTGCGCTGCCGTGGTAATTGCTCGCTTCACCTCCTGAATTTATTCCCAAGGTGAGAAAATAACCATCCCGGATTCGGGTAGCGGAATAATAATAGGCATCCTTCTCATCTCCAAGGCATTGTTGCCACACTATTTTATTGTTCTGGGCATAGCCGGAATCAAGCAAAAGAAGGAAAAACAGTAAGTGTAAAACGAAAAGCCGCATTTCAATAAGAATAAAAGGATCATCCCGGATATCCCGGGATGATCCTGATGATTAATAATTATTGAATAACAAGTTTACCCTGTTTGCTCACGGCGCCGTGTATTGAATACTATGAGTAAAAGTAATACATCTTCAATCATACTCCAACAACTTTTGGAAAAAAATTTTTGAAAACAGATAATATGGAAATATTCAAAATTACAAGGATGGCAATTGCCCCTTTTTATAGATCGGGATCCTATTATTATTCCTGACCAGCATTCAAAAGAATGACCTTTTTATCCGAGTCGGGTGATAAAAATGTAATTTTGCAGCAAGTATCTCTGAACTTTGTTAAAAGTTAAACTTAACTTCAGATACTGTTTTAAATTTTTTCATGACTGACAACAGGAAGTCATTAAACCTTCTCCCTGGATGAATATCGCCGCCCTCGTATCCGGCGGAGTTGACAGCTCCGTTATGCTCCACCTGCTGAAAGAGCAGGGTTATGAGCCTGTGATCTTTTATATCCTTATCGGAATGAAGGACAAGGAAGGCTTTCTGGACTGCCCTTCGGAAGAGGATATTGAAATCACCACCTGGCTCTCGAAAAAATACGGGCTGAAGATGGAAGTGGTGACCCTGCAGGAAGAGTACTGGGACAGCGTGGTGGCCTATACGATAGATTCCGTAAAGAAAGGACTGACGCCCAACCCGGACGTGATGTGCAACCGCATGATCAAATTCGGCAGTTTCAACGATAAATTCGGAAAAGACTTCGATGCGATTGCCACGGGGCATTACGCTTCAACACAGTTCCGGGATGGCATCAAGTACCTGGCAACGGCAAAAGACAAGTTCAAGGACCAGACCGATTTCCTGGCCCAGATCACCTATGCGCAGCTGCAGAAACTGATGTTTCCGATCGGCGGGCTGCCTAAATCCGAGGTTCGCAGGATTGCCGCTGAAGCCCGGCTGCCCAGCGCCGGCCGCAAGGACAGTCAGGGCATCTGTTTCCTGGGAAAGGTGAACTACAACGATTTTATCCGGAAGTATGTGGGTGAAAAGGAAGGAAATATCGTGGAGCTGGAGACCGGGAAAATCCTGGGCAAACACAAAGGGTACTGGTTTCATACCATCGGACAGCGCAAGGGGCTTGGGCTAAGCCAAGGCCCCTGGTTTGTGGTGAAAAA
>JALHHH010000137.1 GCA_022837485.1 Bacteroidales bacterium
TCTTGATACGAGAATAACTCTTCGAGTTATTTCCCGTATCAATCCTATTAAACAACAATTTACTTTAACTTTTTTGTCCTAAAAATGGGGGGAAGTATACACTGCCTTAATGATAAAAGAAAATGAGTTATCATCTTTAATTGATGACAGTGACACCCCGTTAATGCTAAACAATGTGGTTAGTTCAGCGCCATTTGAAGCTTTGTGGCTCCACGATGAATTACTTAGTACTTCGCCCTTTCTCAGTGACACAGTGCTGATTGAAGCTGGTAAAAAGGAAGATGTATTGAATAGTGCGATGATTCGGGATGTTATGGTAGCCAACCCCCATGCTGCCAAAACGCCGGAAGTAATGAAGGTGCTGGAGCAACGGGTTGAACCAATACCAGATGAATTGATGGCAGAAATTGAAGCAGGAAAAAATCAGATCGGTGCAAAACAGGAATTAGAAATAAATATTTCGGATATCTCTTCTGAACTATCCTTTTCAAAATCACGCTTACTTGATTTATTCATTGATGTGAATGATTACGATAGCATAAGGTGGGTTCTTGACCAATTCCCCGAACCAATGTCAGAATACCAAAAAGCATGGACATGGTTTGATGAGGGAAATACCAGTAATGGCCTTTCAGCTATACAGAACATCAATCTCCTTTCTCTTCCCGAATATCATAGGAATTCCCAATCAGGGTATACAGTGATGGCGGAGATTTTTAACCATTTGGCAAACGATACAAGTTATTTGCTACAAAACGATTCAGTTGTAGTTCAAGCTTTATTTGCATTAGCCGGTTCTGATAATCCTGCTGGTGTGGCAGCACGTAATTTATTATTTTCTTATCGTTTGGTTGAATTCAATCCAACTGTTACTTTTCCTGATTCTGCTCTAAAATCTACAAGATTATCTAACAACTCTAAGAGCAGAAGCAACAAAGCTATAAATGGACTTCATGTATTTCCAAATCCTGCAAATGATTTCATTATAATAGATTACGAGCTTGTGATGCTTGGCAAACTGAGGCTTATAGCTCAGGATGGACGAATATGCTACTCACAAAATCTTAATGCAGGCAGAAATCAACTGATGATTCGCTTAAACAATTTTTCTCCTGGAGTTTACATTGCCACTATTGTCCAAGACAAAAAAGTTATAAGTTCCAAATTCACTGTCAAATAATTGAATTCCATTAGCCCCACTATCATAAGAATAGTGGGGCTTTTCAAAATCTTTGAAAATGAAAAACAATATTCTATTAATAATTCTGCTTTCAATATTTTTGTCCAATGGTTACCCTCAAACTTGGCCGAAAATATATATAATACCATCTAATTATTCTGATGCTTCATGTGCTTGCGAAACTTATGACTCAGGTATAGGCTTATTGAGCAAATACATTGGTGCTGGCGGATATGTATTAGCAGGTTGGTTTTTAAAAACAGATGTAAATAGCGAAGTGATATGGGAAAGAACATTAGGCAACATTACAGAATACTACTCATGGTATAAAATGATGCAACCTACTTCTGATTCTGGCTTTATTATAACATTTTCAACACATTACGCTGAAGAAGACCCTCATGGATACAAGGGAGATGCAGGGTATATGAAACTGAATGCCTGTGGCGAATTGGACTGGTGCCGCATAATCAGCGACCCGGGAGTTGACAATTTTGCTCAGGATGTCATTGAAGTATCGGATGGATATATTGGTTTGTTCGCGAATTACCGGAACGGATCACCGCCAACTTATGATAACCCAAACACTTTGATAAAACTTGGATTTGATGGTCATATTCAATGGATGTACAATTATGATAATGCCTTATTCAACAGGGAAGAACTCCTCAGCCTTCGGTTATTAAACAACAATACCATACTGGCTACAGGATATGGTGAATATAAGCTGGATGCACCTGATTGTTGCATTAAGCCTGTGAGTGTCAATATTGATTTGAACTCTAACCCTGAAATTAACACGTATTAGTTGATAACTTTTTGTTAAAAACCTCGATTTGAGGCGGGTTATAGTAGTATATTTGTAATACGTATCCAC
>JALHHH010000138.1 GCA_022837485.1 Bacteroidales bacterium
GGTTGTGAAGTGGGGCTCGGATTTCTATGAGTATCTCGATCCCCCCCGGGGCCTGGTTGCCACAAAGATCGCCGCGGGGGCATTCCACGGGCTTGCGATCTCCACCGATGGCGATCTAGTCGAGTGGGGCGTTGTCGGGGGGGTGCCGGAATGATCCCGCTGCGCCGGCTGGCGCTCGCCCTCCTCCTCTCCCTCGCCCTGGTGGCTGGGGCCGCGGCTGATCCCTTTGAGGTCGCGACCTACGCGGACCTGTGCAAGGTCGGGACGGGGACGGACGGGTGGACACTGGACGCCGAGTATATCCAGACCGCTGACATCCAATGCCCGGCGGGGGCGAACTTCACACCTATTGGAAACTCCAGCGTTTGGTTCACTGGATCGTATGATGGTCTGGGCTACAAGATTCGGGATCTCTCCATGTATTATCCCCTGTCCTCGTATATTGGGATGTTTACGGGGATTAATTATGGTGCCGTCATCAAGAACGTTGTTCTTGACAATGTTTCCGTTACAGCGGGAGAGTGTTCTGGTGGCTTGTTTGGCGAGGTGGATTGCGCACGGGTTGAAAATTGTACCGTTTCTGGGAGCATAGATTGCATTTATAAGTACGATCCACTTAACCACCACCGTGCGTTTTTGGGTTTGCTAGGGGGGTACGCATACGAATGCGAAATCCTTAACTGTAGTGTAAATGGGGAGATCCGGGGGTCAGAGGCCCTCTATGTCATGTATTCTGGAGGATTAGTCGGGTACGTTGACGGGTGTAATATCTCATCCTGTACTACAACCGGGACAGTTCTTTACGCCAGTAGTTTTGTCGGGGGACTGGTCGGTAGTTCATACGGAACTAGCATTTCTTCCTGTTCTGCGGATGTCGAGATCCGAGGGTATTCAGACGCAAATCTCAAATTTGGCATGTGGGGTGTTGGGGGGTTGGTTGGAGAAGCGTATGATGCTACCACAATATCCGCGTGCTCCGCGAGCGGCGATATAATCTATGCCGACAGCGCGTGTGGGGGATTGATCGGGGAGGCGGTCGATGTGACCCTGACGGGGTGCCGCGCGACAGGAGACGTCCGAATTAACGAGGATTATTGGAACGCATACTCCAATGGGGGTTTTGGGGGTACTGTTACTCGGTGTATCATTGATACGTGCTCTGCGGAAGGAACGGTATCTGGAGGAGATGGCGGAACTGGGGGGTTTATAGGTGAATGCACTCAGACAACAGTGACAAAGTGTTATGCAACCGGAAGTGTAGACGGGATTGAATTTGTCGGGGGGTTGATCGGGGACTATAATCCCGGCACCACGGGCATGATTGAAGACAGTTACGCGACGGGATCTGTAGTTTGTAGGGGCACTGAAAGTTATTGTACTGCCGGGGGGCTGATCGGCGCATGGGACCAACACAGCCTCATTAGCGGCGAGTATGTCAAGAACTCATACTCGTCCGGTCGAGTCGAAGTCTCAAACCTCCCACCGGAGGCGGCGGGAGGGGCGATCGGGAAGGTCTTCAACCCCGGGGTAGGTGCCATTGCCACCTACTGGGACACCGAGACCTCCGGGCAGGCGACCTCCACGGGCGGAGCCGTGGGCAAGACCACGGCCGAGATGAAAACCATTGCGACCTTCGCGAACTGGAGCATCGCCACCCCTGCAACCTACACCGACGAGGTCTGGTTCATCGTAGAGGGCGAGGACTACCCCCGGCTCGCCTGGGAAGGCCTGCCGGCGACCCCCCCGGTCGCCGCCTTCTCCGCCTCCCCGACGACCGGCACCGCCCCGCTCACCGTGCAGTTCACCGACACCTCGACGGGCGACCCGACCGCCTGGGCCTGGACCTTCGGGGACGGCGGGACCAGCGCCCAGCAGCACCCGAGCCACACCTACGATGAGCCCGGCACCTACACCGTCAGCCTGACGGCCACCAATGCCGGGGGCAGCGACGCCGAGACCAAGGCCGGCTACATCACCGTCGAGGAAGCAGAGCGCGCCCATCGCGAACCGCTGCACCTGGGTTCCACGGCCTTTTCC
>JALHHH010000004.1:0-11577 GCA_022837485.1 Bacteroidales bacterium
CGTACTGATAGGGATCGTTATCCTGTTCATTGCCATCCTGCTGATGGGAGTGCGGGTCTTCTTCTCCCGTAAGGGGGCGTTCCCAAGCCTTCATATTGGTGAGTGTAAGGCAATGCAGGACAAAGGGATTCATTGTGCCACATCACAGGATGCGGAATTGAACAGAAGAGAGAGTCCGATCGAGAAATTATTGAAATCAGAAAATTTATAAATCCGTTACAATGAAGAATTCTACTCCCTACATCGTCAGTGGTGTGCTGGCGGTTGCCCTGATTATTCTGTACATTCTGCACTTCACTTCCGGTAGATCGGCTGGTAGCGCCAACGGTAAAGAGCTCTCCCTGTTGCTGAACGATTCCTCAATCACTTTGCCAATTGCCTACGTGAATGTGGATTCTCTCCTGATGAACTACAATTTCGCGAAGGATCTGAACGAATCCCTGTTGCGGAAAGAGGAGAGCACACGTGCCACCCTCAACCAGCGACAGAACCAGATCAACTCGGCAGCCCAGGAATTTGAACGCAAGCTGCGCAACAATGCCTTCCTAAGCCAGGAGAGAGCGCAACAAGAGCAGGAACGGATACTGCAGATGAACCAGGAATATCAGCAGTTGGCAGAACGTCTGGAGAAATTGAATATTCAGATGGAAGACACCGTCAAGGCGCGGATGATCGAATTCAGTAAAGGAAAGCATTATGAGATTATTTTCAGCAACCGTACCACCAGTACCGTGCTGTATGCTGACCGGAAATATGATATCACTGAAGAGGTGATTGCCTTTCTGAACGAACGGTATGGACCCGCCACCGCGGCAACCAAACCGGAAGAGGAAAAGAAATGATCACTCCTGAGAGGTGATCGGATAAGGTTCTTTGCAAAAAGGGCCTTATTTTTTACCCCTTTACACTGCTTTCTATGCAACGCTGGAGGCAATATGTTGACAGACAAAAGAGAGAATACATGGATATCCTCTATCCCACTGCGATCGCTGCAGATATGGTCGTGGTGATTCCCTGTTACAATGAACCGGAGCTGACGGAAACACTGGATTCTCTTTTGGCCTGCGATCGGCCCAATGCAAAGGTGCTGGTAGCGGTGGTCTGTAATGCGGGAGAAAATGCAGCAGAGGGAGGGATATTGCAAAACCGAATTACCTATCGGCAAACCCTTCAGCGTGCCCGCTCGCTCACCGACCCCGGCGGCATCACCCTTTTTCCGCTTCTCTTCGAGGAACTGCCCCGCAAGCATGCCGGTGTGGGGCTTGCACGAAAGATAGGAATGGATCTTGCGGTGCATCATTTCCTGCATCATGAGAAGAAGCATGGCGTAATTATTTCCCTTGATGCAGACTGCACCGTTTCCTCCAATTTTCTCACAGCCATCTGGGATGCCTTCTCTGCAAACGGAAAACTGAATGCTACCCTGCATGCATTTGAACACCGGGTAAAAGGTGATGATTCCCGGTTGGAGAAAGCTGTCAGACAATATGAATCCTATCTCCGTTACGTTAGCAAGATGTTGCAACAGATTGGTTTTCCCTTTTACTGGCATACCATTGGGTCGGCTTTTGCCGTGTCAGCGGACGGCTATGTGAAAACCGGCGGTATGGGGAGACAGCAAGGGGGAGAGGATTTTTATTTTCTGCAGAAAATTTTCGTACGGGGAAACATCATGGAGTTGCCGGATGTGGTCGTTTATCCCCTGGCACGCTTTTCCGACCGGGTTCCTTTCGGTACGGGACCGGCACTGCAGAAGATACTGGAGGAGCCGGACGGGGTGTTGAAGGTCTATTCCCGCAGATCCTTCCGGGAACTCTCACTGCTTTTTGCGCGTATCGATCAGTTCTTCCACCTGGATGAAGGGAGGGGTGCGGCCATCATGGATGCTCTCCATCCATCGCTGGTTGCTTATCTGCAGGAGAACGACTTTTGGGGCATGATTGCCGACTGTAAACAGAACAGTGCTACTGTGCATGCATTCCGAAAGCGCTTTTTTCATCATTTCAATGCGTTCCGGATCATCAGGTATCTAAACCGGGTGCATCCCAATCCCTATCCCTTTGAGACAATCCACGAAGTGATGGCATGAATGATCGATTTTCTTGGATCATCCGGGAATTTTGCCTATTTTTGTGACAAAAGGTAAGCATGTGGTTTCACAATTCTAATTTTCCCGGATATGATGGTTTTTAACGGTGTGGAAATAATCAGTGCTTTTTTGGTTTTGTTCGCCATTATTGATGTGACCGGTTCCGTGCCCATCTTCCTGAATCTGAGAAGCCAAAACAAAACCATACATCCTGAAAAGGCTGCATTCTATTCGCTGACCATCCTGGTGGGGTTTCTCTTTGTGGGAGAGTGGATCCTGAAACTGTTCCAACTTGATATCTCGGCTTTTGCAGTGGCAGGAGCAGTCGTGTTGCTCATCCTTTCCATCGAGATGATCTTCGGTGTGGAGATATTCAAGAATGACAGCACCAATACCGACAACTCCTCCACCCTATTTCCGGTGGTCTTTCCCCTTATTGCCGGCCCCGGAAGCTTCACCACCCTGCTCTCCATGCGTGCGGAGTATCATACCCTCAATATCATCCTGGCGGTCTTTCTCAACCTGGTGATCGTCTACCTGGTATTGCGCTACCTCGACCTGGTGAAGAAAATGCTGGGGGAGAGCGGTGCCTATATCCTTCGTAAATTCTTTGGCGTCATCCTGATGGCCATCTCGGTAAAGCTGCTCACTTCGAACCTGAGTGTGTTGATTGCCACCGTGAACGGAGGCGGTGCCTGATTCATCGCTATGATGAGGAATGGCACTCTTCCGTTATTATCCTTTAACCTAACTTTCCCTTTACAAGCCCTCTGATTCGCAAAAAAAATGTATCTTTGCATGCAGATTTCCTGTCGGGTCTGTTTTTGGGTATCATCTTATCAGGCAATTGCTTAGCATACAACATAGATAATCACTATAAAATTCAACAACATGAGAATCGTAAGTATTTCAGGTAGAGAAGTGTTGGACTCGAGAGGGAATCCAACCGTGGAAGTAGATGTGTTGACCGAGTCAGGTGCGTTTGGTCGTGCTGCCGTTCCTTCCGGAGCTTCCACCGGAATTCATGAAGCCGTGGAGCTGCGCGATGGTGATAAGAAGTTCTATCTCGGAAAGAGCGTTATGAAAGCCGTTCAGAACGTGAATAAAGTTCTTGCCGAAGAGCTCAAGGGATACTTTATCTCGGAGCAAAATGAAATTGACCACAGGATGATTGAAATTGATGGCACACCCAACAAAGGCAATCTCGGTGCAAATGCCATCCTCGGCGTTTCTCTGGCCGTGGCCAACGCCGCTGCTCAGGAATCCGGACAAATGCTGTATCGGTATGTTGGCGGGGTAAATGCAAATACTCTCCCCATTCCAATGATGAACATTATCAACGGTGGATCGCATGCAGACAATGCCATCGATTTTCAGGAGTTCATGATTATGCCGGTTGGTGCACCTAACTTTAACGAAGCACTCCGAATGGGTGCTGAAGTATTCCATCACCTGAAGTCGGTTCTGAAAAATGCAGGATATTCTACAAACGTTGGCGATGAAGGCGGGTTCGCTCCTAACCTGAAATCAAACGAGGAAGCGGTTACCGTTATCCTTCAGGCAATCGAAAAAGCCGGATATAAGCCGGGCGTCGACGTTTACCTCGCCCTTGATCCTGCTTCATCGGAGTATTTTATCGAAGAAGAAAAAGTTTATCACCTCAAAAAATCCACTGGCGATAAGCTTACTCCCGCTCAAATGGTAGACTATTGGAATTCATGGGTAGAGAAATATCCTATTATCTCCATCGAAGACGGTATGGCTGAAGACGACTGGGACGGCTGGAAACTGATGACCGACAGAATGGGGAACAAAATCCAGTTGGTTGGCGATGATCTTTTTGTTACCAATTCTAAACGCCTGCAGATGGGAATCGATAAAGGTATAGCAAATTCAATTCTGGTGAAGGTAAACCAGATTGGTACCCTTACCGAAACCATCGATGCAGTTAACCTGGCCTACCGTAACGGATATACCGCCGTTATCAGTCACCGCTCAGGAGAAACGGAAGATACAACCATTGCCGATCTCGCCGTAGCACTTAATACCGGACTCATTAAAACCGGATCGGCAAGCCGTACGGACCGTATAGCAAAATACAATCAGTTGCTTCGTATCGAGGATTTCCTCGGAACATCCGCCCGCTACCTCGGCAAAGACTTCAAATATGCCCGATAAGCTTCATTATGCATGAAAAAACGTCCCGGGTCCTATTATACCGGGACGTTTCGTTTTAACAGCGGATATTACCTGATCTGTTCCTTTGAGCCTTGCTGGTCTAGCACTTTCCTGAAGACCCGGTAACGTTTGGCAACAGGAACTTCCAGCCGTTCAATCACCGAACGCATGGGGGTATTTGTTTCCAGAATCAAATGCGTTTCAATCGTCTTCATTCCTGCTTTTTTTGCAGAATCCAGTAGTCTCAATCCCATGCAGATTTCCAGACCAAGGCCCTGCTGACCGTTTTTTACCGCGCCCAGCATAAGGTCGAGCTGTGTGGCATTCCGGAATCCATTCAGTATGTGTATCCATCCAAAAGGCAGCATTTTTCCTTTTGCTTTCTGTATCCCCCGTGTCATATTTGGCAATCCGACAACGAATGCTGCTATTTCATCTTCCAGTTTAATTACTTTTACAAATCTGGGATCGATAACCGGCATATACCTGCTGGCTAGGTCTTGCATCTCTGCTTCATCCATCGGGTAGAAACCGTATAATTCCTGGTAGGTCTGGTTTACGAGCCTGAGCACCGGCACAATAAACGGTTTTAGTTTTCTTTTAGTCGTGAATTCAATCACTTCGTAACGGCGACTGTTCAGCAGCCGTTGCTGAACCCGGTTGTAGATCTCGGGCAGCATTTTATGGATGGAGAAACGGTAGGTAAGACAGTCCACCAGTTTTTCATACCCGTTTTCAATCGTAAGGTCGACCATATAGGGCAGGTTGCATGAAGCATCAATCAGCGGCGTGTCGCCATATCCCTCTACGAGGAATCCCTGCGGGTCCTTGTCGGAAAAGCCGTATGGACCTGTAACCTGCGTCATTCCTTTTTCACGGGCCCAGTTTTCGATGAAACCAAGCAAAGCACGGGCGACGCCGGAATGGTTATAACACTCAAAATGACTGAACCTTGCAGTTCGCTCGTTTTTCAGCTCATTGTAAGGATGATGAATGATTCCCATAATTCTTCCCGAGGGTACGCCCTTTCGAAAGGCAATGGCCATAATTGTGTCGCAATAGCCAAGTGCTTTGTTGTAAATGGGATTAAAAAAACGATATTCATCCATGTAAATTGGAGGGAGCCAGTCCGGATCGTTTTGGTGAATCGCGGCAGTAAGCCGGATAAAAGTCTTCAGCATTTTACTGCCTTCGACAATCTTTATTTCAATATCCATACAGGTATATTGTTAGCCTTAGGATACATGTTTAGATGCCGTGCTGCATCATTAGCAAAGATGATTTATTTCCGTCTATAAAACAAGAGAAAGTATTGTAATTTAGTGGCTGTAATGATTTCCTGTTATTTCAGGAATTCATTTCATGTGAAAACAGTCTTACTAACTGATAAATATATACTTATGAACGAAGTTGCATATATTGGCGAACATCTTGCTCCTGCGATTGCTGGTCGCATCCTGATCTACCTTTCACTGCTTGCAGGAATTTTTTCTCTTTACTTTTATTCGAGGTTGTTCAAAACCGATCCTTCACAGGAAATCCGGATAAGGCTTTACGGACGCGTGGCTTACTGGGTACAGACTCTGTCGTTTCTGGGAACAGGCCTTATCCTTATGTATATCATTGTACAGCATTACTTTGAATATGCTTACGTTTTCAAGCACAGCTCGTCACTGATGCCGGACAAATACATTATCTCGAGTTTCTGGGCAGGGCAGGAGGGAAGTTTTCTTCTGTGGGGAATTTTTATTGCCCTTTTCGGAATAGGAGCCATGTATACATCGCGCAAGCTGGAAGGCGGTGTAATGTGGGTGCTTTCTCTTGCTTTGGTTTTTCTGAATACCATGATCTTAGGGATCAGCGTCTTTGGGTTATCCATTGGAAGCGATCCGTTTATTTTATTGCGGGAAGTGCCTGAAAATATGGCCAATGAGTTTTTTAAACATCCCAACTACCTCAGCTTTATCCGTGATGGTAACGGACTTAACCCTTTGCTTGAGAACCCCTGGATGGTGATTCATCCCCCTCTTTTGTTTATGGGTTATGCCTCCGCGTTGTTTCCTTATGCCCTTGCTTTTGCATCTCTGGTTCAAAAGGACAAGCGTTACTGGCTAAAACCGGTGTTGCCGTGGATTTCGCTGACGATCGGACTGTTGGGTATAGGTCTTATCCTGGGTGGTGCCTGGGCCTATCAGTCGCTTACCTTCGGTGGTTTCTGGGCCTGGGATCCGGTAGAAAATGCTTCGCTGGTTCCCTGGATGGTTCTTGTGGCAGCACTCCACTATCTGCTGCTTTCGTATAAACGCGACAAATATTACTACGGAACGTATATCTTTACATTCTTTGGTTTTATCATGGTGGTTTATGCCAGTTACCTTACCCGATCGGGTGTGCTGGGTGAAACATCGGTACATGCGTTTGGCGATGATGGCCGCAGTTTTCAGTTGATACTCTTTACTCTCACGTTTGTGCTGATGCCCGTGATTCTGCTGGTTAAAAACAGGAAAAACATCCGTGCCAACGATCTGCCTGAACTGTTTACCCGCGAATTTCTAATGATGTATGGTGCCATAGTAATGCTTCTGGCTGCGTTTCAAGTTATCAGCACTACATCGGTACCAGTAATCAACAAAGTGTTTGGTACAAACATGGCACCTCCTTCCGATGTGGTGAATTTTTATAATACCTGGCAGCTTCCGTTTGCCATCATTATGACCCTTTTGCTGGCACTTGCCCAGTATCTTAACTATGGAAAGAATGAATTTAGGACTTTTGCCCGCAACATCATATACCCGTTTGTACTATCGTTGGTTCTGGCTGTTGCCGGATTCTTCATCGATCGAGACATGAGCGTGGTACACGGGGTGTTTCTTTTCTGCATACTGTTTGCTACTTTCACTTCCATTGCATATCTCTTCCGGTTTGCTACTAAAATCAGCAATGCCGCTGCAGGAATTACACACGTTGGATTCGGGATCTTCCTTCTGGGCGTTCTGATAACGTTTGCCAATACCGAAACCCTGTCCAAAGGCAGCGTTCCGGGAATGCCGGGCGGTGGCGACAATATGATGCTCTTTAAGGACCAGATTAAACCTCTAGGCAGCTATTACGTGAATTATACCGGAAGTGAGGATGTACGGGATGAGACTTTCCATCAGGTCGATTTCCTTGAAAAAGGCCCCGATGGTCAGTTTTATCATAAATTCTCACTCTATCCATCGGTGAAGTACAATTCTATGATGGGGAATGTACATAACCCGGATACCAGAAATATGCTGTCGGGCGATATTTACATGTACGTGACGTTCGCTCAGGACAGGTCGCAGCGTTTGCCCGGAGGATTTGTGCTTTCCGGTCATACTGAGTTTTCACTGGGCGATACGCTCATGGCCGGAAATACTCCGGTTTTGTTTGATTCACTGTACATCAGCGATATGAGTTCTGATGCAGAACAGATTTCGATTGTTGCACGTCTGAAAGCTGCCGACAGCCTTGGAGCAATACAGTCGTATCCGCTTAAATATAGCGTAAGTGCAGGTCAGGCCGATATGGGGTATGCCGATATCAGCGGAACCAAATACCGTTTGCGCTTCGATGGTGTTTCGGAACGTGCCGAAACCATTCATGTTGGCATTTATGAAAAGCAACTCGATTTTATCGTTGTAAAGGTGCTGCACTTTCCGTGGATATTTATTCTCTGGACCGGTTCGGTAATTATGTTTCTCGGGCTGACTGTTTCAACGTGGAAACGGGCTGTAAAAGCACGAAAAGTTACCGGGTAGCCTCCGCGGGATTTTTGTATTTTAGCGGCATGATGGCAGAGAAAATTATTCGTTCGGTTTCTTTTGCCGGTGCCGGAAATGTTGCACACCACCTGGCACCCGCATTCAGCAGAGCTGGCTGCAAGATTCGTCATATTATCAGCCGGACTTCCGGAAGTGCTGCAATTCTGGCTGCTGCTGTTAATGCGCAGGCAGGAACGGATATTTCAGTTTTCGACGATAGTACCGATCTGCTGGTAATCGCAATTCCCGATAACTCAATTCCTGAATTTGCCGACGCACTTCAGAAAACGGGCCGGTTTCAGGGGGTAGTTGTGCATACTTCCGGATCGCAACCTCTGGATGTGCTGTCGAAACGATTTGCAAAATGCGGCGTTTTCTATCCTCTTCAGTCGTTCAGCCGCTACAGCAACCCCATGGTTGATGAAATTCCTGTATGCATAGAAGCTTCCCGGCCCGAAACTGCTGGCCTTCTGAAAGAACTTGCATCCAGAATTTCAGGAGATGTCAGGGATATCAACTCCGATCAGCGTGCAGTCATTCACCTGTCGGCAGTTTTCGCATCAAACTTTACAAATCATATGTATGCTCTGGCTACTGATCTGCTTAAGCCAACCGGCGTGGCACCCGATATCCTTTATCCGCTGATCAGGGAAACCGCCTTAAGGCTCCGCGGACAGGACCCCGCAATGCTGCAGACCGGACCTGCTGTTCGCGGAGATCAGTCTACCATACAGCGACATCTGGAAATGCTGGCAAAAAGTCCGGAAATTCAGGAAATGTATAAAACACTCAGCAACAGCATCGCTAAGTTGAAACAACGATAAGCAAAATCTGACCTTATGACCAATTTCAGGGAAGACCTTCCCAATATCACAACCTTGATTTTTGATTACGATGGAGTGCTTACCAACGGTGTAGTACTTATTACTAATTCGGGTGACCAGCTCCGTACGGGTCATGTGAAAGATGGCTATGCCCTTCAGCTGGCTATAAAAAGCGGATATCGTGTTGCCGTAATTTCCGGTGGCTACTCCGAATCGATGCGGCACCGCTGCAATGCACTCAAACTTCAGGACGTTTTTTTAGGTGTTGAGAATAAACTGGAGGTCTTTGAGACGTACCTGAAAGATAATAACCTGACACCGGAAGAGGTGCTATATATGGGTGACGATATACCGGATTACGAGGTTATGCGCAGAGCAGGGATGCCGGTCTGTCCTGCCGATGCAGCCGAGGAAATTCGTCAGATCAGCCGATATATCTCCCATTCCAGAGGAGGCGAGGGCTGTGTGCGCGATGTAATTGAACAGGTAATGAAAGTTCAGGGCAAGTGGATGAACGGCAACGCTTTCCATTGGTAACAGTGCGGATGATAGCGCGAAGATACCATTGCGGTAAACATTGCATCAAAGCAGCTTGAATTATAATTTGGCACCCAAAAATGAGCATAAGCAACCCAACCCGAATTTCAGCCTTTTTTAAACTGGTACGCTGGCCTAACCTATTGGTAATAGCATTGACTCAGTTTTTGCTAAAGTATTTTGTTTTTAATTTTTTCTTTACTGAAACCGGAATTGAATTTACCAGTACTGTGCTGGAATTCACTGCACTGGTGTTTGCTACGGTGCTGGTTGCAGCCGGTGGTTATATTATAAACGATTACTTTGATGTGGAAAATGATACGATCAATAAGCCGGAAAGAGTGATTGTTGAACGTATATTCAGCAGGCAGGAAGCTCTTGCCATGTATTATGCCTTCAATATTCTGGCTTTGCTTGCAGGGGTTTATGTTGCATATCGCACATCCTCATTAAGCATGGGGCTGATCTTTCCGGCCGTTGCTATGCTGCTTTGGCTCTATGCAGCTGATTATAAACGAAGTTTGATTCTCGGAAATGTCATTGTTGCCGGTTTGTCTTCAATGGTGCTGCTCATTGTATGGCTGTCGGGATTCTACAGCCTGAAACTGTCTCCTGAATCCTTCATTTCAGCAAGGCCTGTGCTGCCGCATATTACGCGTTTTACAATGGGTTATACCGTCTTCGCTTTCCTGGTAAGTCTTGCAAGGGAGCTGATAAAAGATATGGAAGATGCCGAAGGCGACAGGGAGGCCGGGTGTCGTACTTTTCCTGTCGCTTATGGATTGGACGCTTCCCGTAAGCTTTTTATCGGCCTTATAATTCTGGTAAACGTATTGCTTTCACTGGCAGTTGTCTGGCTGGAATTGGCATCCTACCCGCTGACAGCCATTGGTTTGGGTTTGTTTGGGATGCTGCCCGCACTTTCCATTCTCTTTGTTGCTTTCCGGGTGAAGGACAGGATGGGCTATGCGCGATTAAGTTTATCGTTGAAATTGCTGATGCTTTTAGGTGTGCTGAGTATGATCACAATCCCGCTTAATTAAGAATTCAGAGCCTTATGATAAATCCTCTGAGCAATTTTCCGTTTCGTGTAATTCTTGCATCCCAGTCGCCACGCAGGCAAATGCTTCTGAAAGAAACCGGGCTGGATTTTGAAATACAGGTAAAGCCGACAGCCGAAGATTATCCTGAAGGTTTGCAGAGAGAAGAGATTGCATTGTACGTCAGCCGCAAAAAGGCCGAAGCTTTTGACTTGTCGGAATACGGTGAAAATACCCTGCTGATAACGGCCGATACTATTGTCTGGCTTAATGGAGAATGCATTGGTAAGCCCGGGGATGAAAAAGAAGCAGTACAGATGCTTTCAAAGTTGTCGGGGAACATGCACACCGTAAGCACCGGTGTTTGCCTGGTCAGCCTTAATAAATACAGGGAATTTTATGTTAACACCGATGTGTATTTCAGAAAGCTGAAGGATGAAGAGATTGCGTATTACGTGGAAACCTGGCGTCCTTTCGATAAAGCCGGCGCCTATGGAATACAGGAATGGATAGGCTACGTTGGAGTTAACCGCATCGAAGGGTCGTATTTCAACGTCATGGGATTGCCTGTTCAACGCCTCTATTGTGAACTCCGTTCTTTTGTTGCCCAATAATAATGATTCAAGGGATAGCCATTTTTCAACCGGGGTATGGATTATCTGCCAGCGGCAATTGATATTTAACTTCTTTTCCTTACAATCGCTGCTTTTCCAAAGTCATTAGCGGTTCTTGTCCTGAACTTAACGGGTTAAAGCCCTAAAAGGATTACCTTTGTAATCCCTGACTTAAGCAGGTTTTCGTTTGTAATAAATTGACTATGAGTAAATCCGGATTTTGGGGCAAATTGCTTGCCTGGTTTTTGCAGGGATTGCTGTTTATAGCTCCTTTTGCTCTTACCGTTTACATTATTATTGTGTCATTCAACTTTGTTGACGGCATACTTACCGGCGTGATTTACGATATCTTTGGATTTAAGATCCCGGGTCTTGGGTTAATGGTTATTATCCTGGCAATCACTCTGATTGGTTTTCTTGGATCATCCATCATTTTCAGGCCAATGATGATGTATTTTGATAAGATCATCAGTCAGGCTCCTCTGGTTAAAGTTATTTATACTTCAATCA